>NZBC01000274.1 GCA_002687715.1 Planctomycetota bacterium | reverse complement strand
GGGATGGGGGAGATCCCGGCGTCCTTGCCCGGACCACCGACGACAACCGTCGCCCGGAGACGCGGCCAGCGGGTGAGGACCTCGGTCGCCAGATCCCGGCGAGGTCGTACCTGCCAGAGCAAGGTCTCGATTCCCTGGCCGCCCAGGTGCCGCTCCGCCTGCTGGAGCAGCGACGGAGCGACCCCCGCACCCTCGCGGCCCAGATCGGTGAACACCACGAGCACGGGATACCCCCGCAACTCGGAGATCCGGCCCGGCCCCCGCCCGTTCCAGACCACGGTCGGGAAGGTCAGGTCGGGAAACGGCTCGAGGGATGGACGCTTCTGGCCGTGTAGTCCTGGCCGGGATGCGAAAGCGAGGATGATAAGGAGAACGAGGCTTCGGTTCATGGGCGTCTTCTCGAGAGCGGGATCGTATACTCCGAAGCGATGGAGGGCGGAGAGTTGCAACCGGTCGTTCGCCTGGACGACCTGTCGGTGAGCTACGGGAGTGTCCGCGCGCTCGCCGACGTGAACGTCGAGATCGCCGCCGGGACCACCGGCCTGCTCGGCCCCAACGGCGCCGGGAAGACCACGCTCCTGAAAGTGCTGCTCGGGTTCCTGCGTCCCCAGGGCGCCTCCGTCGACGTCGCCGGGCACGATCCGTCCACCCGCGCGGGACGCCTCGGGCTGCGCCGGGAGGTCGGGTACATGCCGGAAGGATCGTGCCTGCTCCCCCAGATGAACGCGGTGGAGACGGTCGCCACGCTCGGCCGGATCAGCGGGATGGACGGCCCGGACGCGATGGCTCGCGCCCACGAGGTGCTCGACTACGTGGGCCTGGACGAGGCCCGGTACCGGGACGTCGCGACCTACAGCACCGGCATGCAGCAGCGGGTGAAGCTCGCACAGGCCCTGGTCCACGATCCGCCGATCCTGCTCCTGGACGAGCCGACCAACGGACTCGACCCGAAGGGGCGCATCCGCATGCTGGACCTCGTCAGCACGCTCGCGACGGAGCACGGCAAGAGCGTCCTGCTGTGCTCGCACTTGTTGCCGGACGTCGAGCGGACGTGCGATCACGTGGTCGTCTTGCATCAGGGGCACGTCCGTGCCCAGGGCACCATCGCCGACATGACCCGGGGAGACGGCAACTGGCTCAAGCTCGAGCTGACCGATCCGGCGCAGGCCGACACCCTCTCCGACGCTGCGCGCGCGGCCGGCATGGAGCTGGAGAACCCTGGCGAGGGATTGCGCGTCCGCCTGCCCGCGGGAATCCGCGATGCGGACCCCCTGTTCCGCGTCGCTCTCGATGTGGGCGTGACCATCGCCGCCGTCGAGCCGACGACCCGCTCCCTCGAGGAGGTCTTCATGCAGCTCCTCGACGAGGAGCCCGCCCGATGACCGCACCCCGGTTCGCTCCGTTGGCTTGGGCCGGCATCCGGCTCGGCTGGAAGCGCAAGCTACCCCTGCTCCTGCTCTACACACTCCCCGTTGGGTGGATGCTGTTCTTCAGCGCGCAGATCTTCATGTTGTACGGCGCCGAGCAGGGGATGTCCGAGATCGGGGGCCCCATGATGAGGGCGATGATCACCGCGAAGCGGATATTCAAGATCACCCTCGACGTGAAGTTCCTCATCAGCACGTTCTTCCTCTACAGCCGCCTGTTTGCCGTGCTGCTGATCGCATGGTTCGGCTGCGGGCTGCTGTGCGAAGACCGGCGTGCTGGCGCACACGTGCTCTACTTCTCGCGGCCGCTGACCCGCCTCGACTACGTGCTGGGGCGGTGGTGCACGGTGTTCTTCTACGGCGCGCTCGGAGTGATCGTCCCTGGGATGTTCATCGTCGGGTCGGCGGCGTGGATGTCGCCAGACTGGCAATTCGTCCGCGACGAGGGGGAGGCCGTCTGGGGCACGCTCGCCTTCGGATTCCTCACCGTTGCCTTCTACTCGACCCTCTCGCTCGCCGTGTCCGCCGTTGCGTCCAAGAAGTCGTTCGCGATGATGGCGATGTTCGCGTTGGTGCTCTTGCCCCACGCGTTGTCACGCATCCTGGCTCGCCTCCTCGGCGAGCGCGCGTGGAGAGTGTTGTCACCGCTGACCAGCCTGGGCAAGGTCGGGAACCACTTCCTGGACGTCCGGCAGCAGTTCTACCAGTGGCCGACGTGGTGGTCGGCGGCGTCCCTGTGCGCAATCATGCTCGTCTGCTGCTGCGTGATCGCGGTGCGCATCCGTCGATGGGAGGTCGTTGCGTGAGCGGGCCGATCATCATCGCGAACGGCCTCGCCCGCTGGTACGGGCAGGTGCTCGGGCTGAACCGCGTCGACCTGGAGATTCGGGGGGGGATCACCGGCCTCATCGGCCCGAACGGCGCCGGCAAGAGCACGTTGGTCAAGCTCGTCACCGGCCAGATCCGTCCGTCGACGGGGAAGATCGCCGTACTCGGCCAAACGCCGTTCGCCAACCGCCGGCTGCTCGCGCGCATCGGGTACTGCCCGACCGATGACGCGCTCTACGAGGACATGTCCGCGCGCACGTTCCTCGAGTACTCGATGCGGCTGCAGGGGCTGGCGCGAACCGATGCTCGAACCACCACCACGAAGGTCCTGGAGACAGTGGAGCTCACGGATGCGGCCGATCGCCCAGTCCGGGGCTACTCCAAGGGCATGCGGCAGCGCGTGAAGCTGGCCCAGTCCATCGCCCACGAGCCCGAGCTGCTGGTCGCGGATGAGCCGCTCGCGGGCCTCGATCCACTCGCGCGACGCCTCGTCGGGCGCATCCTCCAGGAGACCCGCGCTCGGGGCGCACACGTCCTCCTGTCGAGCCACGTGCTCCACGAGGTCGAGCCGCTCACGGACCGGATCGTCCTCTTGAATCACGGCCGCATCCTCGGCCAGGGGTCGGTCGCCGAGATGCGCGATCTGCTCGTCCACCACCCGCGCAAGGTCGTGGTTCGTGCGCACCGCCCCCGCGCCCTCGCCTGCCGCCTGCTGCAGGAGGAGTTCGTCGTCTCGGCGGCCCTCGACCCCGACGGCGCCCGGCTGCACGTCGAGACCGTCGACCTGGACTTGTTCCTGGAGCGTTTGCCCACGTGGGTCTGCGACACCTCGTGCGGAGTCCTCTCCCTGGAAAGCCCGGATGCGTCATTGGAAGCCGTGTTCGACTACATGGTGACGTGATGGCGACGGTCCTTCTGCACATCCGCGAGAGCATCCAAACCACGCTGCTCGTCTTCACCACCCACCTCTGGCGGATGGTGCGCACCCGGCGGACGCTGGTCATGTTGATGGCGGCGGCAGTGCCCTCGCTCCCCATCCTCGCGACGGCCGGGCGGAGCGTCCCGCTTCATGCTCCGGTCATGAACGTGACGTGGTTCCTGGCGATGCAGGTCATGCTTCCCTTGATCGCGCTCATCGGCGGCGCGGCCGTGATCGCAGAGGAGATCATGGACCGTACGATCACCTGGGTATTCGTCCGTCCGGTGTCTCGCATCGCGTTCTTCACGGGACGGTTGCTCGCGGCCCAGGTCCAGGTCGCGGCCGTGGTCACCGCGATGGTCGGCGGACTGTTCGTGTCGGCGGAGATGACCACGGGGAAGGTCGCCGATGGGCCCACCACCTACGAGGTCATCGCCCCGGTCCTGCCCATCTCGGTGCTCGGTGGCCTGGCCTACGTCACGATATTCGCCGCCATCGGCGCGTGGGTGAAACGACCGCTGGCGGTGGGCGTCGGGTACGCATTCACCATGGAAGCGCTGCTCGCGAACCTGCCCGGCACGACGGCCGAGCTCTCGGTTCTGCACCACCTGCGGAGCCTGCTCATCGCCGAACCTACGGGTGACCTGTGGGAGAAGCTCGAGGTCGCAGCGGGGACGCTCTGGATTCCCTATGGCGAAGCCGTCTCGTCACTCTTGTGGACGTGCGGGATCGCGTTCGTGCTCGGGTGCTGGATCGTGCGGCGGAAGCAGTACGGTCTGAGCGTGTGACCGATCTTCCGACAGCACGGACCCTTCGAAGCCGCGCCGGGTCCCGAGATCGAACCGTAATCTAGCCAACATCGACACAGAGAGGTCCCCGCCTACACAGGCCGGGTCCGGGCTATGATGACGGTCGCTGCCCGGACCTCCGAGGTTCCGTAGATCGGAACGCTCCCGGTCCCCACCGTGACGTTGCACGGAGGTCCGTGCGCTGGGAGAGAAGCCATCAGGTCTCCAAGGCCGCAAGGTACCTCGTGTCTCGTCGCGATCATCTTCGTCGCGATCTGGACATCGGGCCCCCTTTGCGCCCAGGCGTCACCACTGAACCGCATCGCTTCGATTGCCTACCCACCCGACATCCCGAACTGGATGTTCCCCACCCCCGAACTGCTACTTACCGACACGGATACCGGGGCAACGTCGATTCATCCACTTCCGCCCGGGCACCTGCCCGGAGGGTCTCTGACCATGGGTATCTTCGGAGACCTGTGGATGGCTGACCCCGTCGCCTTGGTCCTGCGGAGGTACGACACGGCTGGGCGGTTCGCGATGGAGGTTGCACACCCCGGCGTCGTGCACGAGATCGTGCCGACCAGCCAGGGAACGGTGATCTTGGGGTCAATCCACTCAGCGGGGCCCGGATCAGTCTGGCTGCACGAGTACCATCCCAATGGAGCCCTCTTGCGCTCCCTCGACCTGTTGGCCTTGTTCCCACCGGGCGTGCAGGCTGGACCTTTCTCGGGCATGCGAGTGCTCGTTTCGTCGTCAGGGGCGGTCTGGGTCGGTCTGAAATGGGGTGGCTACCGCCCGCTGATGCGCTTGAACCCGAACTGGACACTGGCCCAAGCACTGGCCCTGAACGTCGACCATCTCCTCCCCGGACAGGCCGAGGGGGTTTGGGTAATTGGATCGCCGGTTCCCGGCCAGCCCGCTCCACTGGGTCTCCCCATCGTCGGCTCCGCCTGTCACGTGGACGCAACGGGCGTCGTGGTGGAGGCACCGCAGGGCACGCTGCTACCCTCGGGCAGCTCGGCGGTTCAGGGGTTCAACGCGAATGTGGCGATCAGGCTCGACGGCACGATCTTGTTCTTCACCCCGCCACCGGAGCCACGGCTCCACGTCCACCCAGGCGGTCACACGACCCTCCCGTTCGCACCGCCCGGTCTCGACATCACCTGGCCTTCGCTCGTGCAGCCGAATCCCAGTCCCAGCTATGGGATGGCCGCCCTCTACCTGGACGGTCGAAACAGGATCTGGGTGAGCGAAGCGGACGTTTCCCAGGGGCCGACGCGCAAGCGCTGGAGCCGGCTGCCTGCGGATCCTCCGCATCGCCCGGTCGCCCACGTGCCGCTCGGTGACATGCCCTTCAGCTCGGGCCCGGCTAGAGGACATCCGACCCTCCACACCTACGCGATGTACACCGACCCGACCGGCGACCTGGACGGTGACGGCACGCCCAACCGAACGGAGCTGATCAACGGTACGAATCCGTTCGTCGCCTCAGGGCCAGCGCTTGGCCTGACGATCACCTATCCGTCACCCACGACCGGGGGATGGCTGACCATGGACTACACTCTGCCGAGCGAAGCCGGCATGCCCTACTTCGCACCGTTCGCCTTCACCGCGACCCGCAATGTGGCCGCTGGCACCTGGGTTCCAATCGATCTGTCCGTGGACCCATTCGTGCCGTACGCACTGACCCCTCCGGCATGGCTGCTGGGGACTCTCGGCACAGTCGACGGTGCTGGCGACCTGCAAGTGCGGCTCCTCGTCCCCCCGTCGGTCCCCGCCGGAACCACCATATTCAGCGCCCTCGCCACTGCAGACGCTGCGTTCACAGGACTTCGTGTGGTGAGTGCGGCCCACCTGGCGACGTTCTGATGGGAAGCGGTGGACGCTGGCCGCGGTGGCGATCGCTGCCGCCCCCGCGACCGATCGCCAGGAGCGCGAACTACTCCGGCACCTCCAGCCCTTCCTGGCGCATCACCTGCAGCGCGTTGGTCGACGGGCACAGCCCGTCCCGGAGCAGGTAGTCGAAGGTCATCTGGCCATCGACGACCTGGTCGCGGAAGTGCTTCACGGCGCCGTGACCGGGAGCGCGTTCGATCACGCCGGCAAGCTCGAGATCGTGGGTCGCGATCAACGTGGAGGCGGGGAGGTCGGCGAGTCCGTTCAGGACCGCTTCCGTACCGATGTGACGTTCCTTGGAGTTGGTGCCGGCGAGGATCTCGTCCAGGAGCACGAGCGTCAGGCCGCCGTCGCGCGCGAAATCGACGCACTCCTTCAGCCGCCGGACCTCGGCGTGAAACCGTGACGACCCGCGGCTGAGGTCGTCCTGCGTGCGCATGCAGGTCACGACCCGCTGGTCGCGGAATCGTAGCTGACTCGCGGAGACCGGCAGGCCGGCACGCGCCATCACGACCGCGAGTCCACACGCTCGCAAGAACGTGCTCTTCCCGCTCATGTTCGATCCCGTGAGCAGGAACAGCGACCCCGATTCCGCGATGGTCAGGTCGTTGCCCACCCGCGTATTCGCTGGGAGCAGGGGGTGCGCGAGATCCGTCGCGTCGAGCACGTCACCGGTCTCGGTGAGCTCCGGCCACGCGTGTCCGGGTACGGCGGCGGCGTAGCTCGCGAGGGACGCCAGCGCCTCCATGCGGGCGGAGGCATGCAGCCAGGTGTCGATGAGATGGCCGTGTCTTCGCTTCCACGCGAGCAGCGAACGCCGGAAGTGGAGGTCGAGCAGGAACGCGACGTCGAGCGTCAGCGCGTAGTACATGTTCCGTCGCGACGACAGTCGGTCGACCCGTCCCGTGAGATCGCGGATCGCGGCGGACGCCTGGATGCCTTCCCGGCGGAGCTCCTCCTGCAAGGACTCCACGAGCGGAGCGTCGACCGTGCACGCCTCGACTTGTCGGATGACGCGGGCCCAGTCGTCCAGTGTGCGCCGAATAGCCTCGAAGCGGTCGAGATCCGCCTCGATGTCCTTCGCACCGCCGAGAAGGGTGAAGTTCAGGAGATAGGCCGGCACCACGGCCCACCACGCCCAGGAGAAGAAGATGACCTGGACGAGGACGAAGAGGAACCCGCCGCCGAGCGCGAAGTCGCGGATGATCCGCCACATGGGGTCGAGTGGCGGCGGCGGCGAATCCCCCCATCCGATCAGCGCGCGCGTCTTCTCGTCGATCGTCTCGCGCTCCACGGGGGTCCGACCCGCGGAGTCCCGGAAACCGCGCAGCTCGACGGCGAAGGCCTCGCGCCAACCCAGGTCGTCGGCCAGGGCACGTACGGCAGCCTGTCGTGACGGAAGGTCGGACTTCGCCTCGCCCCGCATGACCGCGGCCAACGCGTCGCGGCCGAGGGTCGTCGCACAGCCATTCGTACGCTCGTAGACCGAGTGCGCACCGAACACGTCCAGGTCGGCAGCGAAGGGATGCTCGGGGTCGGCGTACTCCTGGCCGTCCGCCTGACCGAAGCGCCACTGATCATCGAGGCGGGCGAGTCCCTCTTCGATCCAGGTGATGGCATAGCCGTGTCGCCGGCGGGCGGTGGTCGCCCGTTCGCGAAGGATGATCGTCGGAACGAGGGTGCCGGCAAGGGCCGCCAGCGCGCCCCACCACGGCAACGGCACGATCTTGTCGGCAGTGGCGAGCATCAGGATGATGCCGCCCACCAGCACCGCGAAACCGGTGATGCTGAGCAGCCGCTCGCGCCGGCGGGCATCGTCTCGGGCGGCCGTCCGAATGCGGAGGCGTCCCTCGAGCCGGGCGCGAGCCGCAACGCTATCGACCGCGGCTGACTTGATGTCGGGCTCCGTCATGACGTGGGTCGCGCCGGCCGCCCAGCGAGGTACGGGCCCGGCCACCACTGGTCGGGGTAGTCCAGCTCGCTCGCGGCCCGTTGGGTGAGGTAGGGATCGCGCAGGTGGGGTCGGGCCATGCACACGAGGTCGGCACGACCGGCTGCGAGGACCGTATTGGCGTGATCGGCGCCGAGGATCGCTCCGACGGCCATGACCGGGACACCGACCTCGTACTTGATGCGCTCGGCGAACGGCACCTGGTACATGCGCCCATAGATCGGTTCGGACTCCGGCGTGTTGCCACCGCTGGAGACGTCGACGAGGTCGCAGCCGTGTTCCTGGAGCAGGCGAGCGACCGCTACCGCATCGTCACCGGTCAGCCCGTCCGCGTCCTTGGGCACCCAGTCGGTGGCGCTGATGCGGACGGAGATTGGCCGGTCTTCGGGCCACGCGGCTCGGACGCCGTCGAACACCTCGAGCGGCCAGCGCATGCGGTTCACGAGCGGGCCGCCGTACTCGTCATCCCGGCGGTTGGACGCGGGGGAGATGAAGCTGGACAGCAGATACCCGTGCGCCATGTGGACCTCGAGGAGGTCGAATCCGGCCTCGAGCGCCCGCTCGGTCGCCCGCACGAACTCGTCGCGAACCCGCTCCATGTCCGCGCGATCCATCTCTCTCGGCGTGGGCCAGTCGTCCTCGAACGGAACCGGAGACGGACCGATCGTCGACCACCCGCCCTCGGTCAGCGGGACGTCGCGGCCCTCCCACGGATGCGCGCACGAACCTTTGCGGCCCGCGTGGGCAATCTGAAGGCCGATCTTCGCCGGCGTGCTCGCGTGAACGAAGTCGGTGATGCGCCGCCATGCTGCGACGTGTTCGTCGGAGTAGATCCCCGCGCACCCCGGGGTGATCCGCCCGTCTGCGCTGACGTTGGTCATCTCGGTGATCACCAGAGATGCCCCGCCCATCGCCCGGCTCCCGAGATGCACGAGATGCCAGTCGTCCACGGTGCCATCCGTCGCCGAGTACTGGCACATCGGGCTCACCACGATCCGGTTGGCGAGGGTCATGCCTCGCAGCCGGTAGGGCGCGAACATCGGCGGGGAAGCGTTGCCGTCAGAGTCCTTCGGAGCGTCCTCCTCGACGCGAAACCGCTCGGTGACGGTCTCGACGAGCGCCGGGTCGCGCAGCTGGAGGTTGTCGTACGTGATCTTCTTCGACCGCGTCATCAGGTTGAATTGGAACCGGTGCGGGTCCTGGCGGAGGTACCGAGCGGAGTTCTCGAACCACTCGAGGCTGGTCTGGGCCGCCTTCTGGGTCTTCAGCACGTCGACATGGCGCGCGTCCTGGTACGCGGCCAGGATCTGCTCGGTCGGCCTGCCCGCATGCTCGACGAAAGCGTCTCGGAGCGCGATCGCATCCTCCATCGCGAGCTTGGTCCCCGACCCGATTGAATAGTGGGCCGTGTGCGCGGCGTCGCCCATCAGCACGATGTTGTCGTGGTACCAGCGTTCGCAGCGAACGGTCGGAAACGACCGCCACAACGATCGATTGTTCAGCAGGAGGTGGCCGTCGAGCCACGGTGCGAAGAGGTCGGTGCAGTACCGGGCGGTTTCCTCCTCGGTCGTCTGATCGAGGCCGGCCGCGCGCCAGCACTCCTCCCGGGTCTCGACGATCCACGTCGAGAGTCCGTCTTCAAACGGATACGCGTGGGCCTGGAACAGCCCGTGCTCGCCCTCGGCGAACACGAACGTGAACGCGTCGAGCGGCTTGGTCGTGCCGAGCCAGGAGAAACGACAACGGCGCCAGTCCAGAGTCGGCTTGAAGACGTCGGCGTGGCGGTCGCGAATGAAGCTGTTGACGCCATCGACGGCCAGCACGAGGTCCGCGCCATCGCTGACCGCATCGAGGTCCGCGACGTCCGACTCGAAGAGCAGCTCCACGCCCAGCGACTCGCACCGATCCTGCAGGATGTTCAGCAACCGCTTGCGCGAGAGCCCGGAGAACCCGTGGCCGGTCGAGGTGACGCACGAACCTCGATAGTAGGTCTCGATGTCCGTCCAATGGATGAACGACCGCGCGATCTCGTCCAGGCTCTCCGGATCGGCCTCATGGATGTTGTCGAGCGTTTCGTCGGAGAACACGACGCCCCATCCAAACGTGTCGTCCGGACGATTCCGCTCGTGCACCGTGATCTGTGCATCCGGGACCATCTTCTTCATGAGGATCGAGAAGAAGAGCCCCGCCGGGCCGCCACCGATGCTGACGATTTTCATGGCGTCGGGACGTTAGCAGGCTGCCCCCATCGTTGCACCGGCTCGCCGCGTCGACGATGATGCCCCGATGGCCGATGAGGAAGAGGTGACGTTCCCGCCGGACCCGGCCGAAGAACCGAGCCCACCTCCACCGCCGGCGCGCGATGTCCGCGGCTGGGGGAGTCCAGGGGCCTGGGGCTTCGCGATCCTGCTGGGGTGGGTTCTGGGATTGCCGTCATACGACCGAACCCTGGACTACGTGGCGCTCGTTCCGCAGCGCGACGCGGGGAGGACGGACAGCCCCTGGTTGGACGGGATCGGAGCGACCGAGAACCTGCTGATGGCGGTGGGCGCCCTGGCGGCCGTTGCCGGCTTCCTGGCCAGTCGTCGGAGGCGGAGGTCTCCACTGGCACCTTGGTCCCTCGACGATGGGTGGGTCACCATCGGGGTCGGGCTGGTGCTCTACCTGCCGATCAGCTTCATGGTGTCGGCCGCCTGGGTGGGTTCTCGGGTCACGACGCCCCTGCAACATCTGCTCGCCGTGATCTCGGGCTGGACCGTGGTGTGGCTGATGTTGCCCGTGGTCATTCTCGCCGGCCGACGGCTGACGACGGGCCGCGGCGGGCTTCGTTGGTTCCTGCGCGGCGGGTCGCGATGGAGCGTCCTGGGGGCCCTCACGATCGTCGCCGTATGGCTGGCATCGTGGCCGGTCATCCAGTTCGTCCTCGGACCCGAGTGGGTGCAGGCCGGGGACCACGCCGTTCCCCTTCCCTCGCGAACCGGGTTTATCCGCATCGTCGATGCGATTGCGACACTGATCTGGGCGCCGGTCCTCGAGGAGGTCGTGTTTCGCGGCGTGCTCTACGCGACCCTGCGGCGTCACTTTGCCGTCGCCCCCGCAGCGCTCGTCGCAGCGGCACCCTTCGCTGCCTATCACCTGTACGGTTTGGACGGGTACGTGAGCACGTTCGTATTCGCGATCGTGACGGCACTCGTGTACGAGCGAACGCGATCCCTCGCGCCCTGCATCATCGGACACGCCCTGACCAACCTCATCGTCGAAGCGTGGAATCTCGCGCTGTGGCCGATCGAGTGATCAGCGCCAGCGCAGCAGCATCCGCCGCGGATCGAAATCCAGGTTGATGCCGGCGGGGGGCGCCCCGTCGTGGACCTTCACGAACTTGAGCAGTACCCGACGCGCCTCCGGTTCCATCGAGATGACGACGGAGAGCAGCTCTGCGAACGGTGCGAGCACGGCGGGCAGGCCGCTGGCGTCGACCTCGGTCTCTCGGCTGGTGTGCGCGGTGAGCCACACCTCACAGCCGAAATCGGTGGCGATGGTCTTCAGGCCCTCGAGGTCCTCGCGACTGACTTCGGAGAAGTCCTCCGGCCAGTGCGCGATCTCGATGAGCTCGGGAGAGAACTCGGCGTGTTCCTTGGCGAACGCAAGCGTCTGGCGCAGGCGCTCGATCGAGAACGTGCCGCCGCGGTAGGTGTGGATCCGGCTGTGCCGTTCCACGTTGGTCATGGTGGTGAGGTGATCCTCGATGCCCAGGCTCTTCTCGAT
>NZBC01000273.1 GCA_002687715.1 Planctomycetota bacterium | reverse complement strand
CGGTGTACGTCGCGGTGCCCGGAAGACGCCCACCGACGAGCACCGAACCGTCACCGAGAGTCTCCGCATCCTCGTCGCCGGTCGACGAGAACTTCGCGATCTCGAGAACGCGCCAGCGCGGGGCGGTGGAGAGGGCACGCCGAGCGCGCTGCTCCCAGGCGGCTGCCCGGGTCGGCCGATCGCGTTTCATGCGATCGAGACGTTTCTGCAACCCGGCGGCCTCGCTGCGCAGGCGGGTGCGCTCCGCCGTCTGTTCGGGTTGAAGTGGTAGGTCGGCGGTCGGTCCCCAGAAATCGAATCGTACGCCCTTGCCGCCAGGGTTCTTGACCTCCAGAGGGGTCTGGTTGAAGAACGCGAACACCCGGTAGTAGTCCGACTGCGAGAAGGGGTCGTACTTGTGGTCGTGGCACTGGGCGCACGCCAGGGTCGATCCCAACCAGACCGTCGCGGTGGTGTTGACGCGGTCGACGACCTGGTCGACCCGGTTCGCCTCCGGATGCACGCCCGCTTCGACGTTGCAGGGAACGGCACGATTGAAGCCCGTCGCGATGCGCTGAGCGAGCGTCGGTTGCGGCAGCAGATCGCCCGCGATCTGCTCCACTGCGAACTGGTCGTACGGCAGGTCCCGGTTCATCGCGTCGATGACCCAGTCACGGTAGGCCCAGCTCTCCCGGAGCTGGTCGGCCTGAAACCCGTTCGAGTCGGCATACCGGGCAAGATCGAGCCAGTGACGCGCGAAGTGCTCGCCGTACCTGGCCGATGCCAGCAGCCGATCGACGAGGCGCTCGTACGCGTGGGGACTGCGGTCGTTCGCGAACGCGTCCACCTCCGCGAGGGTCGGGGGCAGACCGATGAGGTCCAGCGACAGGCGGCGGATCAGGCGCGCGCGGTCCAGCGCGGAGGCCGGGCTGATGCCTGCGAGTTCCAACCTGGCCAGCGCGAACCGGTCGATCGCGTTCCTGACCCACGCGCCGTTGACGACGTCCGGCGGCGTCCGTCGCACCGGTGCGCGATAGGCCCAGTGGCGCGAGCCACGGTCGGGCTGCGCGCTGACGGTCACCGCGTGTCCAACGATGATCAACAGTACGGTCAATATTCGCGGGAGATTGCTCACTGCGATTGCATCCTACCTGGACCCCACTCAGCGGCGGGACCTGCGTCATGCGAGCTCAGGGAATCAGTAGAATGCCCCGCCCCGGAGGGCACCTCATGCTGCGCAGCTTGTCGATCGTCGCCGTTCTCACCGCGTTCGCCGGGGCGCAGGACGCCTCGCTGAAGTTTCGATCGGTCGCGCCGGGCGTGTGGGCGGCCGACGTCGGCGCGCCAGAGCCCTTCAGTCTGCTGTCGGTCGCGGGCGGGTCTCCGATGGTTGCGGCGATGAAGGCGCTGCCCGACGCTTCGTTCCCTTTCGCGAAAGGCTCGGCGCGAGGATGGGCCCGCGGCGGGCAGTCGTCGCTGCGATTCCCACTTGGCGCGGGGGAGGACGTCTACGGTCTCGGCCTCGGCTTCAAGCACGTCCGCCGCAACCGGCAGATCATGACCCTGCACATGGACCACTGGGGTGCGACGCCGGGCCGAACGCACGCACCGGTCCCGTTCTGGGTGTCGAGCCAGGGATACGGGGTGCTGGTCGACAGCGCGCGATATGTTCGGGTTTGGGTGGGGACGTCGCTGCGCAAGGACGCCGAGGATCCGCCACCACTGCGTGACCGCAACCGTGACCGCAACTGGCAGGCGCACCCTCGATCGGACTCGATCGACATCCTGGTTCCGGCGCCCGGTGCGCGCGTTTACGTCTTCGCCGGACCGACACCCCTGGATGCCGTCCGACGCTTCGTCCTGTTCTCTGGCGGCGGCGCGATGCCCCCGCGTTGGGGCCTCGGGTTCACGCACCGGACTCCGACCCGGTTCACCGCCAAGCAGATCACGGCCGAGGTGGATGCGTTCGATGCGCACGGGTTCCCGCTCGATTTCATCGGGCTCGAACCCGGCTGGCACAGCGCCGCGTATCCTTGCACGTTCGAATGGGATCGCGAGCGCTTCCCCGATCCGGTCGGGGTCGTGAAGGCGTTGCTCGACCGACGAGTGCGGGTCAACCTCTGGATGAACCCGTACGTGAGGCCCGGCTGCGCACTGCACAAGAAGCTCTCACCTCACGCGGCGTCGCACCTCGTGTGGAACGGGATCATCCCCGACTACGAAGTCCCCGCTGCGCGCGAGCTGTTCACGACCCACCTCGAGAAGGAGACCGTCGGCATCGGGGTCTCGGGGTTCAAGATCGACGAGGTCGACGGCTTCGACAGCTGGCTGTGGCCGGACGTTGCGAGATTCCCGTCGGGGCTCGCGGCTGAACAGATCCGGCAGACCTACGGGCTGCGGTTACAGGTCATGATGTACGACCTGTTCAAGAAGCGCGACCGTAGGACCTGGGGCCTCGTCCGGGGGACCAACGCCGGCGCGGCGCGGCTTCCGTTCGTGATCTACAACGACGCGTACAGCCACCAGGACTTCATCCGCGCGCTGTGCAGCAGCAGCTTTCTCGGCGTGCTGTGGACTCCCGAAGTGCGAAGCTCGAAAACGGGCGAAGAGTGGCTGCGCCGTATGGAGACGGTGTGTTTTTCCCCGATGGCGATGCTCAACGCGTGGTCCTCGGGGACCCGCCCCTGGTCGTTCCCGGAGGTCGAGGATCGGGTTCGCGAGGTGGCGCTGCTGCGTATGCGCCTCATGCCGTACCTGTACACGGCGTTCGCCGAATACCGATTTCGTGGCGTCCCGCCCATGCGCGCCATGCCGCTGGTCGATGGCTGGGCCGACGTCGGCGACGCAGCGACGCGGCGCGAGCGGGTCCAGGACCAGTTCTTCGTCGGCGACGCGATCCTGGTCGCGCCCTTGTTTGCCGGGGAATCCAAGCGCAGCGTGCTCCTGCCCAAGGGGCGCTGGTACGACTTCTACACCGGCGCCCTGATCGGTACGGGCGGTGTCCATGAGGTTGCGCCGAAGGACGGGCGGATGCCCGTGTTCGTCAAGGAAGGTGGGATGGTACCGCTCGGTCCGCCGCTGCTAAGAGCTCCGAAACCGGGCGAGGGTATCGCGCTCGAGATCCGGCACTACGGGAACCATGCGTCCCGACGACGTCTCTACAGCGACGACGGTGAGACCTTCGCTTTCGAACGTGGCGAACACGGATGGGCGGACCTGATCGTCGACCTGGATGAGAGCGGCCAGCGGACCGGGAGGATCGAGAACGAGGATCCGCGGTTCCATCGATACACGTCCGTCACCTGGAGGTTTCTGGGCCGATGACGGACTTCGCACTTCGGTCCTCTACCCATAGGCGTCCGGTACAGCCCGTCCCAGGTCCTTCGCAATCACGCGTGCCGCGAGGTACCCGGAAGTCATGGCTCCTGCGACGCCGTGTCCCGCCCGCGTGGATGCGCCGCAAAGGTACAGGGACTCGACCGGGGAACGATAGCCGGGGCGCTTGCTCAGGAACTGGTCCACAGTGGCGGCAATCCCGTAGCCAGTGCCACCGGTGGAGCGGGTAAAGCGACTCTGGGAGAGGGGGGTGGCTGACTCTCGATAGACCACGCGCGCGGCGCTTCCAGGGAAGAGAGTGTCCATCCGGTCGATCAGGTTCTGCTCGATGCGGTCCTTCTCACGGTTGTAGAACACGTCGCGCCGATAGCTCCCGTCCTCGAGGTCAGCCGGTGTGATTCCCCAGTACTCGCTGTCACCGGGTGCGAAGGTCATGACCTGGACGTTGTGGACGCCCTTGGGTGCGTGACCGCTGGTGTCCGGGTCCTTCAGCGTGGCGCTGGTGACGTAGATGCCGTGAGGTTGGAAGTCCTTCACCGATCCACAGTGCTGGTAGAGAGACTCGGTGTCGTGGCTGTCGAACGCCCAGTAGTTTGCATTGCGGGCGTCGGTGCCGAGACCCCCTTCGATCCCCAGGCAGGTCAGGAATATCCCATAGGGCATCTCCATTCCGGTGACGCGTGTGACCCACTTGCGCGGCCGATGCTCGGGACCCAGGAGACCCAGGACCGTGCTCTTGAGGTCTGCGTTGGATACCACCGCTTTCGCGCGCACTTCGTGCCGCGAGCCTGCGGCGTCCTCCGCGACCACACCTGCTGCACGGCCTCGGACCATGAGGATCTGGCGGATGGCCCTGCGCAGGTGAATACTCCCGCCCGATTCTTCGATGGCCAGCGCCACCTCATTGGCGATCATCTGGCCGCCCCCTCGGGGATAGTAGGCACCGCGCAGGTAGTGATTGCACAGCCCGGCGTGGAGCATGGCGCTCGCGCGACTCGGAGGGAGGGCGTAATCCCCGTGCTGCCCGGCGAGAACGGCGCGCAGCCTCTCGTCCTGGGTGCACGAGTCGAGAACCTCGGCGAGCGTTCGGGTGTGGTTGCGAATCAGGCTTCGATGGTGGAGGAGGATGCGGAGCCACCCGGATGCCGTGAGCTTCCCTTCGCTCCGCTCCATACCCAGCGTCACCTCCTGGACGTCCAGGAGGAACCGCATGTAGCGGTCGATGCCCTTCCGGTCCTCGGGGAAGAGGGCAACGAGGCGTTCTCGGTAGAGCTCACGATTCGCCGGAATCCTGAACTCCAGGTCGGGGAAGATCAGCGTATCGAAACCGTCGGGGTCCAGTTCGTTCCAGGCCAGGTCCTTGTGCAACCCTCTCAGGAGGGTGGGGATCGTCCCCTGCCCACCACAGTCACCTACGTAATGGAGTCCGACGTCGAAGGCGTAGCGAGCTCCCGCCGGACCACGTTCGAACTGGGTCGCGCATCCTCCCGCCACATAGTGTCCATCGAAGCAGGCGACGCGGTACCCCGCCCCGGCGAGATAGGCACCACAGGTCAGTCCGCCGATCCCGGCACCGACGATCGCAACGTCCACCTGCTCCGGAACCGCGTTCTTGCTCCGCGTCTGGGTCATGTAGGTGGGACTGGTCATGCGACTCGGCCGCGAGACTACTCCGTCGCCTGTCGTCGTGGAGCACGATCGCAGCGTCGGTCTCAGGTCCAGGCAGTGCTCGGACGTCAGCTGCGCGCCCCGATGCTACGGCGGTGTAGGTGTGGATGAGGTCGCGGGTTGGGGCGATGGCCCCGCTGCCGGCACCGCTCGTCGCGACAGCGGGTAGGATGTCCGCCCAGATGTGGATCCCGACGCGGTGGTGTCGATCGCCATCGCGCGAAAAACCAAGTGAGGTCTTCGTCGAGTTGTGGCTGATGTGACGTTCTACTACCTGGCCGTCGCGTGCGTCGTGTGCGCGATTCTCGCCGTGACGCGGAGGAATCCTGTCCACAGCATCCTCTGGGTGCTGGCGCTCTTCATGCACGTCGCGGGCATCTTCCTGCTTCTGGGCGCTGAGTTTCTCGCGGCGGTGCAGGTGCTGGTCTACGCGGGCGCCATCCTGATCTTCTACCTGTTCGTCCAGATGCTGCTCGACGTGCCGGGGGAGGAGGCGGGGCGTCGGTTCGGCAAGCACTGGCCGTTTGCCGCCGTTCTGGTGCTCTCGCTGGTGGGACTCGCGTGGATCGCGTCCAACGGGACGTTCGGAGACGTCGTGAAGGCGCCTGCTCCCGAGAGCACCGAGGCGTCCAGCAGTCTTGCGACGTTCGGCGACGCGCTCTACGGTCCCTTCGCATTGCCGTTCGAGATGGCTTCCCTTCTGCTTCTGGCCGCGATCGTCGGCGCGGTGGTCCTCGCGCGGACGAGACCCCAGACGTGATGACGGTATCGGTGGGTGAAATCGTGGGACTGAGTGCCCTGCTCTTCGGAGTGGGGCTGTTCGGATTCCTGACCCGGCGGAACATCATCCTGATGTTCGTGTCCGTAGAGGTGATGCTCAATGCCGTGAACCTCAGCCTGATCGGGTTCGCCTGGCATTTCGGTGATGCGAGAGGACAGGTCCTCGCGTTGTTCGTGATCGCGGTGGCAGCTGCAGAAGCTGCGGTCGGTCTGGGGCTCGTGATTGCCCTGTACCGAAACAAACCTGGGGCCGGTGTGGCGGACTTGACCGACCTCAAATGGTGACGCATTCACTCATGCCGCTGTTTGCGGTCCTCGTTCCGGCCCTGGGTGCGATCCTCATCGCCTGCACCGGCGATCGCCGTGCCAACCTGAGGGAGTTCTGGTCCGTTGCGGCCGGGGTCGTGATGTTCGGCATCGTGGCGAGCATGATCCCGGACGTCCTGGACGACCGCCGGCCGTCGTGCGTCCTCTCCGAGATCCTCCCGGGGGTCGAGCTTGCATTGAAGGTCGACGCGTTCGGAATCCTCTTTGCCTCGGGTGCGTCGCTGCTCTGGATCCTGACCTCCTTCTACTCCATCGGCTACATGCGCTCTCTCAAAGAGCACGCGCAGACCCGCTACTTCTCCTGCTTCGCCCTCGCTCTGACCGCCACGATGGGGGTCGCGTTCTCCGCCAACCTCTTCACGCTGTTCCTGTTCTACGAAGCGTTGAGCTTGCTCACGTATCCGCTCGTCGGACACAAGGAGACGCCCGAGGCCAAAGCCGGCGCGCGTAAGTACGCCATCTACCTTCTGGGCGCCGCCAAGGTGTTCCTGGTCGCCGCGATCGTCCTGACCTACAACGCGACCAAGACCCTGGATTTCCGCGAGGGCGGGATCATGGGGGTCGCGCAGGTCAAAGAGCAGCCCGGACTGCTCCTGCTGATCTTCGCGTTCTTCCTGTTCGGCTTCGCGAAGAACGCGCTCATGCCGCTGCACAGCTGGCTTCCGGGTGCGATGGTGGCCCCGACGCCCGTGAGCGCGTTGCTCCACGCAGTGGCTGTGGTCAAGACCGGCGTCTTCGCGACTCTGCGCGTGTTCATCTTCATCTTCGGCGCCGATGTCATGCTCGAGATCGGCGCCGACCAGTTGGCCTTGGTCGTTGCGTCAGTGACGATCATCGTCTCGTCGTTCCTGGCGCTCGGACAGGACAACCTGAAGGCCCGGTTGGCCTTCTCTACGGTGAGTCAGCTCTCCTACATCATCCTGGGAGGGGCGTTGATGAACGCCGCCGGGGTGCTGGGTGGGAGCGCCCATATCAGCAACCACGCGGTTTCGAAGATCACGCTGTTCCTGTGCGCAGGTTCGATCTACGTCTCCACGCGCAAGACCGAGATCAGCCAGATGTCGGGACTGGCCACGCGCATGCCCTGGACCATGGCGGCGTTCTCGCTCGCGTCCTTGAGCATCATCGGCATTCCGCTCACGAGCGGGTTCGTCTCCAAGTGGAACATCGCGCTGGGCGTGGTGGACGGGCACAGTCTCGTCTGGCTGGGCGTGCTGCTGCTGAGCTCGCTCCTGAGCGCGGCCTACCTCGGCCCCATCGTGTACAAGGCCTACTTCGAAGAGGAGTCATCGGGTTCGGAGAACGTCCGTGAGGTGCCCTGGATGGTCGCGCCCCTCGTGATCACCGCGGCAGCGAGCCTGCTGCTGGGGATATTCCCCGGTCCCGTCCTGGAACTTGCCGGAAGAGTCATGCCGTGAGCTTCCTGGAAAGACAACTCGAGGATCCCGTTCGCTTCGCCCGGATCAAGCGTGGCTTCTACGTGTTCCTCGCCGTGGTGATCGCCGCCGAGATCGTCCTGCCGCTGGTCTTTCCGGGCGATCCGCATCACCTCGGGTTCGAAAGCTTCCCAGCGTTCGGCTCGCTGTACGGGCTCATCTCCTGCGTCGCGATCATCGTCTTGTCCAAGCTCATCGGAGTCGTGTGGCTCATGAAACGCGAGGACCACTATGACGATTGAGTGGGTGCATCCAGGACTCCTGCTCATCTTCGGCGCGTGGGTCATCCCATTCCTGAAGGGCCCGCTGAAACGCGTGGCGATGCTCGCCATTCCGTCGGCGGCGCTGATCGTCTGCATCCTCATGGATCAGGGCACTCACGGCGTCGTGAGCGTCGCCGGACAGAAGCTGGTGTTCGGTCGGGTGGACGACCTGAGCCTCATCTTCTCCTACGTGTTTTCGATCATTGCCTTGGTGGGGATGGTCTACGCGCTGCACGTCGACGACGACACCCAGCACGTCTCCGCCTTGATCTACGCCGGCGCGGCTCTCGGCGTGACGTTCGCCGGCGACTTCCTCTCGCTGTACATCTTCTGGGAGTTGATGGCGATCTCGTCGGTGTTCCTGGTGTGGCGGCGCCGAGACCGCAGCGCCGTGGCTGCCGGGTTCCGCTACCTGCTCGTCCACGTCGTCGGCGGGCTCTTTCTCCTGGCCGGGATCGTGATCCAGTGGTCCCAGACCGGGTCGTTCGAGTTCGTCGACCTGGAGGGAAGCGTCGGCACGGTCGGGTGGGCCTTCATCCTCGTCGCGTTCCTCGTGAACGCGGCCGTTCCGCCGTTCAGCGCGTGGCTCCCGGATGCGTATCCGGAGGCGACGGTGACGGGTGCGGTGTTCATGACCGCGTTCACGACCAAGTCCGCGGTCTACTGCCTGATCCGCGGCTTCCCCGGCACCGACCTGCTCATCTGGTTGGGAGCGGCGATGGCCCTGTACGGCGTGGTCTACGCCGTACTCGAGAACGACGCGCGTCGACTGCTGGCGTACCACATCATCAGCCAGGTCGGGTACATGGTGTGCGGCGTCGGCATCGGAACCGAGCTCGCCCTCAACGGCGCGTCGGCTCACGCGTTCGCGCACATCCTGTACAAGGCGCTCCTCTTCATGGGAGCCGGCGCCGTCATGCAGGTTACCGGGCGACGCAAGCTCACCGAGATGGGCGGTCTCTACAAGACGATGCCGATCACTCTCGGCCTCTACATGATCGGCGCCTTCGCGATCTCGGCCGTGCCTTTGTTCAGCGGCTTCGTCAGCAAGTCCATGATCGTCTCCGCTGCGGGGGAGGAGCACCTCTCCGGGATCTTTCTTGCGCTCACCCTCGCTTCCGCGGGGACGTTCCTGCACACGGGATTGAAGCTCCCGTACTACATGTTCTTCGGAAAGGACTCGGGGGTTCGGGCTCAGGAGCCGCCGCGGAACATGCTCGTCGCCATGGCGCTCGCCGCGGTTGCGTGCACCGTGATCGGGGTCTTCCCGAGCCTCCTGTACGACCACCTCCCGTTCGATGCCGAGCGGCTCGATGCGCACCCGGGCTCCGCTCACGGGAGCTGGAAAACCGAGTACCCCGCCGGACAAGAAGCCGAATACAGCCCATACACCCTGGGGCACGTGACGGCGACGCTCGGCATGCTCGCGTTCACGGCGTGGGGGTTCTTCCTGCTCCTGAAGCACCTCGATCCGAAGCCCACCATCAGCCTGGACACGGACTGGTTCTACCGTCGCGGCACCGGGTTGGTGGCCCGCTTGCTAGGACCTCTTGCCCACCTCGAACGCAACTTCATCGGCGAGATCTACGAGTCGGTGATCCGCCGGCCGGTCCTGGGCCTGGCGCACCTCGTGGGCAGGTTCGAGCGCACCGTGGTGGACCGGGCGGTCGCTGCCGTGGGGCGGTGGACCCAGAGCCTGAGCGGTGTGTTGAAGACCATGGCGAGCGGGCATGCGCAGCACTACGCGCTGATCATGGCGGCCGGACTCCTGGTGCTCCTGGCCCTGGCGGTGATGTCGCTATGACGTGGCACGTGCTCACCGTCACGACGTTCCTGCCTCTCGTGGGGGCGCTGCTGCTGTTCGCAGGACCCGCGCGGTTCGCGCGCTGGATCGCCCTGGTCACGACCGTGGCGACGCTTGCCATTTCGATCCCGATCTACACGACGTTCGACAAGAGCTCGGCGGCATTGCAGCTCGTGGAGTCGGCGGATTGGATTCCGGCGTGGAACATCGGATACGGCATGGCCGTGGACGGGATCAGCCTCCCGTTCATCTTCCTCGCCACGTTGCTCAGCGTCTTGTGCATCGGTGTCTCGTGGACGGCGATCCGAACGCGGGAGCGGGAGTTCTACGCCGCACTGCTGGTTGCCGAGACCGCGATGATCGGTCTCTTTGCCGCGACGAATCTCTTCCTCTTCTTCGTCTTCTGGGAGCTCATGGTCGTCCCCATGTTCCTCCTCATCGGAGTCTGGGGAGGTCCACGCCGCGTCTACTCGGCGGTGAAGTTCCTGCTCTTCACCTTGACCGGAAGCGTGCTGATGCTCGTCGGGGTCATCTCTCTGCACACCATGTGTGGCACGTTGGACTTCAGGGAACTCGCCAACGCGACTCTGGAGCCGGAGGCCCAGGGCTGGCTGTTCGCGGCGTTCCTGGCCGCGTTCGCGGTCAAGGTGCCCATGTTCCCGGTGCACACGTGGCTGCCGGACGCGCACACCGAAGCGCCGACGGCGGGAAGCGTGATCCTCGCCGGGGTGCTCCTCAAGATGGGGGCGTACGGCTTCCTGCGCGTGTCCATCCCCGTCCTTCCTTTGGGCGTGGAGGTCTTCGTCACGCCGATGTTGGTCACCTCGGCGGTGGCCATCGTCTACGGCGCGTACATGACCCTCATCCAAACCGACGTCAAGCGCCTCATCGCGTTCTCGAGCGTCGGCCACATGGGTTTCGTCACCCTGGGGATCTTCACCCTCACCCAGAACGGAGTCGAAGGTGCGATCCTCCAGATGTTGAACCACGGCATCGTGTCGGCTGCACTGTTCCTGTGCGTCGGGATGATCTATGAGCGCACGCACACCCGCGAGATCAAGGACTACGGAGGAGTGAGCAGGATCGCGCCGATCTACTGCGTGTTTTTGACCCTGTTCTGTCTGGCCGCCGCGGGGTTCCCGGGGCTGAACTCGTTCATCAGCGAGTTCCTCGTCCTGTCCGGCGCCTTCGAGACCAGCGGCTGGCTGGGTGGTGCTGCGATCTGGGGTATCGCCCTCGGGGCGACGTACATGATCTGGCTCTACTACCGCGTCGTGATGGGCCCGCCCAACCCGGGACTTGAAGGGAAATCGCTCGAGCTGAACGCCCGTGAGGTCGCGACGCTTCTCCCACTCGCCGCGCTCGCCTTGGTCCTGGGTGTCTACCCGGAGTTCGTCCTCTCGTATCTCCACGCGCCCGTGGAGTTGCTGCTGGCGGGACTTGCCCCATGAGCGGTCCGACCCTGGCTGACCTGACCTACGTGGTCCCGGAGCTGATCCTCGTCGGCGCCGCGCTGGTGCTGATCCTCCTCGCGCGTCGAATCCAGAGATCGCGCGTTGCCGCGGTCGTGACCGTCTTCGCCGGGCTCGCCGCGATCGCGACGTCCGGTTGGCTCCTCCTGCCGGAGGGCAATGAGAGCGCGTTCGGTGGGCTCATCGCTCTCGATGGCTACTCGCGGTTCTTCAAGGTCCTCGTCTCGGCATCGTTGGTCCTGGCCGCGCTGCTCGCCGTGAGAGACGAGGAGAGGCCGGTGCGGCGGGGCGAGTACAACGCGCTGCTCTTGCTGGCGTCGACCGGGATGATGTTCGCCGCGACGTCCACGGACCTCTTGACCTTCTACCTGGCTCTGGAATTGACGACGCTCTGCGCCTACATCCTGGTCGGGATCACGGTGGATCGGGCGACTTCGAACGAGGCCGCGATCAAGTACTTCCTCCTCGGCTCGTTCGCCTCGGCGCTGCTCCTCTTCGGGATCAGCCTCACCTACGGCGTGACGGGCGAAACCGACTACTCCGCAGTGGCTGCGTCTCTCTCCGCGAACGACGGTGCGACCGACCCGCTGCAGGTGGCGGCCATCGGGCTGATCCTGGCCGGTCTCGGCTTCAAGATCGCCGCCGTGCCGTTCCACTCCTGGGCGCCGGATGCCTACGAGGGTGCGAGCGCACCGGTCGCCGCGTTCCTGGCCGCCGGTTCCAAGGCGGCGGGATTGGCGGCGCTCGGGCGGATCTGCATGGCCGCGTTCGCGTCCCAGGCCGAGGTGTTGACGACGATCCTGGCTGGGATGGCTGGGCTCTCAATCGTCGCGGGGAGTGTGATCGCCCTCGCCCAGACCGACATGAAGCGACTGCTGGCGTACTCGTCCATCGCCCATGTTGGCTACGCGTTGCTGGGCCTCGCCGACGGCAGTGCCAAGGGTGCATCGGCGACGATGACGTACGCGTTCTTCTACGTATTCATGACCCTCGGGGTGTTCGGGGTGATCATCGTCCTGGGCGAACGCGGGAAGCGGCTGGACGGGTACGAAGGCCTGGCTGCGCAGCGGCCCGGGGTCGCCGCGGTCATGTTGCTGTTCCTCCTGTCGCTGACCGGGATTCCCCTGACGGCCGGCTTTTGGGCCAAGTTCGTGGTGATCGAGAGCGCCGTGCGAGCGGGCCATCTGCCGCTGGCCGTTCTGGCGGTGATCTGCACCGTGGTCTCGGCGTTCGTCTACATGCGCGTGGCGGTCTTCATGTACATGAAGGAGCCGCGAGAGAGTGCCTCGCCGCATCTGTCCCTTCCGGTCTGCGCAGCGCTCGCAGTGGCTGCGTTGGTCACGTTGATCGGCGGCATCTTCCCCGACATCCTCGCAACCTGGGTGGTATCCCCGTGACAAATCCGAACCTGTACACTGCTCGCGAGGTGTCCTGCCAGTGAGCGAGTACATCGGGATCGCGGTCAGCTTCGTTCTCGCCACCCTGGTTGCGGGTGGGATGGTGTTGCTTGCTTCGAAGCTGGGGAACAAGAACCCGACGCCAGCGAAGATGGGGCCGTTCGAATGCGGACAGGATCCGATCGCGCTTCCGAAGGGACACCTGGCGGTCAAGTTCTATCTGATCGCGATCCTGTTCATCCTGTTCGACGTGGAGCTCGTGTTTCTCTACCCCTGGGCTGTGATCTACAGAGATCTCGGTTCGTTGGGATTGATCGAGATGGCGGTCTTTCTGGGCATCCTGATGATCGGCTACGTCTACGCGTGGGACAACGGCGCCCTCGATTGGAAGTAATCTAGGGCCCACTCCATAGGACCAACTCCAACGATGACCGAGAAGTCGTTTCTTACCACCAAGCTCGACGAGGCCTTGGGTTGGGCTCGCAAGTTCTCGATCTTCCAGTACCCGTTCGTGACGGCGTGCTGCGGGATGGAGTACATGGCGACCGCGTGTTCTCACTACGACGTCGACCGCTTCGGGGCGGGCTTTCCGAGGTTCTCGCCACGTCAGGCCGACGTCCTGTTCGTGGTCGGCACCATCAGTCACAAGATGGCGCCGGTCCTGAAGCGCATCCACGACCAGATGGCCGAACCCAAGTGGGTGATCGCGTTCGGCGTCTGCACGTGCACCGGCGGCTTCTACGACAACTACGCGACGGTCAAGGGTATCGACACGATTCTCCCGGTGGACGTCTACATCCCGGGATGTCCGCCGCGGCCCGAGATGGTCCTGGACGGGTTGATGAAGCTCCAGGACAAGATCGCCACCGAGCACAGGACCGGTGAGCGGCCCGCGCCCGAACCCCGCCCGGACATCCTCGAAGTATGACCACCTCTTCGCTGATCGAGTCGGTCACCACCGAGTTTCCAGAGGCGGTGACGGCGACTCATTCGTTCCGGGGCGACGACACGCTCGTGCTGCAGCATCAGTCCGTGCTCGACGTTGCGCGGTTCTTGAGGGACGACGCGGCGCTGCAGATGGACTTCCTCATGGACCTGACCGCGGTGGACTACTCCACGTTCGGGAAGGGGGCGGCGCCGGCGTTCTTCGCCTCGTCCGGCGTGAACGTGCGCTCGTCGTCGCAGATTCCGGACGAGGACCCGTGGCCCGGGCCTCCGGACGAGGCGCGGTTCGCGGTCGTGTACCACTTCTACTCATCCACGCACCGACACCGGCTGCGGCTCGTGGCTCCCGTCGACGAGTCCGTCGACGACCTGGATTCCCTCACGTCTCTGTGGCCCGGCGCCGACTGGCTCGAGCGCGAGGTGTGGGACATGTTCGGGATCCGTTTTCGGGGTCATCCGAACCTCAAGCGCATCCTCATGTACGCCGAATTCGAAGGCCACCCGTTGCGGAAGGACTACCCCGTCAACAAACGCCAGCCGCTGATCGGTCCGAGCAACTAGCTCCGCCCATGGACACCACCTCGACCCCAGACCACGAGCACGCGTTCGAGACGCGGGACATGCTGCTCAACATCGGTCCGGCGCATCCGGCGATGCACGGGATCATCCGCATCATCGCGGAGCTCGATGGCGAGTTGATCGAGTCAGCCGACGTCGAGATCGGCTACCTGCACCGCGCCTTCGAGAAGATGTCGGAGAACGTGGACTACAACGGCGTCATCCCCTACACCGATCGGCTCAACTACGTATCCCCGCTCATCAACAACATGGGCTACTGCATGGCGGTGGAGAAGCTGCTCGGGATCACGGTCCCGGAGCGCTGCCACTACGTCCGGGTCATCCTCTCGGAGATCTCGCGGATCACCGACCATCTCACGTGCATCGGCGCGGTGTCCATGGAGCTGGGAGCGTTCACGGTCTTCCTCTACATGATCAAGGCACGCGAGTTCCTCTGGGATCTCGTCGAGAAGGTGACCGGCGCGCGGTTGACCGTTACCTACTGTCGCGTCGGCGGAGTGAAGGCCGACCTCCCCGACGACTTCAGAGCGCCGTGCGAGAAGGCCTTCGAGGAGACGCGCAAGGTCATCAAGGAGGCGGATGCGTTGCTCACTCGCAACCGCATCTTCGTTGACCGCATGTGCGGTACGGGCGTGATCACCAAGGAGGAAGCGATCGCCTACGGGATCACCGGTCCGTTCCTCAGGAGCACCGGCTCCGAGTACGACGTGCGCAAGGATTGCCCGTACGCCGTGTACGACCAGATCGACTTCGACGTTCCGGTGGGGAGCAAAGGCGACAACATGGATCGCTACCTGGTGCGCCTCGAGGAAATGGAGCAGTCCATGCGCATCGTCGAGATCGCGCTGAGCCAGATGCCGGATGGCCCGGTGCTGGTCAACCCGGAGACCGGGCGGCCCATTCCCGCGTCGGAGATGGTGGATCTCGGCAAGCTGGGGGAGATCTCGACCATCTCGGGCGGTTGTGCCGTGACGGCTCCGAGCCTCGAGGGATCGGGTCGCGGTGCGCACCCGTTCATCGCGACGGACGAGAAACGCGCGTTCCTCCCGCCCAAGGAGGACACGTACGGCAGCATCGAGGGACTCATGCGCCAGTTCAAGCTCGTCATGCACGGGCATGGCGTGCGCCCGCCCGTCGGGGAGGTGTACTTCCCCGTGGAGGGCGCCAACGGGGAGCTGGGGTTCTATGTGGTGAGCGACGGCAGCGGCAGGGCGTATCGGGTACGCGTCCGACCTCCCTGCTTCGCCATCATGTCGGTGCTCTCCAAGCTCCTCGTCGGAGGGTCGCTCGCCGACATGACCCCCACCTTCGGGTCCGTCAACATGATCGGGGGAGAGCTCGACCGATGAAGCTGTCAGACCTCGAAGGCCAGGCCGCGGAGATCCTGCGGCGCTACGAGTACCCGAAGGCGGCGATGCTCCCGCTCCTGTGGCTGGTCCAGGAGAATCAGGGCTACGTCTCTTCGGAAGCCGAGGCGTGGGTCAGTCGTCAGCTCGGAGTGGCGATCGCCAAGGTCCGCGAAGTCGTCTCGTTCTACACCATGTTCCATACCCAGCCGGTGGGACGTCGCGAGCTGCGGGTCTGCACGAGTCCGCCGTGCGTCTTGCGCGGGGCGAACGCCCTGCTGGAACAGATCAAGGATCGCCTGGACATCAGCCCGGGAGAGACAACGCCTGACGGCGCGGTCACTCTCACGCAGGTCGAATGTCTGTGCGCGTGCGAGATGGCGCCGATGGTCCAGGTGGACGAGCGCTTCGTCGGGCCGATCGAAGGAGAGGTTCTCGATCAGGTCATCGGGGACGCATTGTCCGCGCCCGGGGCACCGGAGTCCGCTCCGGAACCGGACCCGTACATCTGTTCGGACGGGCCAGTGCTCTCCAGTCGCTTCGGCGATCCGGACGGTTGCTGGTTCGACGCCTTCGTCGCGCAGGGCGGATATGAGGCAGCCCGGCGCGTCCTCGAGTCGATGACGCCGGCGGACGTGATCGCCGAGGTCTCCAAACCCAACCTGCGCGGTCTCGGCGGTGCTGGGTTCCCCGCCGGACGGAAGTGGTCGTTCATCCCGAAGACGACGCAGCCGAAGTATCTCGTCGTGAACGCCGACGAAGGCGAGCCGGGTACCTTCAAGGACCGCTACATCATGGAGCGGGATCCGCACAACCTCCTCGAGGGCATGATCATCGCGGCGTTCGCCATCGGGAGCCACAAGGCGTACGTCTACATCCGCGGCGAGTACTTCCGTTCGGCCCATCGGATGCAGCGCGCGATCGACGAGGCCCACGCACGGAACTGGCTCGGCAAGGACATCCAGGGGACCGGCTTCGATCTGGAGGTGGTGGTCCACCGCGGCGCCGGTGCGTACATCTGCGGGGAGGAGACCGCGCTCCTGACCTCGTTGGAGGGCGGGAAGGGGTCCCCCCGTCTGAAACCGCCGTTCCCGGCCATCTCCGGCCTGTTCTCGTGCCCGACGATCGTGAACAACGTCGAGACCCTGGCCTGCGTCCCCTTCATCATGCGCAATGGCGCCGACCGCTTCGCCGAGATCGGAACGCAGCGACAGGGTGGCACGCGCTTGTTCTGCGTGTCCGGACACGTGGTCCGTCCTGGTGTCTACGAGGCTTCGGTCGGCGTCACCCTGAGAGAGCTCATCGAGAGCGAGGAATACGCTGGTGGCGTGCGCGACGGAAACGAGCTCAAGGCGGTCGTCCCTGGCGGGATCTCCGCCAAGATCCTGACCGCCGATGAGATCGACGTGCCCATGGACTTCGACTCGTTGAAGGCCGCCGGCACCATGGCCGGTTCGGGAGGCGTCATCGTGATGGACGAGACGACCTGCATGGTCAAGGCCCTCGATGCCGCGTCGACGTTCTTTGCCGACGAGTCCTGTGGTCAGTGCTCGCCGTGCCGGGAAGGGACCGCCTGGGTGCACGACATCCTTCGTCGCATCCTCGCTGGGCAAGGGAAGCTCGAGGACCTGGACGACCTCCTCGGTGTCGCCGGAGGCATGGAAGGAATGACGATCTGCGTGTTCGCGGAAGCCGCTGCGTGGCCAGTCCAGTCATACATCCTGAAGTTCCGGGACGAGTTCGAGCAGTACATCCGCGCCGGAGGCAGCGCCGACAGGGAGGCCGCGGAATGCCAAGCCTGACCATCGACGGTCGTGAGGTGAGTGTGCCGGATGGGACCACGGTCATTCAGGCCGCCGAGCAGTTGGGGATCTTCATCCCACGCTACTGTTATCACCCCGCGCTCTCGGTCGCCGGCAACTGCCGCATCTGCCTCGTCGAGATCGAGAAGTCGCCCAAGCTGCAGATCGCGTGCAACACGTTCGTGAACGAAGGGATGGTCGTGCACACCGGGAGCGAGGAGGTCGAGTCCGGCCGGCGCATGGTGCTCGAGTTCCTCCTCGCCAACCACCCGCTGGACTGCCCGGTCTGTGACCAGTCCGGTGAGTGCGACCTGCAGAACTTCTACATGAACTTCGGGCTCTACAATCCGCGGTTCAGGGAGCACAAGGTCAAGAAGCAGAAGGCGGTGCAGGTCGGCCCGCACGTCATGCTCGACCAGGAGCGGTGCATTCTCTGCTCCCGGTGTGTCCGCTTCACCGACGAGATCACCGAGACGGGTGAGTTCGGCATCTTCAACCGGGGCAACCGGGCCGAGCTCGGGGTCTACCCCGGCACCGAACTCGACAATCCGTACTCGGGCAACGTTGTCGACATCTGTCCCGTCGGCGCTCTGACCGAGCGAGAGTTCCGTTTCCAGGCGAGGGTCTGGTATCTCTCCAGCGCGTCCACCGTGTGCAACGGATGCAGTCGGGGATGCAACATTGACATGCATTACGTGCTCGACCGGCCCCATCTGAACCAGGGGAAACGCGTCATGCGCGTGAAGCCGCGATATCACGGGGACGTCAACGAGTGGTGGTTGTGTGACGAGGGGCGATTCGGTTTCGGCTGGCTCGACGAAGGACGACTCGAGGCCGTTCGTGGGCCGACCGAAGACGCCTCGTGGGAGCACGCGCTCAACGTGATCGCGAAGTTGATGCAAGAGAAGCGCGTGGGTGTCATCGCCTCGACCCAGCTCACGAACGAAGAGCTGTTCCTCATCCGCGAGATCTTCCCGGACGCGCGGGTGACTGCGTCGGTTCCGGAGCGGCCCGGATCATCCGACGACTTCCTGATCAAACCGGACAAGACACCGAACACGCGGGGTGCGGCGTTGCTCGGCCTCGCTGGACCCAACGCGCCCGACGCGGAGGACATCGTCGATGAGGCGATCGCCAAGAAGCTCGACGTGTTGTGGATCATGGGGCACGACCTGGTGGATCTGTTCGGTGCGGAGAAGGCTCGCGAGCTCTCGGAGAGCGTCGAGCTGCTGGTCTTCTCCGGCACCAACGAGAGCCCGACGGCGGAGCTCGCGCACTGGGTCCTTCCGACCGCGTCCTATGTGGAGAAGGACGGGACCTTCGTGAACTGCGACGGCCGCGTGCAGCGCATTGGCCAGGCCTTTCCTCCTCTCGCGGATTCGCGCGAAGACTGGCGCGTGCTTCTCGATCTGGCCCGGCTCGCGGGGCCGTCACTCGAATGGAGTTCTCCGGCCGAGGTCTTCCGCGAACTCTCCGAAGCGGAGGGGGCGTTCGCGAACATGAGCTACGAGACGATCAGTGACCAGGGGGCCCTCATCCCATCGGCCAAGCCCACGGAGGCAGCGTCTTGATGGAAGATCTGCTGATCAAGCTCGCGTTGGCCGGAATCGTCTACTTTGGCGTTCTGAACCTGGCCGGGCTGCACACGTGGGTGGAGCGCAAGCAGTCAGCGCTGATCCAGGATCGGATCGGGGCCAACCGGGCTTCGATCTTCGGCTTCACGTTCCTGGGGCTGTTTCACAGCATCGCCGACGCCCTCAAGATGTTCACCAAGGAGGACATCGTCCCGACCGGCGCGAACCGGGTCCTGCACACCCTGGCGCCGATGTTCTCCGTATTCTTCGCGCTGGCGGCATTCGCCGCGATCCCCTTTGGACCCGCCCTCGAGGTGGGAGAGCGCACCATCGAGCTGCAGGTCGCCAAGATCGACGTCGCGCTGCTCTACGTCTTCGCCATGCTGTCGGTCGGGGTGTACGGCGTGATCCTCGCGGGCTTCGCGTCGAGCAACAACTACGCGATCCTGGGAGGACTCCGCGCGACGGCGCAGATGATCTCCTATGAGATCGCGCTCGGCATCTCGGTGGTCGGCCTGCTCATGGTCTACGAGACCATGGATCTGGGTGAGCTCGTTCGTGCGCAGGGACAGACGATCGCCGGCGGCTGGATCCCCTTCTGGGGCATCGTGGCGCAACCCGTGGCCTTCATCATCTTCGTCACGGCGGCGCTGGCCGAGACCAAGCGGACGCCGTTCGACCTGCCCGAGGGCGAATCGGAGATCATCGGGTACTTCGTCGAGTACAGCGGGATGAAGTTCGGGATGTTCTTCCTCACGGACTTCCTCGAGACCATCATGGTCGCCGCCCTCGCGACCACGTTGTTCTTCGGCGGATGGCAAGTCCCGTACCTCCAGCCCGAGGGCTTCCACTTCCCCTGGGGCGCCGAGCTCCCGGTCGCCAACTGGCTCTACGTGCTCCTCGGCGTGATGAGCTTCACGTTCAAGGTCCTGGCCTTTTGCTGGCTGTTCATGCAGGTGCGCTGGACCCTGCCCCGGTTCCGCTACGATCAACTCATGAAGCTCGGCTGGAAGGGTCTGTTCCCGATCGCCGTCATCAATGTGGTGGTGACGGCAGTTTTACTGCTCCTATTCGGGGAGGGATCGTAGTGGCCATCAAAGTCGTGCGCCGGCCGACGCTGACCCTCTGGGAGAAGACCTATCTCCCCCAGATCCTGCGCGGGCTGAGAATCACCAGCGGCCACTTCTTCAGGAACCTCTTCCTCCACACGGCTCACGTCTTCGGACGTTTCAAGGACGTCCCGGCTTCGGTCACCATCCAGTACCCGGAACAGCAACGGGGTCTCATGTCGAGGTTCCGGAGCCGTCATCGACTGATGTCGCGCGAGGACGATACACCGCGGTGTGTGGGGTGCATGCTCTGCGAGACGATCTGCCCGGCCAAGTGCATCACCATCGTTCCCGATGAGCATCCCAACCCGACGGTCGAGAAGTACCCGGTCAGCTTCGACATCAACCTCGGGATGTGCGTGTACTGCGGATACTGCGTGGAGGTGTGTCCCGAGGACGCGATCCGGATGGACACGGGCATCCTCGATGTCGCGTCCTATTCGCGGGACGGCATGAAGCTCGACATCCACCAGTTGTTGGACCCCGGGCTCCGGAAACCGATCGCTACCTGCAACCTGGATTTCCCCCACAAGTGCGGCGTGAGCGGGGGGGAGATGAAGGGCAGCTGGAACGGCTCGGAAGGGCGGTCCTGACTCAGGACGCTAGAGGTCGTCCATCATCTGGACCTGAGTCACGATGAGGCGCTGCTCTGCCGCCTGCTGCTTTTCCAGTCCGCGGAAGGCCTCGCGGGTCGTCGCGGTCGGAGCGATTTCGGCCATCTGCCGGTAGCAGTTCTCGATCCACCGGTCGAGCTCGAGCGCGGCATCCAGGACCTCGTCCTGGGTCGGCTCCGTGCTTTCGCTCAGTTCTTGGAGCGATTCCGGGGGGTGGATCGCGTCTGGGCTGTTCTGGAAGAACGCGTGCATCGTCCCGGGGGGGATGTACCGCTCGAACCGTTCCAGGCCCTTCTCGAACCGCTTCTCATGCCCCTCCAGGTAGTCGAGCAGCATGCGCACCCGAGGGCTGGCCGTCCGCTCCGACGCGCGGTGATACAGAGTGGCGGCCGTCCGATGAACTTCCCGGATGTGGTGAAGGACGTGACGAGCCCGCTCGAATGGCATTCAGTATCTCCGGCGCTGAGGCAATTTACCCGTTCGATCGTACCCCAATAATCTGGCTGAGGATCGCTCAAAACCTCATACACCCTCCCGATCGTGTGGATACGTCAACTCTGGAAGACGGATTCCGGAGGGTAGACCGGACGCCAGACGGTGGTCCCGGTCCAGATTGCATACGACGCCCCAACCCGATTCTCTAGAGTCAGGATCCGGCGGACGCAGGGTTCGAGGCTGTGAATCAATCGCAATCCGGGCTGCGCTCGGCCCAGAGCGACGCTGGACTGCGTCAGGCTCAGCTCACGGGG
>NZBC01000272.1 GCA_002687715.1 Planctomycetota bacterium | reverse complement strand
TACGAGCGCGACTCTGACAAGCGGGAGATCTGGCGCTATCGCGACTGGGTGATCAAGGCGTTCAACGATGACCTGTCCTACGACCGGTTCATCACGGCGCAGATCGCCGGCGACGAGATCGACGCCCCGACCCCGGACTCGATCATCGCGACCGGGTTCTATCGCCTCATGATCTGGGACGACGAACCCGGGCAGGGGCGCCTTCAGGCGCGCTACGACACGTTGGACGACATCGTCCAGACCACGAGCCACTCCTTCCTCGGCATGAGCATCGGCTGCGCCCGATGCCACGAACACAAGAAGGACCCGATCCCGCAGGTCGACTACTACCGGTTCATGGCCCTGTTCGCGGGGGTCACGGACATGAGCAAGGACCGTATCTTCACCTCGCTCGCGACGAAGGAGCAGGCGGCGGCGCGGAGCACGGCGGAGGCGGGCAAGCGAGCCGACGAGGCCCGGCTACAGACCGCGCTGAAGGCCATGGACCGGGAGTTCCTAGGTGCGCTGGCGGCGCGAGGTCAACGATCAGACGGGGCGTCGGATCTCGTCGACCTCAGCTATCGGTTCTACCGTGACAGCTGGAAGGAACTCCCCGAGTTCGACGCGCTCCGGCCCGAGAGCACGGGCAAGTTGCCAAACAACTTCATCGACCTGCTCGTCGCGACCCGCCGGGACAACATCGGCCTCGTCTTCGAAGGGAAGCTGGTCGTTCCGGAGGACGGGGTCTACGCGTTCGGCGTGAAGACGAAGGAGACCTCGCGACTCGTCGTCGACGGGCGGACCGTGATCGACGTCGGTCAGCGCAAGAAGGGCGGCGCCCGCCGCGGAGAGATCACGCTGAAGAAGGGGGCGGTCACGTTCCGCCTCGACTACTGGAACCGGCAGAGTGGTTTCAATCTGGACGCGTGGTGGTCCACCGCCACGTCCGCGCTCGCGTGGCGCCACACGACGACCGACCCGGGCCGCGAGTTCGCGGTGCCGACCTTTGATGACGTGGCCTGGAAATCGGGCGCTCCGGGTTTCGGGAGCGCAGGAACCCCGGGAGCTCGGGTCGGGACGGAGTGGCACACGTCGGACATCTGGCTGCGGACGACGTTCGATTGGGAAGGCAACGGAGGAGACCTGGTCTTCATCACCCACCACGACGAAGACGTTACGGTCTACGTCAACGGGGTACTCGCGGCCAAGGCGCCGGGCTACACGTCGGAGTATTTCATCCTCGACGCGACGGCGAAGGGCAAAGCGGCCGTGCATCCGGGCAAGAACACCCTCGCCGTCCATTGCCGGCAGACCGGCGGCGGGCAGTATGTGCACGTCGTGCCGGCCGTTCGGCGCGACGCGGAGCGTGCGGCCACCGCGGGTGCGACGAACCTCGTCAACCTCGCGTTCGGAAAGCGAGCGCTGACCGTCGATCCGATGGGCAAGGGGGAGCGGTTCCTTCGCAAGCGCATGCGCAAGCAGGGGAAGGACGTCCTCGGCCCCGAACGGTTCGCTGTATTCCAGAGGCTCGAACGCGATCTCGCGAAGGTGAAGCGGCGGCGCCCGCCGACCATCCCGCGGGCCATGGCCGTTCAGGAACGGGGCCCGAATCCGCCGGCGATGCACATCCACGTTCGGGGCAACGCCCACGTGAAGGGCGAGGAGGTCGAGCCGGGGGTCCCCGCCTGCATAGGCGGGCCGGCGTTCGCACTGCTGCCGCCGAAGCCCGGGGCGAAATCGTCGGGTCGTCGCCGTGCGCTTGCCGCTTGGATCACACATCCGGACAACCCGCTCACCGCGCGCGTCATGGTCAACCGGATCTGGCAGTTCCATTTCGGCCGCGGACTTTGCGCGTCAGCGAACGACTTCGGTGAGCTCGGACGACGTCCGACCCACCCGGAGCTGCTCGACTGGTTGGCGAGCGAGTTCATCGCCGGGGGCTTCTCCATCAAGACGATGCACCGGCTGATCATGGGATCGAGCGCGTACCGGATGTCGCCGACTGCGGACGCCGTCGCCATGGAGAAGGACCCGGCCAACCAACGGCTGTGGCGGTTCGATCTTCGCCGGCTCTCCGCTGAGGAGATCCGCGACAGCATGCTCTCCGTGGCCGGCCTCCTGAACCTGAAGATGGGCGGCCGTCCGTTCTTCTCGATCATACCGCCGGAGGTCCTGGCGACTTCCTCGCGGCCCGACGGAGTCTGGGGGAAGTCACCGGAGGCGGAGACCCATCGACGCAGCATCTACATCAAGGTCAAGCGTTCACTCCTGACCCCGATCCTCCAGAACTTCGACCTCGCGGATACGGACAAGTCGTGCGCGATCCGCTTCAACACGACCCAGCCAACCCAGTCCCTCCATTTGCTGAACGGCGAGTTCACCCAACGGATGGCGAAGGCGATGGCCGCGCGGCTGCGGCGCGAGGCCGGCGACGACTCCTCGGCCCGGGTCCGACGCGCGGTGCGGCTGGTCACCGGTCGTCCGGCCAAGGACGACGAGGTTCGCCGGCACGTGGCCTTCATCAGCGAGGTCCGGACCGAGTTCGGGCTCTCTCCCGACCGCGCGCTCGAGGCGTTCTGCCTCGTGATGCTGAACCTCAACGAATTCCTCTACCTGGACTGACCACCATGAGCCGCGACTCCATCACGCGCCGGTTCTTCATCCGCCGGAGTGCCGGTGCGCTGGCGACGCTTTCCATGGCGCCGCTCATCTCGGAAATCCCGGGGAGCTCTCCGGGTCTCTTGGAGCCGGTCGGTTCGAAGCCGCCGCACTTCGCCCCGACCGCGAAGTCCGTGATCTTCCTGTTCATGTACGGCGGACCCAGCCAGGTCGATACGTTCGACTACAAACCGAAGCTCTATCAGCTCGACGGCAAGACGATCAAGGTGCGGACCCGCGGGCGCGGCGGCACGAAGGACCGGGGCCGGATCGTCGGCCCGAAGTGGAAGTTCAAGCGCTACGGCGAGTGCGGGAAGTTCGTTTCGGACCTGTTCCCCCATCTCGCGACGTGCGTCGACGACATCGCGTTCGTGCATTCGATGTACGCGGAGTCACCGATCCACGGGTCGGCGATGTTCATGATGAACTCGGGGAACCTGTTTTCGGGTCACCCGTGCACGGGATCGTGGGTCAACTACGGGCTGGGCACCGACAACCCGAACCTCCCTGGCCACGTCGTGATGCTCGACCCGACGGGCGGACCGATCTCGGGAGCGAAGAACTGGAGCTCGGGCTACATGCCGGCGACGTACCAGGGCGTCGTCGTTCGCTCCGAGGGCGAGCCCATTCTGGATTTGCAGCCCCCCGCCGGAATGAGCCGTCGGTTGCAGCGCAGGATCCTGGATCGGCTTCGGCGGGAGAACGAGGAACACCTGAAGCGGCACGCCACCAACACCGATCTCGCGGCGCGCATCGCGAGCTACGAGCTCGCGTATCGCATGCAGACGCATGCACCCGAGGCGCTCGACCTCGCGGCGGAGACTGATGCGACCCGGTCGCTCTACGGCCTCGACGTTCTCCGGACCCGCGGCTTCGGCCGCAAGTGCCTCATGGCGCGACGCCTGGTTGAGCGTGGCGTGCGTTTCGTCCAGGTCTATTCCGGCGGGCACCACAACGACAACAACTGGGACGCCCACGCGGACCTGAAGACCAATCACGACCGGCACGCGGGTCATACGGACAAGCCGATCGCCGGACTACTGAAGGACCTGAAGCGCACGGGGCTCCTCGACGAGACCCTCGTGGTGTGGACGGGCGAGTTCGGGCGGCAGCCGACGGCGGAATACGCCAAGGGCACCGGGCGGGACCACAACTCCTACGGGTTCACGCTGTGGATGGCCGGGGGTGGCATCAAAGGCGGGACCAGCGTGGGCAGGACGGACGAGCTCGGCGCCGCGGCCGTGGAGGATCGCTTTCACGTGAAGAACCTCCATGGGACGATCCTGCGGTGCCTCGGGCTCGATTGTGACCGATTGTCATTCCCCTACGGTGGGCTGGACCGTCGTCTCGTCGGTGTCGGGGGCACGGAGCCCATTCATCAGGTCATGGCCTGAGGGGAGCCGGTGCGCTCGGACTAGTTGCCCTTCTTGGGGCGCTTCTTCCGAGGGGGCCAGGGCGGGTTCGGCAGGCCGAAGAGGCGGTCGTTCTTCGCCTTCACGTGGCAGCCCATGCAAGAGGAGATCCTCCCGCTCGCGGTGATCTTCCCCTTGGCCGTGATCGTGCCGTAGACCCACCCCTGGTCGGTGCCCTTCGTCTTCGGGTCGAGCTTCATCATGATGAAGAGCCCGGCGCGATCCTGGGCGCGGTACCACTTGCCGCCGCGTTGGCACGGTCGCAGGCGGCTCGCTCCCCAGGCCTTCGGTGCTGGGGCGCTGCGTCGCGAATCGGGCTTCCATTTCATCAGCTCGGGTTTCCAGGCCTCCTTCACGATGATCTGCTTCAGGGGCGCGAGGCGCTTGCGAGCTTCCATCACGGCGTCGGTGGTGGGGCCCAAGGTGAAGCCACCGCGACCGGGAGGTGCGCCGTACGCCTGGGGGTCACTCACGTAGAGAGCGTAGAGCTTGGATCCGTGAGGGCTGTCCTTCTTCGCTCCGCTGTGGCGCGCGGCGGGGAGCGGCGGCATCCCACAGAGCTCCGGCGCCCAACGCGCTGCATCGTCGAGGTTGCCCCAATGGGGATACACGCTCGCGATGTCCTTCAAGTGCTGATGCCAGCGCCGGTCGTTGGGCTCGGTGACCTGCGCGTTGGAGCGGCCCGTGGTCTGGGCACCGACAGCGGCGGTGATGAGCAGGACCAGCAGAGGGAGGCGTCGCATGAGGATCATCCTATCCCTCACCCTGACGTGGGTACGTCACGGGCTGGTCACGGCCAGCGGAGCCAGGTATCGAGTCGAGTGTGCGGGTCCGATGCGGGGTCATCGGCGACGAAGGGGCTCCGTTGGCGGCCCTGCGGGTCGAAGGGCCGCAAGACGTAGTCCGTTCGCTCGAGTGGTCCCTTGGTTTGCGACGGCGAGCATCGGCAAAGCACCGTGCTCACGTCGTCCGCTCCCGCGAGCACGTAGATCCACGGCCCCATGGGCATCGGGCCGTCCGGGAGGACCCGCGCCACGACGATGTCGGGCGTCGCGTCCCGTTTGCGCTCGATGCTGAACCGGCGCCCAGGGAGCGGGCCGCCGTGCTTCTTGCGGGCCGCCGCCTCCACGGACTCCGCCACGTACACCACGCGGAGATTCGACGAATCGCGCAGGACCTCCCACACGCAGGCGAGTCCGTTCTCGCGCAGGGTCATGCGAACGCCTTGCACGGCGAATGCGTCGGCGCCCTCGGCGCGGAACCACCAGTAGTAGGCGATCTGGTCGTGCGAATGTCCGTCGATGACGACCCGTGACCGCTCCCAGTACACCGTGAGCGGACCGGGGACGACGAGGTCGCCGCTTGCATGAGCCGAGACCACGCCGAAGGTACCCCGGGCGCGGTCCCTGACCAGGATGATCGGTGCGAGATCGGACGTCGCTTCGCCGGGCGTGAGGTTGCCGGGCATGAGCAGGTCCGCCTTGCCGAATCGGTCCTGCGTCCTCCGTCGGACACGTTCGGCGGGAGTACGCGGCGGATCCGGGGCGTCGGCCGTCGGGCTCAGCGGCTCCGTCGTGGAGTCATCGGGGCAACCGGTCGAGACGACGCAGAGCATCGCCAAGCCGAGGATGATCGCCGATGGTCTGAGGGAGGCCGCTTTCACGGATCATGGATAACCTCTGGCGGCCGTCGATTCGAGAGGCGGCGAAGGCGGCTCTCGACTTAGTTGCCCTTCTTGGCGGGTCGCTTCTTCTTGGGGAGCCAGGGCGCGTTCGGCAGGCCGAAGAGGCGGTCCTTCTTCGCCTTCACGTGACAGCCCATGCAGGAAGCGATCTTCCCGCTCGCGGTGATCTTCCCTTTGGGGGTGAGGGTGCCGTAGACCCAACCCTGATCGGTGCCGGGGGTTTTCGGGTCGAGCTTCATCATGACGAAGAGTCCGGCGCGTTCCTGCGCGCGGTACCACTTGCCGGCCCGCTGGCACGGTTTGAGCCGGCTCGCGCCCCAGGACTTCGGGGCAGGAAAGCTACGCTGTGGATCGGGCGGTTGCTTCATCAGCTCCGGCTTCCAGGCCTCCTTCACGATGATCTGTTTCAGGGGCGCGAGACGCTTGCGCGCCTTCTCCACGGCGTCGGAGCCGGGGGTAGTTCGGAAACTGGTAGGAGCGCCATACGCTTTGGGATCGCTCGCGTAGAGGGTGTAGAGCTTGGCCGCGTGGGGGGTGTCCTTCGTCGCGCGGCTGCGGCGGGCTGCGGCGGGCTGTGGCCCGCGGCAGAGCCACGGCGCCCACCGCGCCTCATCGTCGAGCCGCCCCCACAGGCGATAGACCAGCGCGATGTCGTTCAGGTGCTGATGCCAGCGCGGGTCGTTGGGAGCCACGGCGGGTTTGTCCGGCCGGGTACCCGAGCTACCTGTGGTCTGGGCGTCGGCTGCGGCTGCGAGGACAAGGACGAGAAGGAGGCGTTGCATGAGGCTCATCCTACGCCTCACGTCCCCGCCCGGCGCGTCACGGGCCGGTCACGGCCGGCGTCCCTGGAGGTCGCGCCTGGGTCCGCAGTCGGGTGACAGGGTCGTCCGGCGTCGGTATCGTGCGCGACTGACAGAGCTTGGACCCGACTCATGCCTTTCGAACCCCCTGACCACTGGCGACGGATTTCGACCATTGACGCGCACATCGCGGGCGAGCCGCTGCGCGTGATCACTGGCGGATACCCGGAGCTGGAGGGCGACACGATCCTCGCGATGCGGCGATACGCGCGCGAGCACCAGGACGGATTGCGCCGCGCACTCATGCTCGAGCCGCGCGGCCACGCTGACATGTACGGCTGCATCCTCACGCCGCCGGTCACGCCCGACGGCGACGTCGGGGTGCTGTTCCTTCACCACGAGGGCTACAGCACGATGTGCGGACACGGGATCATCGGTCTCGTGAAGGTCGGGCTCGATTGTGGACTGCTCGACGCGGAAGGGGAGGAGCCGGAGATTCGCATCGACACGCCGGCCGGCCGGGTCACCGCGACCGCGTGGCGGCCGGAAGGGACGGTTCGGCGGGTCTCGTTCCTGAACGTCCCGTCGTTTCTCGTCGAGGCGGAAGCGGTCGTCGAGGTGCCCGGGCTCGGAAGGGTCGGATTCGATCTCGCATACGGCGGTGCGTTCTACGCCTATGTGGATGCGTCCGCCGTCGGCATCGAGATTGCGGCGGAGCAATTCGCGACCATCATCGACGTCGCGATGCGGATCAAGCATGCCGTGATGGACTCGTTTCCGCTTCGCCATCCGACCGGCGACGACGACCTGAACTTCCTCTACGGCGTGATCCTGTGTGCTCCGGGCGATTACCCGATCCACAGCCGCAACGTGTGCGTGTTCGCGGATGGGGAGGTCGATCGATCGCCCACGGGCACGGGGGTAAGCGGGCGCGCGGCCATCCTCCATGCGAAGGGGGAGCTGGGAAAAGGCCCGGCGATCACAATCGAGAGCATCATCGGGACGCATTTCGACGTGTCGGTGGTTGAAGAGACCGAGGTCGGCGGCGTCCCCGCGGTCGTCCCGTGTGTGACCGGCGCCGCGTGGATCACGGGGCGCCACGAGTTCCTCATCGACCCCGAAGATCCCCTGGTGGAGGGCGTCTTGCTACGCTGAACCCATGGCTCACCGCGCAATCCTCGGCTGGTTCCTCCTCCTCGCGACGGTCGGTGCCCAGGACGCGAACGCGTCCGGGGGCCGCCTGCTGCCGGAGCAGGCGGCGATCGACGTCCGGCACTACGATCTGGCCCTGACGGTCGATCCACAAGCGAAGACCATCAGCGGCGCGTGCACGATGACGGCGCGCGCGCTCACCTCCGTCGAGCGCGTTGCGCTGCATCTCGACCAGCGGCTGACGGTGTCAAGCGTCGTCGTCGGCGAGCGGCAAGTCCCGTTCACGCACGCCGACGGGCTCGTCCGAGTGACCCTCCCCGGGCCAGTTGCGGAGGGCGGTGAGGTCGCGGTGACGATCGCATACGGCGGCGCGCCCCGGGTCGCTCCGAACCCACCCTGGAAGGGTGGGTTCACCTGGAAGGAGACCCGCGATGGTCAGCCATGGATCGCGACGTCGTGCCAGGGCGAAGGCGCCGACCTGTGGTGGCCGTGCAAGGACCACCCGTCCGACAAACCCGAGACGTTCGACCTGCACATCACCGTTCCACGCGGACTGGTCTGCGCGTCCAACGGAACGCTGCGCAAGGTCGAGCGAGTCAAGGGCGGGCGCCGATTCCACTGGCACGTCGCGAACCCCATCAGCAACTACTGCGTCGCGTTGAACATCGCACCGTACACGGTGCTGAAGACGACGTTCGTCAGCGTCGATGGAACCCGGGTCCCGGTCGAGTTCTATGCCCTTCCGCGCAATGAAGCGAAAGCGAAGAAGTTCCTGCCCGAAGTGCTAGACCACCTGAAGCAGATGGAGGAGATCTGCGGGCCGTATCCGTTCCGCAACGAGAAGTACGGTGTCGCGGAGACGCCGCACCTCGGGATGGAACACCAGACGATCATCGCCTACGGCAATAAGTACCGTGTCCGCCAGGCGTTCAACTACGACTGGCTGCACCACCACGAGATGTCCCACGAGTGGTGGGGCAACCTCGTCACGTGCAAGGACTGGCGGGACATGTGGATCCACGAGGGTATCGGGACCTACATGCAGGCGCTCTATCTCGAGAGTCGGCGCGGTCCGGAGGCCTACGCTGTCCAGATGACGAAGAAGCGACGGACGCTGCGGAACTCGCGTCCCATCGCCCCGAGAGCCTCCCAGGACTCCAAGCAGATCTACTTCAACCCGAAGGGTGGATTCGACAACGACCTCTACGACAAGGGGTCGTGGGTCATGCACACCCTGCGGTGGGTCCTCGGCGACAAGCAGTTCTTCAAGGCGCTGCGGCGCATGGCCTATCCGGATCCGAAGCTCGAGAAGGTGACCGACGGGTCGCAGGGGCGCTTCGCGACTACGGAGGGCCTCCGTGCCATCGCGGAGGAACACCACGGGGAGGACCTGCGCTGGTTCTTCGATCTGTACGTGCGCCAGCCGGCGCTCCCCGAACTCGTGGTGAAGAAGGACGGGGGCCGTTTGCAGCTGGCGTGGAAGACGCCGGGTGACGTCGAGTTCCCCATGCCCGTGCCGGTGAAGCTGGGCAAGAAGATCGTGCGAGTCCCGATGCCGGGTGGCAAGGCCACGGTGGCGCTCAAGGGACGCGTGTACGAGGTCGACCCGAACCATCGGCTGCTCAAAGTGGAGCCGCGGCGGCCCGGTCGTCGCGGACGTCGTCGCTGACCTCGAACGAGAGGCCTCCGACATCATCCGGATCCCGATCATCCTCATCTGCCTGGTGGCGCTGCTCCCCGCCCAGGGCGCCCGCGTCCTGTCCGATATCGAGCGGCGCTTCCACAGGTGGAGATCCCATCGCGACATCTCCGGCATCGCGGAGGCCGAGCGGGTCCTACTCCAGCTTCACTCGCTCGAAGATTCGGAGCCGGCGATTCGCGAGAAGGCCTGTGCGTTCCTCAAGGAGGTCGTGGTCTCGCCGGTAACGGCCGCCGAGGTCTTCCGGTGGCGCGTCACCGCAGTGGCGTTGATCGGAGCGCTGGCCGAGGAACGCGTCTGGTGCGAGTTCTTGGTGAAGGTCGCCCGCAGCAGGCGTTCTGAGCTGCGCGGACTCGAGCTGTGGGTCGAGCGCGCGTTGGGGAAGCTCCGCGGAGCGAAGCCACTCCGCCACCTGCTCCGACTCGTGCAGGAGGACGACGTCGACCTGCTGGTGCTCGCACTCGGTGGTCTCGCCCGGATGGAGGACCCCGCGCAGGGGTTGCGGATGGCGGCTGCGTTGCCGCGCCTGCTCGAGCTCGCAGGACATGACGACACCGAAGTACGGAGCCGGGCGGTCGGTGCGCTCGGGCGTATCGATGGAGAGGAGGCCCGCGCTGCGGTGATCGCGGCGACGAGGGATGGGCAGGACGTCGTGCGCCTGGCGGGTGCTCGCGCCCTCGGCTACCGGAAGGTGCACCCGGCCGTCACTGAGACGCTGGCGACGCTGCTCAGCGACCGTCGTGCCTTGATCCGCGAGGAGGCGGCGATCGGACTGCGCAGGCACGGCTCGAAGGCGCTCGCGCCTCGTCTCATCGCCCGCCTCGCGATCGAGCCGCTTCGGCAACGGGTCGCGCTGTGGCGCACGCTGCGCAAGTTGTGCGGAGTCGATCATCCTCCCGAGCACGGGCCGTGGAAGGCGTGGTGGGACCGCTTCGGATCGAGGGGGCAGACGGGGCCGCCGGTTCCCGACTCGAAGTACGACCGACCCTCGTACTACGACGTGCCGATCGAGTCGGACCGGCTGCTGTTCATCATCGACACGTCCATGAGCATGGGCTACGCGCTCCACGAGAACACGAAGTCCGAATCGCGACTCGTGGGCGCCAAGCGCGAGCTCGTTCGCGTGATCCGTGTACTCGACGGTCGCTCGAAGATGAACATCATGCCGTTCTCTTCGGGGGTGAGCTGGTGGTCGAAGTCGCTGGTACGTGCGCGACCGGCGGCCAGAAAGGCCGCGGTCTCATTCGTGAGGCGGCTTGGACACGCCGGCAAGACGAACAGCTACGGAGTTCTCCTGGAAGCCTTCGATCGGTTCCCGGAGGTCGACACGATCTTCTTCGTCTCCGACGGCATCCCGACGGTGGGGAAGACCGTCATCCAGGAGCGCATCCTGCAGCGGGTCGCGGAGTGGAACCGGCTGCGGGACGTTCGCATCCACACCATCGCGGCGATCCCGGGCGACCTGGATCCCGCTCCCGGGACCTACACACCGCAGCACGACGCGATGCGGTTCATGCGAATCCTGGCCCGTGAGACCGGCGGTACGTTCACGCGCGTGCATTGACGTCAGGACCGTTCGTGGCGGGGTGACCCCTGAGGCCCGCAGACGCTTGCTACCATGCGCGCATCATGACGCGCACCATCCTCGCTCTCCTGGTCGTCGCCTCCGCGCTCGTCGCGCAGACGAAGCCGCCGCCGAAGGACATCACCGAGGACTTCGACGTCCCCGAGGGAATGCACGTGACGCTGTGGGCCGAGTCCCCGCAGCTCTTCAACCCGACCGCGATGGACGTCGACGATTGCGGCCGGATCTGGGTCACCGAAGCGGTGAACTACCGCAAGTGGGGCAAGCGGAACCCGGGGCGCTTTCATGCCAAGGGCGACCGCGTGATGATCCTCGAAGACACCGACGGCGACGGTCGCTGCGACACGTCGAAGGTGTTCGTGCAGGAGAAGGAGCTCGTCTCACCGCTGGGGATCTTCATTGCCGGCAAGGACGTCTACGTCTCATGCTCGCCGCACATCATCAAGTACACCGACGACGATGGCGATGACATTCCGGACCGGCGCGAGGTGTTCCTGACCGGGTTCGGCGGACACGACCACGACCACGGGGTGCACTCGATCGTCGCGGGCCCCGCAGGGGACTTCTACCTCGCCGTCGGGAACGCCGGTCCGCACGTCGTCAAGGATCGCTCGGGGTGGATGCTGCGTTCGGGGAGCCTCTACTCCGGCGGGGGGGCCAAGTCGGTCCGGAATCGCTCGGGCATGATCAGCGACGACGGGCGGGTATGGACGGGTGGGCTCGTGCTGCGCCTCGGTGAGGACGGCAAGAACCTCACCGTGATGGCCCACAACTTCCGCAACAACTACGAGGTCGCCGTCGACGCGTTCGGTGACATGTGGCAGAGCGACAACGACGATGATGGCAACCGGTCCTGCCGAACGTCGTGGGTGATGGAGGGCGGGAACTACGGCTACTTCTCGCCTGACGGCGCCCGCAGCTGGCGGATCGACCGACGTCCCGGTCAGGACACCCAGACCGCGCATTGGCACGGCGACGATCCGGGCGTGTGTCCCGCGGGCTGCATCAATGGCGCGGGCGGCCCGACCGGCGTCGACATCTACGAACGCGGGCTGCTGCCGGCGCGCTTCATCGGTGCGGTCCTCAATGCCGATGCCGGACGGAACGTCGTCTACGCCCACCACCCGAAGCCGGACGGCGCGGGCCTCCGTCCCGAGGCCGATTTCGTCATCAAGGCGAAGCTGGGTCGGAACGCGAAGCAGGACCAGCGTTGGTTCCGCCCGAGTGACGTCATGGTGGGGCCGGACGGCTCGATCTACGTCGCCGATTGGTACGACCCTGGCGTGGGCGGGCACGCGGCGCGTGACCGGGAAGCGTACGGGCGGATCGTCCGGATCGCGCCTGGTGACGTGTCACAACGTCCGTTCTCGATGCCCACCGGAGTGAGCGGGGTCGTCTCCGCCTTGGTGAACCCGTCATCGAGCGTCCGGTGGCGCGCGCTTGCCCGGGCCCGTGCGCTCGAAGCGAGTGACCAGGCGCGTCTCGGCGCCATGCTGCAGCTCGAGCGCTTGGAGCCACGGGCGGAAGGCCCCGGGATCCCCGGGGAGCCACCCGCGAGCCCTCGGTACGGCTCGGCGAGGCTGGCCTGGGCGGAGGCCGCGGTCTTCGGACCGGAGGGCGTCCTGGTGGCCGGACATCCCCTGTCGCGCGATGCGGCGGGCCGGGTCCTCCAGCTGCGGATCGCGCGCGCATTCGGTGCGAAGCAGCTTCTGCCGCTCCTCCAGCGTCTCGCGAAAGACGCGGCCGCGCGTGTGCGGCGAGAGGTCGCGGTGGCGTTGCGCGACGCCGATCCCGCGGTTCGACTGCCGCTGCTCGAGGAGATCGCTCGTCGTCATCCCGCGGGAGACCGGTGGTCGCTCGAGGGGATCGGAGTCGGCGCGGACAAGATCGAGGCCGAGCTCTACCAGCGGCTGGTGAAGGGGCACGACGACCCGACTCTGTGGTCCGACGCTCTCGCCGAGGTCGTATGGCGGCTGCACCCGACCGAGAGCGCGTCCGCGCTCGCGTCGCGGGCGATGGCGAAGTCGCTCACGACGGAGCAGCGTCGTGCAGCTGCGGACGCCCTCGCGTTCATCAAGGACCGGACGGCGGCGGAGGCGATGTTGAACGTGGCCATGGCCGGTCCGACCGACGTTCAGCCGACGGCACGCTGGTGGGTCCAGAACCGCGACAAGAACGACTGGCGAGCGTACCGTCTCGCCCGCGAGCTGGGGGTCAGAGGCATGGACGGCGCCGAGCTCAAGTGGTCCAGCGGGATCATGAAGAAGGGCACGAAGGAGATCGACATCGACGTCACGGGCCTCGAGGCGATGTGGCTCGTCGTGAGTGAGGGCAAGAACGGTTTCTCCTATGACTGGGCGGCGTGGATCGACCCGCGGCTGGAGGGGCCCGCCGGCGCATTGCATCTCTCCAAACAGCCGTGGGACTCCGCGAAGCAGGGGTGGGGGAGCACCCACGTCGGTCGCAACTGCTCCGGCGGCCCGCTCAAGATCGGCGGCGTCGAGTACGCGACGGGGATCGGCACGCACGCTCCTGCCCGCACCGCGTGGCGGATTCCCAGCGGCGGGTATACGCGGTTCAAGGCGATCGTCGGCCCCGACGATGGTGGCACCACCCAAGGCGGTTCGAGCACCGAGTTGGAGTTCCAGGTGTGGGTGCTGGCGCCTCCCGACCGGAGCTGGATCACCGATCTGAAGAAGACGATCCTCGACTCCGATCAGCCGGAGCCGAAACGGGTCGCCGCGACCAAACGTCTCGCGACGGACCCTGGTGGGGGACACGTGCTGGTCGACCTGGTCATGCGCGGCAAGCTCCCCGTTGCGATGCGGGAGGCTGCGGCCGAGGGCCTGTTCCGCAACCCGGACCTCACGGTGCGTGCGCTCGCGAGTGCTCATTTCCCGCGCACCAACGCCGCGGGAGTGAAGCTCCCACCGATCGCGGATCTCGTGAAGATCCCCGGCGACGCTCGACGCGGAAAGGACGTGTTCTTCGGTAAGACCTCGCAGTGCGCGAAGTGCCATTCGTACGCCAACCGCGGTGGCCACACCGGTCCCGATCTCACCAAGATCCGCGACAAGTTCGGTCCGGAAGCGATCTTCGACGCGATCCTCAACCCGTCGGCGGCGATCACATTCGGGTACGACTCCTGGATCATCGTCACGACGGACGACGACCTCTACTCGGGGTTCATCCTGGCCGATGGTGACATCGTCGTCGTCAAGGACTCGGAAGGTCGCCGCCACGCGATTCCGCGAGAGAAGATCAACTACCGGCGAAAGGAAAAGACGTCCGTCATGCCGGACAACGTGGCGTTGGGGATGAAGCCACAGGAGCTCGCCGATCTCGTCGCGTTCCTCTCGGACCATCCGTCCACCGCGGTGAAGGACCCCACCATTTCGCTGTTCAACGGCAAGGACCTCACGGGCTGGACGTTCCACCTCAACCGGGCAGACACGAAGGCGACCGACGTCTGGACGATCAAGGACGGCATCCTCGACTGCGCCGGGAATCCGATCGGCTACCTCCGTACCGAGAAGGACTACACGAACTTCGTCCTCGAGCTGGACTGGCGTTTCCGACCGGGCGGGCGCCCCGGCAACTCGGGCGTCCTTCTGCGCATGACCGGCATGGACAAGGTCTGGCCCAAGAGCATCGAGGCCCAGCTCCAGCATCGCAACGCGGGCGACATCTGGAACATCGACGCCTTCGACATGGAGGTCGACGAATCCCGGACCTCCGGTCGCCGTACCCGCAAGCTCCTCCCCACCAACGAGAAGCCTCTCGGCGAGTGGAACCACTACAAGATCACGCTGCTCGGTGGCAACCTCACCCTGGAGGTCAACGGCCGCATCCAGAACGTCGCATCGTGGTGCGTGGAGGTCCCGGGCAAGATCTGCCTGCAATCGGAGGGAGCGCCGGTCCAGTTCCGGGACATCCGGCTGACGCCGCTGCGGCGGTGAGTCGCAGCGTCCGCCGGTCGTCATTGGATAGAATCGTGGTGGCATGGGCCGCTCGATCGACGACTACGAACGCAAGCGCGACTTCGGGAAGACACCGGAGCCTACGCCCGGGGATTCCCCGCCGAGGCCGGGCAGCGATCCCGTGTTCGTCATCCATCGTCACGACGCTCGACGCCTCCACTACGACTTGCGTCTGGAGATGGACGGGGTCCTGAAGTCGTGGGCGGTGCCGCGCGGGTTCTCCTGGGACCCGAACGAGAAGCGGCTCGCCGTTCGCACCGAAGATCACCCCATGGAGTACGAGACCTTCGAGGGTGAGATCCCGCAAGGCGAGTACGGCGCGGGAACGCTCGAGATCTGGGACCGCGGTCGCTATCGCATCGTGAACCAGGACGGCAAGCACGGCGTCGAGAGCGGGAAACTCGAGATCCAGCTCGAGGGCCGGCGCGCGCGTGGCGAGTGGCACATGGTGCGAACGAAGGGCGAGGACGGCGAGGAACCGTGGCTGCTGTTCAAGGCCCGCGACCGCTACGCGCGCGAAGACGACGCGGACGACTTCGGCCCTGCGCTCGCATCCGCGAAGGAGGCCCGATTCCCGCGGTCCCGTAAACCGATGCACTGTCGGGGGAGTCGCACGGCGTTCTCCGATCCGGACTGGATCTTCGAGATGCGGTTTCTCGGCCGGCGCGTGCTTGCATTCAAGCAAGGACGAAACGTCCGCCTCGTTGGTGATGACGTCCCCGCCGAGGTGCCGGGGGAGATGGGGGCCGCGTTCCAGTCGATGCGCGCCGAGGCAGCGGTCTTGGACGGCGTGCTCGTGTGCGTCGATGGGACGGGGCGGCCATCGGAGCAGAAGCTGCTACGCCGGCTCGCCGGCAAATCGAAAGACCCGGTGCAGCTCTATCTCTTCGATCTCCTCCACTGGGAGCAGTGGGATCTCCGGGGGGTGTCCCTCATCGACCGCAAGGCGGTGCTCCAGGCCATTCTGCCGTCGCGCGGTCCGCTGCTCTTCGTGGACCACGTTCCCGGCACCGGCGAGGTCGTGGCGCAGGCGGCCGCCGCCGGGGGCCTCGGCGGACTCGTCGCGAAGCGGTCGGCGTCGTTCTACAAGGCCGGACCATCGACGGACTGGGTGAGCGTACCGGTCGAGGCAAAAGCCGATGCGACGAAGAAGACGGTCACCGAGGCGCTCGGCGGGGTAGAGGCCCAGGCGCCCTCCACCGACCGGGTCAAGTTCTCCAACCTGGGCAAGGTGTTCTGGTCCGCCGAGGGATTCACGAAGGGCGATCTCATTTCGTATTACGCCCAGGTCGCTGACTTCATCCTCCCTCACCTCGAGGATCGCCCCGTCCACATGCGGCGGTGTCCCGATGGCATCGACGGCGAGTTCTTCTACCAGCGCGAGGCGCCCGGGCATCTCCCCGACTGGATCGACACCGAGACTCTCCCCGTGCACCAGGGCAGCAAGGCCGTGCGGCACATGATCTGCGATCATCGGGACGCGCTCTTGTATCTCGCGAACCTCGGCAGCATCGACCTCCACCCCTGGCTGTCACGGCGGCACACCCCGGACAATCCCGACATCGCGGCCATCGATCTCGACCCCAAGGAGGCGCCCTTCGAGCACGTCGTCCGCATCGCGCGCACCGTCGGCAAGGTCCTCCGCGCCATCGGAGTGACGGCGTACCTGAAGACGTCCGGCGCGACCGGCCTGCATATCTACATCCCGCTGCCCGCGGGCTACACCTACGACCACTCCCGGATGTTCTGCGAGGGCGTCTGCCGCGTCGTCCAGCGCCAGCTCAGGGACATCTCAACGACCGAACGCGACATCCGCCGTCGCCGCGGCAAGGTGTACCTCGATTTCCTCCAGAACCGCCGCGGGCAGACCCTCGTTCCGCCTTATGCCGTCCGGCCGGTGCCCGGTGCGACCGTCTCGACTCCTCTCGCCTGGGACGAGCTCGACAGAAAGCTCCATCCCTCGCTCTTCGACATCACCAACGTTCCGGACCGCATCGCCCGCCACGGCGACCTCTTTCGCCCCGTCCTCGAGGAAGGTCCCGATCTCATCCCGGCCATCGAAGCCCTCCAGGACATGCTCAAGGGTTGAAGGGAGCACAGCCTCTCCAGGTCCGCTCTGGGCCCGGATCCGGCTTCGCCCTCAGAGCGGACCTGGACTTCCCACCGGTTCACAAGGCCAGAGTGAGAATCTCAAGGTGGGTACTCGATCGCGGGATGTTCAGCGAATCG
>NZBC01000271.1 GCA_002687715.1 Planctomycetota bacterium | reverse complement strand
CTGTGAATCAATCGCAATCCGGGCTGCGCTCGGCCCAGAGCGACGCTGGACTCACAGCCTCTGGAGGTCCGTGCTCCCCGGGCAGTCCGCGCTCCCGGGCGCTTTGGCTGTCGCAACGGACGTGCAAAGATCGGCTATGCAGCTCGACTCCGATCCCGCCTCGTTCTCCGCCATGATGGACGCGGTACACCCGCGACTCGTCGCGTGGCTGGAGAGCCTGCCCGACCAGCCCAGTCATGCCACCGACGGCGCCACCGACCGCCTGTCCGGGTTCCGCGAGGCCCTTCCCGAGCGGCCGGGTGGGCTCGAGCCGCTGCTCGACCGCTTGTTCGGCGACGTGATCCCGTTCTCGTTCAACACCGCGGGTCCGGGCTACCTCGCCTTCGTTCCGGGAGGCGGACTGCCGAGCGCGTGCATCGCGGAGTTGGTGGCGTCGGTCACCAACCGCTACGCCGGCGTGTGGGCGGCGGCGCCGGTGGCCGTCGAGATCGAGACCCAGGTGCTGCGGTGGCTCTGCGAGCTGTGCGGGATGCCCGACGGATCGCTGGGCATCCTCACGACGGGCGCGTCGATGTCCAACTTCATCGCGGCCATCACCGCACGCGAGGCGAAGCTCGGCCCTGACCTCACCGGCGCGGTCGCCTACGTCCCCACCGAGATCCACCACTGCATGACGAAGGCGCTGCGGATCGCGGGCATCCCCCCCGACGGCATCCGCGCCGTTCCGGTCGACGAGCGGTTTCGCGTCCGCGTGGACTCGCTGCAACGAATGATCGCCGACGACCGAACGCAAGACCGCCGTCCCTTCATGGTCTGCGCCAGCGCCGGCACGGTGAACACCGGCGCCGTCGACCCCTTGGACGCCATCGCCGACCTCGCCGAGGCCGAGGACCTCTGGTTCCACATCGACGGGGCGTACGGAGCGACGTTCTACATGGTCGAGGAGCTGCAACCGCCGCTCGCCGGCATGCCGCGCGCCGATAGCCTCTCCCTCGACCCCCACAAGGGGCTGTTCCTGCCCTACGGCACCGGCGCGCTCCTCGTGAAGGACCTCGCCGCGCTCCGCGCTGCCCACGCCGCCGATGCCGCGTATCTCCCCCCCCTGAACGAGGGCCACCAACAGATCGACTTCTGCAACCTCTCGCCGGAGCTCTCGCGCGACTGGCGGGGACTGAGGCTGTGGCTCCCCTTCCATCTCCACGGTGTCCAGGCCTTCCGCGACGCTCTCCGCGAGAAGCACCAACTCGCAATCCAAGCCGCCGACGCTCTCGCCCAGGTGCCCGACGTCGAGCTCGCCCACGCTCCGGAGCTGTCCCTCTTCGCGTTCCGCCAGCGGCTGCCCGGCCGACCCCTCGCGGAAGAGAACGCCCACAACCGCGACCTCATCGCCCGCATCAACGCCACCCGCCGCATCATGCTCACGGGTACCGAGATCGACGGCACCTACTGGCTGCGGATCTGCGTCCTCCACCTGCGGACGCACCAGGACCGCATGGACGAGGCCATCGACATCATCCGCGGCTGCCTGGCCGGGCCCGGACCCGGCCGGGGCTAGCCCAGCGGCGGCATCCGCAGTCCGAGGCGCGCGAACAGGACCGCCTCCGCTGCCGCGGCCGGCGGTCGCCACCGCAGATCACCCAGCCGGGAAACGGGGGGCTCCAGCGGGGCCTCCTCGTCCAGCTTCACCAGGCGCTGACTGATCCGGACGTCGTCGAGACCCTCCCGGATGCGGTCCGGGAGGGTTCGGGCTCCGCGAACATCGACCTCGGCGGCCCGGTCGGGGTCTTCCAGGAGCGCGTCGAGCGAACCAAGGGCCGTGATGAGGGCCTGGGCGGTCTTGGCGCCGATGCCCCGGATTCCGGGGATGTTGTCGGTGGGATCGCCGGCCAGTGCCAGGAAATCGCCGAGTTGGGCAGGCGTGACGCCGAACTTGTCCTGGACGTAGTCCGGGCCGCGTTCTTCGAGGTCCTTCGGATCAACGACCCGAACATGGTCGTCAATGAGCTGCATGACGTCCTTGTCCGGGGTGAGAAGCCGAGCGTCGAGGCCAGCTTGCACGGCGCGTCGGGCGAGGGTCGCGATCAGATCGTCGGCTTCGTGGCCGTCGAGGGAAAACGCCGGGCATCCCATCTCGCGAACGAGGTCCGGGGCGAGGGCGAGCTGGGGGACGAGCTCCTCGGGGGGCTCGCCGCGGTTGGCCTTGTAGTCAGGCCAGATCTCGTTGCGGAACGTCCAGGTGCCGGCGTCGAAGACGATGGCGATGTAGGTCGGGTGGAAGCGCCGGAGCACCCGCGCGATCCATGAGGCGAGGCCCGACAGCGCACCGACCTCGGTCCCGTCGGGGGCCATCGTCGGGGGGACGCTGAACCACGCCCGAAAGCACGCGGCCGTCCCGTCGAGGACGTAGAGCACGGATCTCGAAGGCGTCACGGCCAGCTATCGTACTCCGCCATTTGGACCCTGTTCCGGGTCCGGGCGGTTGTTAGGCTTCGCCTCCCGCGGGACGCCCTCTTGCAAGTCCTCACGCGCCGACGGAGTTCACCGTCAGGCCCATTGCGCCCCGCTATCCCGGAGACCCGCCATGAAGACGATTGGCATCCTGTACGGCCAGGAGCGGACCTTCCCCGAGGCGTTCTGCACGGCGGTCAACGCACGCGACGCCGGCTGCCACGCCGAGCCCGTGACGATCGACGCGATCCGTCACGACATGGACCGTCGCTACGACGTGATCGTCGACCGGATCAGCCACGAGGTGCCGTACTACCAGACGCTGCTGAAGCAGTGTTCATTGCAGGGCACCGCGGTCATCAACAACCCATTCTGGCGGATGGCCGACGACAAGTATTTCGGCACCGTCCTGATCTCCAAGCTCGGCATCGCCGTCCCCCGCACGGTGCTGCTTCCGCAGCGGGAGTACATCGACGACATCAAGCCGGAGAGCCTCACGAACCTGCGGCTCGTCGACTGGGAGGCCGTCGGCGCCTACGTCGGGTACCCCTGCTACTTGAAGCCCGCGACGGGCGGCGGCTGGAAGTCGGTGTCGCGTTGCGACTCGGTCGACCAGCTCCTCCAGGCGTACAACGACTCCGGCCAGCTCGTGATGATGCTCCAGGAGGGCATCGAGTGGACCGCGTACGCACGCCTGCTGTGCATCGGCAAGGAGGACATTCTCATCGCGCCCTGGGATCCGATGCTCCCCCACCACCAGCGCTACACCGAGGCGAGCTTCTCCTACGGTGCGGATCTCGAGACGAAGATGATCGAGCAGGCCCAGATCCTGAACCGCGCGCTCGGCTACGACATGAACACCGTGGAGTTCGCGATCCGCGACGGCGTCCCGTATGCGATCGACTTCACGAACACTGCCCCCGACTTCGACCAGCACTCACTCACCGAAGCCCACTTCGACTGGGTCGTCGAGAAGATGTCGGACGTCGCCATTCGCCGCGCCCAGGAGGACAACCCCTCACCGACCGCGCCGACGTGGAAGGAGCTGCTTGCGTAACCCCGACCGCGCTCCCTACTGCACCGTCAGTGAGTACTTGTTCGACACCTCGCTCGGTTGAAGCGTCGCCGGATCGAAGGTCGCGAAGGCGAGGTGGAACGTAACGCCGGTGAGGATCGCCGCGTTGGGGACCGCGACCTGGGCGAAGGCGCTACCGAAGTTGTCGAGGGTGCCGACGAAGCCGATGAAGATCGACCCGTACACGGGGTCGATGCTGGCCAGCGCGAGCGGCGACAAGACGTTCAGCGGGACGGTGAAGGGGCCACCGAGCGCGGTCGAGCTGGAGTCGTCAGTCGTCAGCACCATCGCGTAGAAGTGGTTCGGGACGGTAGGGGCTTCGATGAACACGAACTCGGTCGAGCCGATCGTCCACATCGGAGCGCCCGACGCACGCGCCTGGTAGATGGTGTGGGTGTCCGAGAAGATGTAGTCGCCCGTAGAAGATGCGTTGCCATTCGCAGCGTTTCCGCAGGCGTAGGCGGTGAGCGGTCCGGCGGGCGGTGAAACCGGGGGCGTCCAGCCGACGTTCCACTGGGTCTGGAACGACCCATTCAGGGTGTGGTTTGCGTAGTCCGGGTTACCGAACGCGGTCTGGACGTTGCTGCCGAACGACCCGGGGTCGAAGGAACCCGCCCAGGATGGGGACTGCGCGGCGTCGTCGGAATCCCGAACGGTCATCTGGAAGCCGTGAATCGGCCGCGTGGTCGACGTAAAGCGAGCGGTGAAGGTGCCCGTGGACCCGCCGATGTCGAGGAGCGTGCGCGGGCCCGTCAACTCGAACGCAGCTACGCCCGCCGCGACGCCGGCATTCAGCGGAAACGAGAAATGGCACACCGAGCAGTTCGCGTCCCCCGGAGCATTGGTCATGAAGTCGGGCGGCCCGGCCTGGAAGCCGATGGACAGACCCGCGAGGCAGGACAGGGTGAACACTGCGTAGGTGAAACAACGTGCAGTCATGCGACCAGGACTCCAGTGTGTGGGAGGCTCGGCAAAGCACGACCACGGTAGCAGAGCACCCACCGTCGGAGGCAAGGCTGTCTCCGTCTCCTCCCGAGCGCTCGCGCCGAAAGCGAAAGTGGATCCCGCCGTTGGGTCAGCCCTCACCGCGGTTCGACCGCGGTTTCCGGCCCCGGACCGTCGGGAGGTAGAGCATCAGCAGGAGGCTCACGATCGCGGCACCGATCGCCGCTCCGAGGTCCGCGCCGCTGTCCGTGCTCTGCCAGCGAGTGAAGAGCCGCCACGCGAAGAACGCCCCGAAGACGATCGCGCAGAAGATGAGGAAACGATGGAAGTAGATGAGGGACACGGCGGTATCTCCGACGACGGCTCCATCCTACCCAGTCAAGGTGATCGCCCGAAGCTCGGTCAAGTGGCCTCGCCGGAGCGGTGCCAGGGGACCACGGCGTCCCGCCAGGCAACGATCCCGGCCTCGGCGTCGGCGTCAGGTGACATCGCCCACCGGAACAGGTTGTCTGGAGAAGGCGTCGTCATGTCGAGAAGCAGGGCCGGATCGGGGAAACGCGCCTGGAGATCCTCGCGACGCCGCCAGGCATCGAGTACGCACGCCGGATACAACGAATCCCCTTCGCTCGGCTGCTTCACGCCGAAGTACGTCACCCCGGCCGCGATGCGCTCCGCACCAGCCGGATCCAGGAGCGCGTCGTACTCCAGCAACGGGTACTCGCGGATGGCACGGAGAGCCGCGGCGAACTCATGCTGCTCCGGAGTCCGGGGATGGAACGCCTGCAAGTACTCGGAGAGGATGGCGTCGATCCCGAACGAAGGGCCCTGCCACGGTGGTACGACGACGATCAGCTCCCGGAAGTCCTCGAAGAGCTGGCGCATCCCCTCGGTGGAGGCGTTGAAGTACACAGCGGGGTATCCGTGGAACGGGAACACGAAATTGCAATCGACGAGCGCGTATCCGCCGGGGCGGAGAACGCGCCAGATCTCGCGGGCGGCCTCGAACGGATGGTGCAAGTGTTCGAACACGGCGGTCGCGTAGACCATGTCGAGCGACTCGTCCTGGAACGGGAGCTGATGAGCGTCTCCCACGATGTCGACGTACGGCGAGAGCATCGGATCCATGCGCACCACCCGCGGATCATCCGTGTCCCGGTTCCCCGAACCGAGGTCCAGGATCCGCCGGTCCTTGGGCAACGAGTCCACGACGAACTGGATGGTGGGCTCGAAGTCCTTGCGGACCGTCACCGGGTGCTCATGGGTGATCTCCTGATCGGCCACCGGGGTCAGGATCGGGACGCCGTCCTGAACCCGATACCGCCGCCCCGAGGGCGTGACCAGCGCATCGCCATCCGGAATGAGCGTCTCGCCAGTGACCGGGCAGGCGAGCAGGTCGAAGAGGCTCATGAGCGCCTGGCTGCCGTGGCCGCCTCGGGGGCGGAAGCGCCAGCTTCGAGCCACAGATCTCCGAGGACTCGGGCAAGACCATTGGCCACGCTCCGTCGATACGGAGCGTCCGCGGGCAGCTCGGCCATCAGCTTGCGATGAGCCGTACCGAGGGCGTGGTAAGGGAGGTCGGAGAGGTAGTGGTGCAGAGCGTGGTACCGGAGTCCGACCGGCGCCCACAGCTCCGTCCAGAGCCCGCCCGGGATGGATACGGAGTCCTCGATCTGGCCGACGACGTCCATCGGCGGGCCCGGATTGCGGTAGCGGTGCGCGGCCAGCGTCCGGACCTGGTTGACGAACGCTGCCCCGAACGACACGAGGTACCAGACCACGAAGAGGTGCCACGGGATCGTGCCCCGCGCGGCGAGCGAGATCGCCGACCCCCAGATGGCCATCGAGCCCGCCTCGAGCAGGAACATCCGGCGCCGCTCGACGGAATCGCCCTCGCGCCGCAGGTAGCTCGCATTGATGACCAGAGAAGACCCGTGCCGTTCGACGAAACGCCGAAGCGGCGGAACGCAGAAGCTGATCGGGCCCACGATCACGAACCGGGTGACGAACAGGAGCGGCAACAACATCGTCTCGACGAGGAACAGCACGATGCGCCAGCGGGCTCCGCACGCCAGCGGCAGGTATTCGGGGTCGCCGGGCGTGCCGTAGGTCCTCCGCCGGTGGTGGTCGTTGTGGACGCCGACGTAGGAGAACGACGGCATCAGCATGGGCATGCCGACCAGGATGTTCCAGACGAGGTCGAAGCCCCTGAGTACCCCAGCCTTGAGGTGGGTCAGCTCGTGGATGAAGAGCACTGCGCGGTACATCGAGAACACGCCGACGACGATCGACGTCCAGAACGGGGCGGACCACTGGTCGGACGCGGTCGCGAAAACGATGCTCCCCCACGCGACAGCAGCGGAGACCAGCAGATCCGGCCAGTAGATGGCCGCGCGCGGCTCGAACAGCCCTTCCAGCATGGATCGAGCCTCTCTCAGGCCCGCCGGGCGGCGTGAATCCTCGACCAACATCGTCGACGTTCTAACCGATCTGTTGGCGCGGATCAGGACGACGAGTTGCCGGTTGTGCGCTCCACGGCTTTTTCTATCCTCAAACCTCGGCTTGCCCCCCCCTTTTCCCGATCCCTCCCGAAGGACGACATCCACACCATGCCAGAGGGCCAGAAGACTGCAATCGTCGTCGGCGCGTCGTCCGGAATCGGCGCCGCCTGTGTCCGGGACCTGGCCGCCCGCGGGTTCGACGTCGCCATCGTCGCACGCCGTGAAGACAAGCTGCAGACGGTGGCCGCCAGCGCCTCCGGCGGGAAGGTCACGCCGTGGAAGCACGACGTCACGGCGTTCGAGGAGGTCCCGGACCTGTTCTCCCGCATCGTCGAAGACCTTGGCGGCTCCCTCGACATGATCATCTATGCCGCCGCGATCATGCCGGACTGCGACATCGACACGTGGAACTTCGATGACGACAAGGCCGTGATCGATACGAATCTGACCGGGTGCATGGCTTGGCTCAACCAGGCCGGCCCGCTGCTCCGAAAGCAAGGATCGGGGTCGATCGTGGGCATCTCGTCGATCGCAGGTGACCGCGGCCGGGTGAAGTTCCCGGCCTACAACACCTCGAAAGCGGCGATGAACACGTACCTGGAGGCCCTCCGGAACCGGCTGTGCCGCCACGGCGTGCGAGTGACGACGATCAAACCCGGGTACGTCGCCACGTCCATGACCGAAGGGAAGGCAGGACTCTTCTGGGTCGCGTCGGCGGACCAGGCCGGCAAGGCCGTCGTCGATGCGGGACTGAAGGGCAAGAACACCCGCTACGTGTTTCGGAGGTGGTGGATCGTCGCGACGGTGATCCGTTGCATCCCGTCCTTCATCTTTCGCCGACTGAACGTCTGAACCGCTCCTGCTCATGCCGACGACCGCCACCACCGGAGTCACCGACGTGCCGACCGAGACGGTCGATGCATGGGGGATGAACACGTCTTCGAAGTCGCCGGTGATCCGTCCCCGCAGCGTCGATGAACTGCGAACGGCGCTCATGCAAGCACGAAAGCCCGGGAGCTGCGCCGGACTCCGCGGAGCCGGCTGCAGCTACGGCGATGCGTCGTTGAACTCGGACGGCCTCGTCCTCGATTTCACGGGGATGCGCGAGATCCTCGCGTTCGACCCCGAAACGGGCGTCCTTGATGCGGAGCCCGGCGTCACCATCGAGCAGGTCTGGCGCCACGCCCTCCCCCACGGATGGTGGCCCCCCGTCGTCCCCGGAACGATGTACCCGACACTCGGCGGATGTGCCGCCATGAACATCCACGGCAAGAACAACTTCCAGGCCGGCACCATCGGACGTCATATCCGAGAGTTCGATCTCATTCTCGCCGACGGATCGATGCGCACCTGCTCGCGGGACCTGGAGCCGGAGCTCTTCCGCGCCGCGATCGGTGGCTTCGGCATGCTGGGCGTGTTCACCCGGATCTCGCTCCAGCTCAGACGCGTCAGCTCCGGCGACCTCTGGGTCCAGCCCATCACCCGCCCGAACCTCACCGAGCTGGTCGCGTACTTCGAAGACCACTGGGAGGCGTCCGACTACCTCGTGGGCTGGATCGACGGGTTCGGTGGGGGCCGCGGCGTGATCCACCAGGCCTGGTACCTGAACCCGGACGAAGACGAAGCGACGAAGCGGACACTCACCGAAGAACACCAGGACCTGCCGGCGCGCCTGTTCAAGGTCATCCCGCGCTCGTGGCTGTGGTGGGGCCTCTGGTGCTTCTTCCACCGCCCGGGCATGCGCCTCGTCAACGCGATCAAGTACTGGCTCGGCCGGCGCAGCGCGAAGCACCTCCGCCGACACCGACAGGCGCTGGTGGGTTTCTCGTTCCTGCTCGACTACCTCCCGGGCTGGAAGCATGCCTACAAGCCTGGCTCCTTCATTCAGTATCAGACCTTCGTGCCGAAGGAGAACGCCGTCGCCGTCTTCGAGGCCCAGCTCCGCCTCGCCAAGGAGCACGGCGTCCAGCCCTTCCTCGGCGTCTTGAAGAAGCACCTGCCCGACCCGTTCCTCATGACCCACGCGGTCGACGGGTACTCGCTCGCCCTGGACTTCCCGCTCGCCCGGGACGGAAAGGACCGCATGTGGCGCCTCGCCCGCGCGATGGACGACGTCGTGCTCGAAGGCGGCGGCCGTTTCTACCTCGCCAAGGACAGCACCATGACCCCCGAAGTCTTCGAGGCGGCCTACCCAGACGAGGCGTTGCGCCGCTTTCGGGACCTCAAACGCGAACTCGATCCGGCGTCCCTCTTCCAGACCGATCTGTCGCGGCGCTTGCTGACGCCGTCGACGAGGTAGGAGACGAACCGGCGACCAGCTCCGCCGCCAGCAACCAAGCTGCCTCCTCCGGGAAGAGCAGGATGGCCTGGCCTGCTCCGGGGGTCCGCACCCCATCGCAACGCGGGTACAGTTCGCGCATGGCTCGTCTCAGCTTGTTCGTGCTGTCCTTGGCCGCAGTCGCGGTGGCCCAGATCGACCGTGAGTGGACCGATGACCGCGTGCGCGACGCGGCCACCTTCCATGCGAAGTCGCTCGTCGAGGTGGAGCGTGCGTGGCTCGCGTCCCTCGAGCCGAGTGACGCAACCAAGCGGGTGTGGAGCGCGTTGTTCGGGTACGCACCGCCGGGGCGGGCGCTGCAGCTCGCGACCTTGCACGCGTTCCTTCACTCCCGATCCGGGAGCGATGCCGATGCCGTCGCCGCCGCACGGTATCTGGCCCGCATGGCTGACTACCGGCAGCAGGTGCCCGAGCGGTTGTGGAAGCCGCGGGCCGAGTATGCCGACGGCCTCCCCGCTGTGCCGAGCTTCTTCCAGCTCGCGGACTACGCTGAGGCATGGGATCGCGTTCGAGCGTGTGCAGCGATCGAGGACGCCACCCGGAACAAGGTGGCAGGCGCCATCGCCGGGAGTGCGGAGTTCATCTTCGTGTTTCCGGAGTGGGGGCCGCACAACCGGGCGATGCTGCGCGCGGAGTGCCTGGCCTGGTGCGCTCGGGCCCTCCCCAACCACCCCCGCGCCGGGCGCTGGCGGAAGATGGCGGAGATCCTGGCAGCCGACAGCATCCGTCAGTGGGAGATCGAGGACGCGCAGATCTACCACCCGATCTGGTTGCTCGCGTTGTTCCGATGGGAGGAGGTCACGGGCGACCGTCGGGTCTGGGACTCCATCCAGGTCCCGTACTACCTGCGCTACTTCCGCGAGCTGCTCGCACCGGACGGCACGATCCCGGACTTCGGCGACGGCTGGTATCGCGGCGGCCTCTCGCAGTACTACGCCTGCCTCGAATGGGGCGCGGCACGCCTGAAGGACCCGACGCTCCGATGGGCCGCCCGGCGCGTGTGGGAAGCCATGGGACCGGAGCCCGCACCGAAGACCCAACCGCCCCTCGGCCGGGCGATCCTCTGGACGCAACTCGCCACCCACGTCGACCCCGCGCTGGGTGCCGGGCTCCCCCCGGCGCCGCGGACCGGGCCGATCCTCGACGACGTCATCGGCAAGAAGACCGTCTTCCGCGACGGCCGCACCGAGGCGAGCTTCTACCTCCTGCACACCTTCCGCGACGAGGGCGACTGGGGACGATTGCCCCGCGACTACCTGCGGCAGTCGCTCGCCGTCGAGGAGGAGAAGATGCACCACGGGCAGAGCGACGAGAACTCGATCGTGCTGATGATGGACCAGGGCGCGGTCCTGCTGCGCGACGCGGGCTATCGTGACGTCGCCCCCAGCGGACCGTTCGGCGCGTATCGCGCGGACATATTCCACAACCGACTCGTCGCGCGACGCGGCGTCCCCCGCGACGGACAGCCGCTCATCGACTTCCTTCACGATGCTGGCGCATACCGCGCCGTGCGTTCCCAGCGGATCGATTGGGCGTCATTCGAGCTGGGTGACTACAGCCGCACCCGTCTCACCGACGATGACCTCGGCTACGACGCCGACCGGACGATCTTCGTGCCCCGCCCGGCGGCCAGGGGTCGCGCACCCCGCATCGTCTTCGTCATCGATACCGTCCGCGTGCAGGATCCGGGCGACTACACGTTCGCGCAGCTCTTCGCCACCCAGGAGGTCCTCGCCACGGGTCCCGGGTGGGTCACCGGGCGCTACACCTCCATCCGCGGACGACCCCTACCTGACAACCGTCACCTGCTCATCGTGCACCCCAAGCCCGGGACCCGGCCCACGCCCGAGACGTTCCCACTCCGGCGTCACACCCAGGACGAGCACGTCGCCGCGCGATCCGTTTCGGGGCACTACCGACGAGGCGACCACCTCTCGCTCGTCACCATCCTCGTCTCCATCGCCGCGGGCACCGACCCCACACCGCTCGCGAAGCGCTTCACGACCTTCGGCGACGGCCAGGGCGTCGCAATCAGCGCCGAAATCGGGGCCGACCGCTGGACCCTCGCCGTGAAGACGGACCTCGACTACGGGCTCCTGACTGAGGATGTACGCCCTCGGTACCGGCCCGATCGGGGGCGTTTCAAGGCCGGACGGATCCGCACCGACGCCGACATCGCGATCCTCTGCACCGCCAGGGGCGGCACCCGCTGGGCCGCGACCAACCTCACGCATCTGCACATCGGCGAGCAGACCGCTTTTGAAGCGAAGCCGATGAACTTCTTCCAGACTTCCGGAAAGTCCGACGTTGTCGGTCGGGTGAAGTGGAGGCGCTGGGAGGACAGATTGCGCTAGCCCGAGCTATGCTTCTGTGAACTTCCCTTCCTGGACGCGGACCTCTGGCCGCCTGTCCAGGCCATTCCGAGAATCACCGAGAGAATGCAACCCATGTCCGATCACGTCGCGTCGCTGATGGAGCAGGTCAAAGCCAAGAACCCGGCGCAGCCGGAGTTCCATCAGGCCGTTCATGAAGTCGCGGATTCCCTCGCGGCCGTCCTCGAACGTCATCCGGAGTACCGCAGCGCAAAGATCCTCGAGCGGATCATCGAGCCCGAGCGGGTCATCATGTTCCGCGTCCCCTGGGTGGACGATCAAGGCACCGTGCAGATCAACCGGGGCTTTCGGATCGAGATGAACAGCGCCATCGGCCCCTACAAGGGCGGCCTCCGCTTCCATCCGTCCGTGAACCTCGGGATCCTGAAGTTCCTGGCCTTCGAGCAGGTGTTCAAGAACTCCCTCACCACCTTGCCCCTGGGCGGCGGCAAGGGGGGGTCCGACTTCGATCCGAAGGGGAAGAGCGACCACGAGGTCATGCGCTACTGCCAGAGTTTCATGACCGAGCTCTTCCGCCACATCGGTCCGAACACCGACGTACCGGCGGGTGACATCGGCGTCGGCGGGCGCGAGATCGGGTTCTTGTTCGGTCAGTACAAGCGCCTCGCGAACGAGTTCACGGGCGTCCTCACGGGCAAGGGCCTGAACTGGGGCGGCTCGCTCATCCGACCGGAGGCGACGGGCTATGGCTCGGGGTACTTCGCGCAGGAGATGCTCGCGAGCCGCAACGAGACGCTCGACGGCAAGACCTGCCTGGTTTCGGGGTCCGGCAACGTCGCGCAGTACACCTGCGAGAAACTGCTCCAGCTGGGTGCCAAACCGGTCACGATGTCGGACTCCAGCGGCTACATCCACGACGAGGCCGGCATCGACGCCGAGAAGCTCGCCTGGGTCATGGAACTGAAGAACCAGCGTCGTGGCCGCATCTCCGAGTACGCGGAGAAGTTCTCGGGCTCGGTCTACACGGAATCCGACCGCGGCGCGGATCACAACGCGCTGTGGGCCCACAGCGCACAGTGCGCGTTCCCGAGCGCGACGCAGAACGAGATCAACGCGAACGACGCGAAGAACCTCCTGGACAACGGGGTCTACGTCGTCTCGGAAGGCGCCAACATGCCCACGGTCGCGACTGGCGTGGAGATGTTCGTCGCCGCGAAGATCCTCTACGGCCCCGGCAAGGCCGCCAATGCGGGCGGCGTCGCCGTGTCCGGCCTCGAGATGTCGCAGAACAGCCTGCGCTACTCGTGGACCCGGGAGGAGGTCGACGAGCACCTCAAGCGCATCATGCGCGACATCCACTCCGCGTGCCTCAGCGCCGCAGAGCGATTCGGTTGTCCCGGCAACTACGTCGACGGTGCGAACATCGCGGGGTTCCTGAAGATCGCCGACTCGATGATCGACCAGGGCGTCGTTTGACGTCATCCGAGCAGGGTCCCAAGCGCATTCCGGGACGGCGCATCAGGTATCAAGACCTGATGCGCCACCGGGTGCACAACATCCTGCTCGTCTCGAGTCTCTACGACTTCTTCATTCTCGCCGAGGACGGGCAGCTCCACAAAGCGCTGCTGTCCGAGTACTCCCAGCTCAACCTCTCCAGCCAGCCCGCGATCACTTGGGTATCGAGCGGCGGCGAGGCACTCGAACTCGTCCGCCAGGAGTGGCGATTCGATCTCGTCATCACATCGATGCACGTCGGCGACATGGACGCCCTGGAGTTCGCGCACCGCTTGAACCAGGACCCGCCCCGCATTCCGATCGTCCTGCTCGCGTACAACAACCGGGAGCTCACCGGCTACCAGGCTCGTTCCGACCTCTCCGCGCTCGACAAGATCTTCGTGTGGCAGGGCGACGTCCGCATTCTGCTCGCGATCGTCAAGTACGTCGAAGATCGGCTGAACTTCCGCTACGACACGACGATCGTGGGCGTGCCGGCGATCATCGTCATCGAGGACAACGTCCGGTACTACTCGTCGTTCCTGCCGGCGATCTACCGCGAGCTGGTCTACCACACCCAACGGGTGCTGTCGGAGGCGCTCAACGTCTCGCAGAAGCTCCTGCGG
>NZBC01000270.1 GCA_002687715.1 Planctomycetota bacterium | reverse complement strand
CCAGCGCCGCTCTGGGCGCTTCGCTCGCCTCGGAGCCGATTGACTCACAGCCTCTGGAGGTCCGCGCTTCCATCAGAGCAGGTTGCTTCACACGCTCTGGAAGTCCGCGCTTCCGGGGCGGCAGAGCTGGAGCTGGCGTGGCGCGATTCCCACTCCCCTCCGGGCCGATAGAGTAGGGACGTGAGGACCGCTGCGAGGACCACGCCTTCGACGATAGGGACCGACGTGCTGAACGCGGTGTCCGTTGACGTGGAGGACTACTACCAGGTCTACAACTTTCGCGGCATCGACCGTACGCACTGGGACGGGTTCGAGTCGCGGGTCGAGGCGAGTACGATTCGTGTGCTCGACATCCTCGACGCGGCCGGCGTCAAGGGGACGTTCTTCTGTCTCGGGTGCGTCGCCGACCAGCATCCCTCGATCATCCGCACCATCGCCGAGCGAGGCCACGAGGTCGCAAGCCACGGCTGGTCACACACGCCGATCTGGGACCTCGAGGTCGACGCATTTCGCGAGGAGGTGGTCCGCACGCGGGCGCTCCTGGAGGATCTCTCGGGGACCGAGGTCATCGGGTTTCGCGCACCGTCGTTCTCGGTGACCGAACGTACGCGTTGGGCGCTCGACGTGCTCGTCGAGACGGGACACCGCTACGATTCGAGCATCTTTCCCGTTCGCCACCCGGACTATGGCATCCCGGGGTCGGAGGAGGGCATCCACCGGCTGGACACGCCGGGGGGTGCGTCACTCGTGGAGTTCCCCATGACCGTCGCGCGGTTCCTCGGACGCACGATCCCGGTTTCCGGAGGTGGCTACTTCCGTTTGTTGCCGTTCTCCATCACCCGCTGGGGGTTGCGTCAGGCCAACCGGAAGGGTCGGCCCGCAGTGTTCTATCTCCACCCGTGGGAGGTCGATCCCGATCAGCCGGATCTCCGCGACCGGACGAGTCGGCTCGGCGCGTTCCGTCACTACACGGGGCTGCGCCGTACGGAGCCGAGATTGCGCAAGCTGCTGAAGATGTTCCGCTTCACTTCGCTGCGGGACGTGCTGGAGCGCGGCGGACACCTCTGACGGGCAGAGGGGTCGGGAGCCAGGACGCGGGAGCCAGGACTCTCCGGTCCATCTACCAGTTGGCGAGCGGACGCTGATCGCGCGGGACGCGCCGCAGCTTGCGCCGCGGGTCCAGGAGCGTGACGGCCAGCTTGAGCTGGTACTGGAGGTCCGGGTGAGACTCCTTGCTCTTGAGCAGCAAGTAGAGCTGGTTCATCAGGTAGGGGTCGTAGGGGGCGGACGCGAGTGCGCGGTCCAACGCACCCGGGATGGCCGACTCGAGGTTGGCGATGATCGCGATCTCCGCGACGCGCAACGGATCGAGTCTGGCCAACGCTGTGGAATCGGCCAGAAGAGCACCGACCAGTTTGGCCGTGTCCGGGTGCTTCTTGCGCGCGGCTTCGTACGCGATGGAGAAGCGGAGAGAGGGCCGGCGGGCCAGATACCCTCCCGGCAGCTTGGCTGCGAGCTGGGCGGCCTGATTGAAGCGGCGGAGGTCGAAAGCGAGCACCGCGGCACGAGCAACGGCTCGGTCGTCGCCACTCGCGCGGAGCGCCATCAGCAGCGCCGACTGCTGGTCGCCAGCCTCGTCCAGAAGCGTGGCCAGGTCGGTGGCCAGGTCGGGGGGAAGATCCCCGGTCCCCATACGCTCGTTGACCACGATCAGCACGTTCGCCGAAGCGGCCGTATTGGCGAGGGCGGCCGCCGCGGTCTGGTACACGACGGCGGGGTCCTTCGACTCTCCGTCGCGAAACCAGGGCACGATGGCCGCGGCCGCGGCCTTGCCACGGTCGAAGCCGATCTCGAGGCGAGATCGGAACAGGGCGACGTAGAGGGATGTCTTGGCGTCGCGTTCGGACTCGTTGCGCAGCTCCTCTGCCGCGAGGTCCCCGAGCAGGCCCGCGGTCCGCATGATCTCGGCTCGAGCGAGCGCGTCCGCGAGCAGGCCCGCACGCTCGGGGCGTTGCTCGAGGACCGCGGTGAGGGCGACGAGCGCGTTCTGGAACGTCCTCGGCACGTCAGAGGCGCGACCTGCGACCAGCGCCGCCTTGACGAAGTCCTTCTTTCGGAGGTGGTACAGATAGGTCGCGAGTGTGTTGCCGCCTGGCGCCGTGTCGGCGACGAGCGCGCCCAGCAGCGTCCGGATCCGGCGGCCAACCTGGGTCTTCACGGTCGCCGCCACCTTGAGGGCTTCCTGGTAGCTCCGGCGTGCGACGAGCGTGGCCATCAGCGCGATGCGGGTCGGCTCGTCGGTCGCGTCGATCAGCATCGCTTGTCGGAGATGGTCCAGCGCCAGGTCGAGGTCGCCCATAACCAGCGCCGCGCGCGCACCCCAGTAGCGGATGTCCACGTTGCGCGGCGCGGCGAGCGCAGCGTCCTCGATGATGGCGAGAGCTCCGGGAGCGTCGCCCCCCTCGACGAGCCACCTCAGTTGGGTGAGCCACAGTTCACCGCGGGCCTTCGGTGACTTCGCGTTCTCCAGCGCGGTCGCGAGGCTGCGTACGCCTCGCACGCCCTGGCCCAGCTCCAACTGCGCACGGCCTCGCTGATGGAGGTACTCCCCGGGGTTCATGCCCGGGGCCTTCGCCAGGGTGTCGATCATCGAGGGGATCTGCGGCCAGCGTCCCACGGCGAGCGCCGCGTTCAGGACGGCGCGCCATGCCCACCGGTCCAGGGACGTCTTCTTGGTGATCTCATAGACCTCGAGGGCCTCATGCCACGCTCTGCCTTCCGCCGCAATCGCGACCAGCGTCGAGTACCCCAGGTCTTCGTTCCCGGTGCGACGCAGGGCGATGATGGCGTCCGTCGCGCCCACGAAATCGCCGAGGCGGTGGCGGCACCGGGCGAGGTACGCGAGCGTGACGGCGTACTCCTTGTCCTTCGGGTCGAGGTCCTTCGCGAGCGCCGTGAGGGCAGCCCCGGCCGGGACCCAGTCGCGGATCCGGTAGAGGCCGCGCGCGGCCTCGAAGCGAGCACTCCGGTCCGCCGGATCGATGAACTTCAATGCCTCCTGGAACGCGAGCGCCGCGGGCTTCGGACGCTTCGCCCCGGCGAACGCGCGTCCCAGCCCGAGCGCGACGGCCGGGTCCTTCGGGCGGAGAGGCTGCAACTCGGCAAGGGTCTTGATGGCGAGCTGCCATTCCCCGCGCTGCTCATGTATGGACGCGAGTCGCTCCAGGACGTGGGGGTTCTTGGGGAACAGCTTCCGCGCCGAGAGCCCGACCGTCAGTGCCCGGTCCCAGTCCTTCGCCGCGATCTCGACGTCCAGGAGGATCACGGTCGCGCCGACCTGCTTCGAGTCGCGCTTCATCGCTTCGATCGCGGCGTCTCGTGCCTTCTCCCAACGGCGCTGGCCGGCGTACGCCTGGGCGCTCAGCCAGGGTGCGGTCGGATCGCCCGGCTCCAGTTGGTTGAGCTTCGTCACCTGCTTGATGACCTGGCTCCACCCGCGGCTTCGCAGCGAGAGGCTGGCGCCGATGCGCCACGCGTCCGGGAGCTCGGGGAACGTCCGCTGTACGCGCTTGACGGTGCGGGCGGCGGCCTGGAATTCGCCTTCGTCCGCCTGGAACTGAGCGAGGCGCAGCGCGATGTACGGGTTGTCCGGGTCCGCGTCGTGGAGGTCCTGCGCGATGCGGATGGAGGTGATCGCGACGCCGACCTTTTGATAGAGAACGACGAGCGCGTCGCGAACCCGCGCGTGCCCCACCACCTTGCGACTGCGGAACGGGCCGCGGATCGCTTCGCGCAGCGTGTCGCGTGCCCGTTGGGCATCGCCCATCGCCTCGTACAGCTGGGCCAGCTCGATCACGACATCGGGGTCGCGAGGGAGGAGGTCGCGCGCCTTCTGGAGGCAGGGCACGGCCTGTGCCGCGCGGTCCGTCTTCGTGAGAGCGCGGCCGAGCATGAGATTGAACGCGGCCATGTTCGGCGAGATGCCGACGGCCTTGTCGAGATAGGGGACGCAGTCCTTGAACTGGCCCCGGCGGTACAGGCAATAGCCGCGCCAGTACGCCGCCCAGACATTCCCGGTGTCCTTCTTCAGCCACATCCCGGTCAGCGCGGCCAACTGGTCGACGCGCCCCGCGGCGTAGTAGAGGTTGCCGAGGTCGAAGAACAACGCCTGGCTCGGGAAGGTCGGGGCCGCCGCTTCAAGGACGTCGATCGCGTCGTCGTACCGCTTCGATCGTTGCATCGACTGCCGAAAGAGCTTGACTGCTTCGAGCCGGACGCGCGCGAGCAGCAGGCGCTGCTCCACGTCCGGGATCGAGTCGGGGAGCGTGGCGATGATCTCGCGGCAGACCTTCTCCACGGTCTTCGCGTCCTTGCGCTCGTTCGCGATCTTGGCCAGCTCCAGCCGCGCCCCGTGGGCGGTGGGGTCAGCGTCGCGCAGACGCATCAGCGTTTGATTGAACAACCGGATCCGACGATTCGCATCCTCGGTCAGATTGCGCAGGCGGGCTTCGTCGTCGAACCCGTACTGAGACTTGAGCCGCTCGAACCGATCCTGGAACACCTTGTCGAACTCGCCCGGGCCGGCGGTCAGCAGCACGCCCAGGCTCGATGACGCGCGCACGGCGTTGCGTCTGCCGACGTGCGCCTCCAGCATCTTCGTGATGTCGGCGCGCAGCTTGTTCACCCGGGCGTGCTGGACCCCGGTGAGCGCCGCGAGCAACACGGGATCGGAGGAGTCCTGCAAGAGCGTGCTCTGCACGAGCTGCTCAGCTTCGTCGGTGAGGTCGAGCCGGACGAGGACGTCGACCAGCTCCCGCATCGCACGGCGACCGTACTCGGAGTCCGGCAGCAGCGGCAGGAGCGTCTGGTGAGCTTCGCGGGGCCGACCCATGCGGTTTTGCGAGATGCCCAGATAGAGACGGACCAAGCTGTCTTCCTGGTCGCGCAGAGCGATCTCGAGCAGATCGACTGCCTCGCGGTAGTTCCCGCGATTGAAGGCCTTCTCACCATCGGCGGCATAGTCACCGCCGCAGCCGGCCAGCGTCGCGGCTGCGCAAAGGAACAAGACGACGTGGAACTGGAAGCGGCTCATATCTCTAAGATATCGGCAGAGTTCGGCCGACTCTCGCGCGCGGGCGCGAAGGGATCCGATTTGACAAGGATCGTCCCGGTGCATCGAAGGACGAAGCGTGGTCGTGAGTCATCGAATAGCGCGAGGAGGCGTGCGCGTCGAGCACGACGCGTTGGGAAGCCGGCCGATCGGGTGGTCGCTCGCCATGGGACCACGGCAATGCCGGACTGTCCCCCCTCGATGCTACGTTGCCGCGCATGCTCGATCGTTTCCTCGCGGGCTTGCAGGCGGATCCCGGTGCGCGTGACCGGATCGTGACCCATCGCCTCGATCCTGCGGTCACGTCTCGCCACGCCGAGTGGCCGGCCGGGGTCGCGCCGGAGCTTCGACAGGTGCTCGCCGATCGGGGTATCGAGCGCCCCTACATCCACCAGGCCGAGGCGGCGGAGTCGGCGTTTCGCGGCGACCCGACCGTGGTGGTCACGCCGACCGCGTCGGGCAAGAGCCTCTGCTACAACCTGCCCGTCCTGTCGTCGATCCTGGAAGCCGGGTCGGACGGTGCGGAGAACGATGACCGACCCTGCGCGCTCTATCTCTTTCCGACCAAGGCCCTGTCCCAGGATCAGACCGCCGAGCTGAACGAGCTCGTCGCGGGGCTCGCGCGATCGGGCGCGAAGGCGCCACCCGGCGCGTGGACCTACGACGGAGACACGCCCGGCGATCTGCGCGGCATCCTCCGCGAGCGGGGCGACGTCATCGTGACCAACCCCTGGATGCTCCACGTCGCGATCCTCCCCAACCACTTGCGATGGGGGCGGTTCTTCCGACGCCTCAAGTGGATCGTGGTCGACGAGCTGCACGTGTACACCGGCATCTTCGGATCTTCGGTCGCGAACGTCGTCCGCCGCCTGCGACGCGTCGCGCGGCACTACGGAAGCGATCCGACGTTTCTCGCCTGCTCGGCGACGGTGCAGAACCCGGCCGAGCACTTCGAGCGACTCGTCGAACAGACGCCGGTCGTCGTCGACGAGAACGGTGCGCCGTCCGCCGAACGCCACCACCTGTTCTGGAATCCGCCGCTCGTCAACCCCGCGCTCGGGTTGCGGGCGCGTGCGGTGGACGAGGTGCGCGGGCTCGCGCGCGAACTCCTGCGGCTCGATGTGCCGACCATCGTCTTCGGTCAGGCGCGCACGACGGTCGAAGTCCTCACCAAGTACCTCAAGGACGCCGCGCACGAGCTCGGCATCGATGCCGGCAAGGTCGTCGGGTACCGTGGTGGGTACCTGCCCGACTTGCGCCGGCGAATCGAGCGAGGGTTGCGGACGGGTGAGGTGCGGATGGTCGTCTCGACCAACGCGCTCGAGCTCGGTGTCGACATCGGATCGCTCGATGCGGTGGTCATGACTGGCTATCCGGGTTCGGTGGCGTCGTATCGCCAGCAGGCCGGGCGAGCCGGGCGTCGATCGGGCACGGCGCTCTCCCTGCTCGTCGGGTCGAGCCGCCCGCTCGACCAGTACGTGATGGCGAACCCGGGCTTCGTGCTCGATGGCGTGGGCGGCGCCGCGGTGACCGATCCGGACAACCTCGTTCTCGCGACGCATCACCTCGAGTGTGCGGCGTTCGAGCTGCCCTTCCACTCCGGCGATCCATTCGGGCGGTTCCCGGAGACCGACGGGCTGCTGGAGCTGCTGTCGCAGCCTCAGGGCGTCCTGCTCGAGCGCGGGGAGTGCTACCACTGGATGGCGCAACGCTATCCCGCGGAAGACATGAGCCTGGACGCGACGGAGTCGGACACGTTCCTCGTGCTGGAGGAGATGACGACGGACACCGCGCGGGGGTTGTCGGCGAGCTCCGGCACGGCGCGCAGCCTCGGACACGTTGACCGGCCGCAGGCGCTGACCACGCTGCACCCCAACGCGATCTATCAGCACCAGGGCATCCAGTACCAGATAACGGAGCTCGACTGGGAGGGACGCCGTGCCTACGCCAGGCGCGTGAAGGTCGACTACTACACCGAGGCCGAAACGGAGACCGACGTCCAGGTCCTCGTCGAGGACGCGCGCGGCCCGGAGCAGGTGGTCGTCACGGGACACGGCGAGGTCCACGTCACCACGCTGGCCACGCTGTACAAGCGCATCCGCTTCTACACGAACGAGAACCTCGAGACGGGTCCCATCAATCTGCCTGCGGAGGAGATGGACACCACCGCGTTCTGGATCGTCATCGAGCCCGGGTTGCAGCGTCAGGTCCGGCTGCGGGACGGCACCCGGGCCGGCGCGGTCGGCGGGGTCGCGCACGTGCTGCGGGGCGTCGCGCCGCTCTTCGTCCAGATGGGGGGGCGGGCCTTGCGGGCGTTCGGTTTCGCGTGTCATCCCCACTGGGAGAAGCCGGTGGTCATGCTTCACGACGGCGTCCCCGGAGGTGTCGGTCTCTCGGAGCGGCTCTTCGCCGCGCGCCACAAGCTCTGGGAAGCCGGACTCGAGGTCGTGCGACGGTGCGCGTGCCGCGCTGGCTGCCCGGGCTGCATCGGACTGGCGCGCGACCGCGGTGCGCCCGCCAAGCTGGCGGCTCGTCAGATCCTCGAAGCGTTGGTGGCGGACGTCGGGGACCGGGGGTCGCGCCCGAGTGGTCTGGCGATCGCCGCCATCGACGCATGACCGCGAACGCCGCCACCGGCCTCTCCGCGCGCCTGCAACGGCTCGGCCTGTTGCGCGCGGGTCCGCGCACGCTCGCGCCCCAACCGAGGGTCGAGGTGTCACGCGACGTACCCGGGGTGGTGGAGGTGGAGGAGGGGCAGGGATCATTCGTCCTGAGGACGTGTCGTCATCCGCTCGATTACGTGCACGGCGCACGGCCTCTCGGCGATGCGCTCGCGGTCTCCGCGCGCGACGTGGGGCTGGCCACCCGTCGCTTGGACTATGCGGAGGTCCCGCCTGACCGTCGTCTCTATCTCGACACCGAGACCACCAGCCTGTCGGGCGGCGCCGGCGTCTACGTGTTCCTGGTCGGGCTCGGACGATTCGAAGACGACGCGTTCGTCGTCCGGCAGTACTTCATGCGCGACCCCGGCGACGAGGGGCCGATGCTCGCGGCGGTGGCTCGACAGCTGGACGAGGCCGACGCGCTGGTGTCCTTTTGCGGGCGGTCGTTCGACGTGCCGAGACTCGCCGACCGGTTCGTGTTCCACGACCGCGACGTCACGGCCCGACGGCTCCGCACCCTGCGGCACGTCGACCTGTACCACGGCGGCCGGGCCCTGTTCGGGTCGCGCCTGCCGGACGGCCGTCTACGGACCTACGAGCGCCGCATGCTCGACGTGCACCGTGTCGACGATCTGGCGGGGGCGGAGTGCCCGGAGGCGTGGTTTGGATACGTGCGCGGGGACGAGAACCGGATCGCGAAGATCATGGAGCACAACTTGATCGACGTGCTCAGCCTCGTCGGTCTGGAAGAGCGCATCGGGCGAGCGTTCGTGGCGCCGGATCATCCGTTGACCGCGCTTGCGACCGGGGTCCTCGCGTTCGAGAGCGGGGGGAAGACGCGTGCAGCCTGCCACCTCGTTCCGGCCGCACGCCGCGTCGCGCTCGATGGCGCTGCGCCGTTCCCGCTTCTGCTCCGCGCCGTGCGAGCCCTGCGCCGCCTCGACGAGACCGCTGCGGCAGTGACGCTGCTCGGCGAGATGGTCACGGCCGTCCCCCACGACACCCGTGGCTGGGTCCAGCTCGCGATCGTCCAGGAGCACACTCTCCGCGATCACCCTGCGGCACTGGCATCCGTCGACGCTGCACTGGGGGTCACCTCGGCGGGCGGGAATGCCATCGCGGCGCTGCGGCATCGGCGCCGTCGGCTCGAGCGGCGGCTCGCTTCTGGGAGCGCAGGCCTCCACACCGTGTGAGGCAATCTGCTCCATATGGGAGCGCGGACCTCCAGAGGCTGTGAGTCAATCGGCTCCGAGGCGAGCGAAGTGTCCAGTGCGGCGCTGGCAAGGAAGGCGAAGCGAGCGGGGCAGTCCCCGTGAGCCGAGCCTGACGCAGTCCAGCGTCGCTCGGAGCCGAGCGCAGCCCGGATTGCGATTGATTCCCAGCCTCTCCTGTACCGTTTCAGCGTCTCTTCGAGGGTGGGATTATCCTTCGCGGGAGACCCGGCTG
>NZBC01000269.1 GCA_002687715.1 Planctomycetota bacterium | reverse complement strand
GCTCACTTGCCTGGCCACCCTCGCCATCCCCCAGCTTGGCACCGAGCTCTTTCCTCCCGTCGACGGTGGCCAGTTCACGATCCTGCTGCGCGGCCCGCTGGGCACCCGGATCGAGCGGATGGAGGGGATCGTCGCCAAGGTCGAGACCGAGGTGATGGACGCGATCGGGAAGCCGGACCTGGCCGGGGACGACCCCGACTCGGACCTCCAACTCCTCATCTCCAACATCGGTGTGCTCTACGACTGGCCCGCCGCCTATACACCGAACACGGGTCCCATGGACGCCTTCGTGCTCGTCCAGCTCAAGGACGACCGCAAGGAGACGGCCCAGCAGCACGCCGCCCGCCTGCGCCCGCTGCTCGAGAAGAGCTTCCAGGACGTCGAATTCGCCTACGACACCGGCGGGATGATGACGGCCGCGCTGAACTTCGGCATGCCGTCGCCCATCGACATCCAGGTTCAGGGCTCGAAGCTGGAGGTGCTGGACGAGATCGCGCAGGCCATCCGCGATGAGGCAGGGAAGATCGACGGTGCAGTCGATGCCCGCATCAACCAGCCGCTGCGGTACCCGGCGCTGAAGATCAACGTCGACCGCATCAAGGCCGGGCAGCTCGGATTGACGCAGGAGGACGTCATCAAGAACGTCGCTGCAGCGCTGAATTCGTCGACCAACTTCGCGCCGTCGTTCTGGATCGCGCCGAACGGCAACCACTACTTCATGGGCGTGCAGTACAAGGAGACGGAGATCGACAGCATCGAAACGCTCCGCGACGTCCCCATCACGGGAGGCACGGACGGAACGTCAATCCTGCTGCGGAACGTCGCGACCATCGAGGAGATCACGACCCCGCCGATCATCTCCCACCTCAACATCACCCGGACGGTGGACGTCTACGTGAACGTCGAGGGCCGGGACGTCGGGTCCGTCGCCGCCGACCTCGAGGAGAGGCTCGAGAACTCCGAGAGCTTCCAGGCGCTGATGATGGACTATGGCTCCAAGGGCTACACGTGGGCGATCCGCGGCGAAGTCCAGAGCATGCAGGAGTCCTTCGGTCAGTTCGGCACCGGCCTCCTCATTGCGGCGATCCTGGTCTACCTGGTCATGGTCGCCCAGTTCCGGTCCTTCCTGATGCCATTCGTCATCCTGCTCACCGTTCCGCTCGGCGCGGTCGGCGTCATCGCGGCGCTCCTCCTCACGGGGACCCACATGAGCATCCCCGCGTTCATGGGGCTGATCCTGATGGTGGGCATCGTCGTCGAGTACTCGATTCTCCTGGTCGAGTTCGCGGCGAAGAAGATCCGGGATGGAACCCCGGTCACCGAAGCGGTGGTGGAGGCGGCTCAGGCCCGCGTCCGGCCCGTGCTCATGACATCGCTCACCACGGTGCTGGCGCTGCTGCCGATGGCCATCGGCCTCGGCCACGGTGCCGAGGGCAATATCCCGCTCGCGCGCGCCATCATCGGCGCCGTGATCGGCGGCGCCGTCCTCGCCCTCCTCGTCGTCCCCGCGTTGATGTCGTTGCTCGGACCACTACTGCGACCGAAGACCCCGGAGGCATCCTCATGATGCGTGTTGCGTTCCTGATCGTCCTCGTCGCGACGGCGTTGCCTGCCCAGATCCGAGTGTCGACCATCAAGCCGTCCTCGGACGTCCTCGTGAGCCGACAGACCGTGAGGGGCGACGTGCTCCCCTGGCAAGAAGCCACGCTGCGGTCGCGCGTCACCGGGGTCCTGGCCACCCTGCCCTTCCTGGAAGGGCAGACCATAGAAGGCAGAGACGTCGCGACGCTGTCGGTCCCAGACCTGATCGCGGAGTCGGAGCGGGCGCGCGCGGCCACGGCGGCAGCCGCCGCAGCAAGAGCCGCGGCGGCCGCGGAGGGCGGGGTTCTCGACGGCGAGATTGCGATGCTTCGAGCCTCGATCCCGTACCAAGTCGCCAAGGAAGCGGTCGCGGCCGCCGACCTGGCGATGCGCAAGATGATCGCCAAACGCAAGAAGGGGCTCGCGTCGGAACGCGCTGGCACGCCAGCCCAGGCCGAGGACGCAGAAGCAGAAGTGCGCCTCGCCGAAGCCCGCCTGCAAGCCACCAAGGCGGAAACCAGCAAGGCGCGGGCGGCCGTCACCCGCGCCCAGAAGAAGGCCGCCTCCATCACCGCCCGGGTCGCCAGCATGGAAGCCAAGCGCCAGGCCGCCGAGGCGATGGAGAAGCTGAGCGCGACCCGCATCGGCTTCGCCATGATCAAGAACCCGTTCAAGAAGTCCGTGGTCACCATGCGCCACGTAGACCCCGGCGAGCTCATCGAAGCCGACACCACGCCGATCCTGACCGTGATGGACACGTCGAAGGTGCGAGTGCGCTTCGGGCTCCAGGAGCGTGACGCCCTTCGACTCGGCATCCAAGCAGAGATCTCGATGCGCCTGCAGACCGATCCTCACAACCCGATGATGGTGAAGGTGTCCCGCATCGCCGGGGACATCGCGAAGAGGACGCGCACGAGATGGGTCGAGGTCGACCTCCCCAACGGTGACGGCAAGTTGCTGCCCGGGACCTACGTCTACTTCGACCTGGAGTTCCGCTCGAAGCCGGGGGCCGTGACGGTACCGTCCAAGTTCGCCATCCTGGGTCGTGGCCGTCCGCATGTCCTCGTCGCCGAAGGCAACCGCGTCGTACGCCGTCCGGTCGTGATCGGACTGGAGGGAATCTCCGAAAAGCAGATCGACGATCCGACCGTCAAGAAGAAGATCCCCCGATACGAGATCGTCTCCGGGCTCGGGCCAGACGACCAGATCATCACGAGCTCGGTGGCCGCATTGCGCGCAGGCGATGCGATTACTCCCGTGCTGGAGAAGAGCAAGTGACGCGGAGACGTGTTCTGGGTGTCGCATTGCTCGCCGTGATCGTCGCGGCGGTTGGGTGCTCGAGTCCATACCGGGAGAGGATCCGGCGGCCGATCGATACGTCGGGGTGGACTCCGACCGGTGCGAGCGAAGAAGGCGCTGGCGGACCCGGCAACCCCGGAATCGACAACCCCGCGGAGGTCGTGCGGGGACCGGACGGGTCCTATCCCATCGACCTCGCGACCGTGCTCCGGTTGGCCGGAGGGCAGGCGATCATCGTCGAGATGGCGCGCGCCCAGGCGGGCATCGCCGCCTCTGAAGAGGAGATCGTCCTCGCCCAGTGGTTTCCCGTGGCCGGACCCCGCGTGGCGTTCACCCGAATCGGAGGACTCGTCCAGGGGACGGAAGGCGACTTCGTGAACGTCGGCAAGCAGAACATGTTCCTCGGCGCCGGCGTGGAGTGGAGGGTGAACCCAGCCGCGACGTGGTACGCCGCGCTGGCGGCGCGGCGGCTGACCGAGGCGCACGTGCACCAGATCACGGCGACGGGACACGCGGTGCTTCGGGAAGCCGCCCGGCGGTACTACGCCCTCGTCCAGGCGCACGCAAAACTGGAGATCGCGCGGCGGACCCTGAAAGCGGCGCAGGAGCTGGTGGTGTTCGCGACCTCGCGCGAGCGACTCGGCGTTGGGTTGAGGAGCGAGGTGCTGCGGGCTCTGGCCCGGGTCCGGCAGACCGAGGGGTTGATCGCCAAAGCGACACGCGACGGAGCGATCGCGTCCGTACGACTCGTCGAATTGCTGATGTTGAAGGACGACGTCCGGCTGGTGCCCGGCGAAGCGACAGCACGTCGGGTCGCGTTCGTCGATCCGAACACCGCATTGACGCAGCTGTTCGAGCGCGCGCTCGGGAATCGCCCCGACCTCGCGGCCGCACGAGCTCGCGTCTCCGCGGCGGAAGAGGCACAGAACGTCGCCGACAGAGCATGGCTGTGGCCTGCACTGGCCGCGCGCGGCGCCGGCGGGGCGTTCGGTCAGAACCCCGGTCGCTTCCAGGACTCGGAGACGTTCTACGTCGGCCTCGAGTGGCAGATCTCGCCCGCAATCCCGTCACGGCAGCGACGCGCCGAGTCCAACCGCAAGCTCGCGAACCTGGCGCTGACCCATGCCGCCAGACAGGTGCGCCGGGATATCCAGGAGGCCCTGGCCCGCATCAAGGCAGCGGAAGCAGAGCACGCCGCGGCGACCCAGGAGGTCGCCGCCGCTCGCGAGGCGTTGCAGCTCGCGAGGGTCCAGTTCGAACGAGGGGAGGGCCTGCTCCTGGCCGTCCTCGACCTCGAGGCTGCTCTCGTTCGCGCGGAAACGGCGCAGGCGGACGCCGTACTCGATCTCAATCGCGGGCACTACGACCTGCTCTTCGCCGTCGGGGGTCCGGCCGCCCGGTAGGTCGATCGCCTGTGGGTAGGGCACCCCATCTACTTTTCGCGGCAAAGTCCTTGACCGATGCCGGACTGGTTGCCTAGACTCCACCCCCATGGACGTCGTGCACCGGTTCCCGAATCCCCAACCGAAAACTCCTCGCCGTAGCGCCAAGAGTGCGCTCGAGGACTTGAGATTCATCCGACAATGCGTGGAGAACGCCGGTTCGTTCACCGCTGTCCCCGGCCTTGGGAGCATTGTCGTCGGTGCCACGGCCGTTGCAGCCGCGGTGGTCGCCGCAACGCACGACCCGGCGACGCTGGCCTGGCTCCGCGTCTGGCTCGCCGAAGCCGTGATCGCTTCCACGCTCGGCATCTGGATGCTGGTTCGGAAGGCCCGGGCGGCGGGCGCGCCACTGGCATCCGGCCCGGGCCGCCGGTTCGCGCTCAACCTGCTGCCGCCGGTCCTCGCGGCGGCTGCGCTTACCGTCGCACTCGTGCAGGCGGGCCACTATGCGCCGCTGCCCGGTCTTTGGCTCCTGCTCTACGGAACCGCGGTGGTCACGGGCGGAGCCTTCTCGGTCCGCGCCGTGACCCTCATGGGGCTCTCGTTCATGGGACTCGGACTCGTGGCACTGTTCGTGCCCGGGGGGGAGGACGTGTTCATGGGAATCGGATTCGGTGGTCTTCACATCGCGTTCGGGCAGATCATCCGGAAGCGGCACGGTGGTTAGGCGCGCCGCGAGCGCGGGGCCCCGGGGCGGCCGCAAACCAGCCCGGCGGGGATCGCCCGCTGCCGAACAGAAGACGGTGCGCCTCCCGGGAGGGGAGGAGCCGTCCGACGTCGACCGCCTCATCCACGAGCCCATGAGGCTCGGGATCATGAGCGCGCTCGCCGTCAACAAGAGCCTGTCCTTCAACGACCTGAAGACCGTGCTTTCCGCCACCGACGGGAACCTGTCGGTACACGCGCGGCGGCTCGAAGAAGCCGGGTACGTGACCTGCAGCAAGGGGTTCGAGGGCCGGGTCCCCAAGACGGAGTTCCGTCTCACGGCGGCCGGAAAGCGCGCCTTGCACCGCTATCTGGACCACATGGAAGCCCTGATCAAGGCCACCCGGCATACCTGACGAAAGGACCTGGGGGCCTGCCGCCGACCGGCACCCGGAGCTGTGCTTCATGGGTTCAAGGGAAGTGGACGGGGGACTGCATGTCGCCCTCATCATGGACGGTAACGGCCGGTGGGCCGAGGCCCGGGGATTGCCCCGTTCCGAGGGACACCGCCGCGGCGCTGACGTGGTCGACTCGATCGTCGAGGCCGCGCCGGACGCTGGCGTACGCATCTTGACCCTGTACGCGTTCTCCTCGGACAACTGGAATCGGCCGCGCCGTGAGGTGTCGCTTCTCATGTCCCTCTTCCGAACCTACCTCCGGAAGGAGCGCCGTCGCTGCGCGCGCGAGGGCGTCCGGGTCACGATAGTGGGACGTCGCGATCGCCTCTCGGCGGCCGTGCTTCGCGAGGTGGACCGAACCGAGTCCGCGACCCGCGATGGCGACGTGCTCCACCTGCGGCTCTGCGTCGACTACTCCAGCCGCGACCGGCTCCTCGACGCCGCCGAACGGTATGCGGCTTCGGAGGCGCGGGGCCGCGACGCGTACGCCCGCTGCCTCGGCGAAGCCGGCGGGGAAGACACGGGGGCGCCCGCCGTCGATCTGCTCGTCCGCACCGGTGGCGAACACCGTCTATCGGATTTCATGCTCTGGGAGAGTGCGTACGCCGAGATCCGATTCCTCGACGTGATGTGGCCCGAGTTCGACGTCGCCGAACTTCAATCGTCCGTGGCGTGGTTCCACGGCCGTGAACGACGCTTCGGCCGCACGCCCACCCGCTGATCCACGACGGCCGTGAGGCAATCTGCTTTGCCCCGCGAGCACTTCCAGCCGGCACTCCAACCGCCCCGGGGTAGGATCGCGCCGCATGGAATCAAGGCTGGCCGCGTACCGCATCTTGATCTCGCTGTCGTCCGACGGCGGGATCTCCGAGAAGGAGCAGGCGATCCTCGAGCGGTATCGCCGCGCGTTGCGCCTCCCGGCGACCGCGCTGCAGGATGTTCGCCGTCGCCCAGCGGATCTGGAAACGCTGCCCACCGGTGATCGAGCCCACCTGCTGCGCATGCTGGCCCGCGTTGCGTGGGTCGACGGCCGTTTCGATCCCCGCGAACGTGCGCGCCTGGTCGACATCGCGAAGAAGCTCGAGGTCGGCGAGATCGAGCTAGCCGAGATCTTCGTCGACGCGGAGCGGAACATCCTGTACCGCAGGCGCACCCGCCGACTCGTGATGGTCTTCGGCTCACTCCTGCTGGCCGGCATTCTGGCGACGGCGCTGCAGAGCTTCCTCAACGACGCCGGCAAGCCAAAGCAGGACCGGATCGAACGCCTGGAGGCCGTCGTCGACGAACTCGGCCGCGAAGCCGCCCGCAATGACGCGACGCGCGTGCGGGCGTCCTGGGTCGGAGACGATTCAACGCCCTTCAAGACCATCCTGGCGGAATGCCGCGAATCGGTCGTGCTCATCATGTCGGAGTACGTGCTTCGCAAGGACGGTCGTCGCCAGCGCCGTCGCGGATACGGCACGGGGTTCTTCGTATCGCCCGACGGACACCTCGCCACGAACAAGCACGTCGTTCAGCCGTGGAAGTTCCTACCCGACATCGTCAAGCTGATCGACGACGGCTGGACCCTCGAACCATCGACTCAGATCCTCGCTGCTTGGGCCGTCGGCGCCCGAGCGCTCACCGATCAACGAAACGTCTCGCTCGACACGGCGTGGAGTTCGACCCGCTCCTCGCTGAAGCTCGTACACACTGCACCCGACCGGCTTCAGCCCGATCGCCGCAAGCTACGCAACGGACGGATCTACTCCAGCCGATTCCACATTCAGGACGCGAAGAGCGACCTCGCGATCCTGCAAGCGACGCTGTCGCAGCCAACGCGACCCCTGCCGCTGCGAGTCGGCGACCCGGCGGTCGAGAAGCTCGACCCGATCATGGTGCTCGGGTTCCCGACCGGGCTGGCGATCCTCGAAGGGGGCCGCGCGGAGACGTCGCCCGCGCTCGGGGAGGTCCGTAAGGTCCAGGACACGATCTACGTCACGGCGCCCATCGTCGGTGGCAACAGCGGCGGACCGCTCATCGACACCCACGGCCATGTCGTCGGTATCGCCACCCGGACGGTGGGAGGCGCGACGGTGGGGTGCTGCCTGCTCGCATCGCACCTGTTGCCGTTGCTGCCCCCTGCCGGACACTTCGTCGGCGCGGCCGAGATGGCGGAGAAGGCCGGACATCCCCGCGCCGCTCGCGCCCACCTGCGCCTCGCCGGCCAGCGGGGTCCGTCGGCCGGCGAACGCGCGCGCATCATCGCGCTACGCGCGAAGCTCAAGTAGCGCCATGATCTCCCCACGCGTCCTCGTCGCCTCGTTGATCCTCGTCGCGCTGCCGCTGCTCTGGGGCGCACCGGCGACGCCAGGCGGGCTGATTCGTGACGATGTCGCCTACATCCTCGCCAATCCCCACGTGACCGAGGACGTGGGCATCGCGACCATCCTGCACAGCCCAGTCTGGCCGTCGGAGGAAACAGGCCTCCATCGCCCGCTCACCACGCTTTCGTTCCGAATCGACTGGATCGTGGCCGAGACCATCGGAGTCCCCATCACGCGGACGCAGGCGATCGTCCCGCACGTCCACAATCAGCTGTTGTGCGGTATCGCAGCGCTCCTCCTCATGGCCCTGCTGCGACGGCTCGGCATCCCGCTGCCGCTGGCGTGGGCCGCGGGCGCCCTCCTCAGCGCGCATCCCGCGCGTTCGGAAGCGGTGCTTTGGATCAGCGGCCGCGCGGAGGACCTCATGTGCGTCTTCGTGCTCGGTGCGCTCCTCGTCTTCGCCAAGAGGGGCGGGACCCGGCGACTCCTCGTCGGTGGTGTGCTGTCGATGCTGGCGCTGCTGTCCAAGGAGCAGGGCGTGGTGCTGGTCGCGCTCGCCCCGCTCCTCCCCGGCCTGACGACCCGCCGCCGGTGGCAGGTTGCGCTCGCGGCGCTCGCAGGGGTCGTGCCGATACTGCTGCTCCGGTATTCCGTCGTCCTCAGCGTGGGTCCGCCGGGCACCCAGCACGCCCTGGTGGTGTTGTCGTTCCTGGAACGCGTCGGATGGGCGTTCGCGTGGATCGGATGGAGCGCGCTGTTTCTGATCGTTCCATTCCCACTCCGTCACGAGTACGCCGAACCGGCATCCGGGCCGGGCGGCCCGTGGATCGCCGCCCTGCTCCTCGGCCTCGCGATCGTCGGATGGGCGCCGTACCTGTTCCGTAGGCAACGCCGAGAGAGCCTGTTTGGACTCGGTCTGTTCCTGCTCCCGTTGCTCCCCGCAATGAACGTCTTCGTGCGATCGAGCGAGCACTTCGCCGAGCGCTTCCTGGCCCTTCCCGTGGCCGGTGGGATCGCGCTGTCCGCCTTCGCGCTCAGAACACGAGCGAGGTTCGGAATGATCGTCCTGCTCGCCGCGACCCTGGCCGGGGGCGGCCTGACCCTGCTCCGCGCTCGCGAGTACCTCACCCCGGAGCTCCTGTTCGCACCCCGCGGCGACTGGGAGGATGCAGACGCTCCCGAATGGGCGCTCCACGCTGGACTGATTCACGATCGCATCCAAGCCGCGAGGGTCCGCGGGGACGCGCCGACTGCCGCAGATCATCTGGCTCACGTCGCCGCCTGGCGCGAGGCGGATCGCCGGGCACCTCATGTCCCAAAGTACGCTGTCCACCTGGTCCGCGCGTTGCTCGCATCAACTCCCGAGGATGCTCCCGCGAACACGGATCGCCTGCAGGAGGCCCGCCGCGTCGCCGATGCCGCCGTCATCCGGTTCTCCGACCTCGCACCGGCCTGGTTCCAGCTCGGCCTGGTCTCGCTACGCATCGGAGACACCGGCGGCGCCGAGCGTGCGTTCCGTCGCGCACTGATCCTCGAGCCCCGTGACTGGCGGTCCGGAATCGCGTTGACGCGACGGATCCTCGTGCCCTCGAATCGATCGGCGGAAGCCCGGGGCATTCTCCACGACCTCGCCGCCCGGATGGGCGAAGCCGCGGATAACCGCCCCTGGGACTTTGGCCCGCTCGTCGTGAAGGGTCGAATCCTGCGCGGCGTCGGCGACACCGCTGGCGCGATCAACGCGTGGGAGCATGCGCTCGAACGAGCCCACACCGCGGCCGACCTCGTCCGCATCGCTACCGATCTCGCCGCCGCTCTGCGGGACGATGGCCAGGGCCCGCCCCTGCTCCGGATGCTCGCCGACCTCGACACGACACTTCAAGACCGCATCGGCACCGCAAGTCCGCAAGCTGATCTTCTCGCTCAGCTCGCGAATCTGGCGCAGCTCCGCGGCGACTCCGCGGCCGCGCTGCGCTACACCCGTGAAGCCCTCGACGCGGCTCGCGACCCCGCTCTGGGGGAGCGGCTCCGCCGGGCGATCGAGTCCATGACTCGCCGCTGATGGGAGCGCGGCTACGGTCGGATGTGCCGCAGCGCCCCCGCCGACAAAGCGCGCGTGCCGTCCGCGCGCTTGATCCGCAGTTCGATCCCCGCGAAGCGAGTGTGATCGAAGTACTCGAGCTTGATTGGATGCAGCCCTTTCCGGAGGGGGAGAGTGGCCTGGTCGAGGGCGCCCTCATTGCGTTTCCAGTTGTCGATGAGGCGCAGGCCATCGACCCAGAGGCGGACGCCGTCATTCGCGACGGTGAAGAAGGTCCAGGGGCCGTTCGACGGGATGTCCACATGGCCGGTCCAGCGGATGGAGAACCGGTCCTCTCGAATCCGCGGGTGAGGACGGCCGTAGCGCCACTCGAAGGCGACGCTTCGGTCCACGCGGATCACGGCCGTGCCTTCGAGATTCGGGTTGCCGAAGTAGTGACCCAGGAGTCCGCGGCCCAAGCGGGAGCCCTTGCGCAAGGTCGCTGAGCGTGCAACGAGGGACTTCTGGTACGGCTCCCAGCTGGAAGGCGCCAGCACCGCTGCCGCGAGCGCATCGGCATAGCGGCGGAGCAGACGATTGCCCGGATCGCCCCGCCGTGCGTCCTCCATGAGCTTCAGCGCATCAGCGCAACGACCGTCCCGGGTCGCCGCCAGCGCACGATTGAACGTCGTCGCCGCGTCCTTGGGCAGCCACCGAAGCACTTTCTGGAAGTGACGCTCCGCCGTCGCCACGTCGCCGCGCTCTGCGGCTACGACCCCCAGATTGATCTGCGCCTCCAGCAGCCCGGGATACACCGCGATCGCCTGCTTGAAACGGCGCTCCGCCACGGCTGCGGCATCGCCCCGCTTCCACACCACGTAGCCCTCGTTGTTGATCAGGTACGCGACGACCTGCCGAGGCGTCAGGTTCTTGAGGTAGAGACCGGCCCGAACCGCCTCCGGTGGCGTTCCGCGCGCGACGTAGTAGGCATCGTCGCGAATCGCACCGCCCTCGGTGGTCTCGATGTTCACCCGCACGCGTCCGTCGTCCCAGCGCACGAAGAAATGCCGCGGCGACGCGACACCATGGAGCGGCAGCTTCAAACGCGCTCCCACCGCGAGGATCATGGCCGAGAGAGAGAGGCAGTAGCCACGGCGGGTGATCAGCATCTTGTCGACGTAGAAGTTGTCCGGATGCGCCAGATCTTCGTGCGACGTGTAGCGCTGCTGCTTGAAGAAGTACTCGGCGACCAGTCGCGCCTTGCGGCGGGCGTCCTTCTCGCCGGCCAGTCTCTCTGCGAGTTCGATTTCGTAGACGTCGAGCTGAGCGCGAATGGGACCGGTCGACACCCCGGGCTCGCGGCGTTGGACGAAGCGGATCAGCGCCTCCCGTACGCTCTTCGCCGTTCCGGGATCGGGTCGTGGGTCCTGGGGCGGAGACGCAAACGCGGACGCCGTGGACGCGAGAATGGCGGCCACGAGAGCCGCCATTCCACTGAACTGCGCGATCGAACGATGAATCATGATTCGACCTCGACCGGAATCGCCCGGCCGCGATCGAAGGGCACAGCTACAACTTCGCCGCGATCTTGATCAGGTTGTCGATGTAGACACCGGTCTGCCAGACCTCGTGCTGCACGTGCTCGACCTCGTTGCGGGCGCGCTTGCGGAAGCTCTTGAACTGCGCGTCGGTGAGGACGCCGGAAGCCGCAGCGATGAACTCGACTGCGTGAGCCTCGTGATGGGAGCAGCCCTTCCGCCGGTGGGTGTTGTTCCACGCGCGGTAGAACGCAGCCTCGTGCGTCTTGATGGCGTCACGCTGAACCTGGGTGAGGATCATGCGGTCGAGCGACCGCTTCGCGCGGGTGAACTGCTGCGAATGGCAGCGAGTTTCGAAGTCCATCGCCATGAGCGACGCGACGATTGGGAGCAGCAGCAACACGCAAAGGATTCTCATGCTTCCAAACCTCCGTAGTGCGCGTCTCCGACCCCGTGCCGGGTCCGAGACGTTCCTGTGTTCACTGACCACGGACCTGGGTGAGGAGCTTCTGGAGCTTCTCGGCCCGGGCCTTGTACATGTCGTTCTTGGCCTTGAGGGCGCGGATGCGCTTGGCGTCCGGCTTCTTCTTCGGATCGTGGGTCATCGTCTCGAGCAACTTCTTGTTGTTGTCCCACTCGGTCTTGAGACCTGCGAGCGCGATCCGGAGGGCCCGCTTGTCCTTTTCCTTGTCGCCGGTCAGCTTGGGAACGCCAGCGAGGGAGAGCTTCTTGCCCTTGCGCGCCTTGGCGTCGACCTTGCGTTTCTGGCGTTCGCCGGCCGGCTTCTCCTCCTGCTTCTTCTTCTTCTTCGCGGGCGGCTCTTGCTGGGGAGCCGCCGCGGGGGAGGATTCGACCTTCTCGGGCTCGCAGGCAGCCAGAGTCGCCGGCAGCACCGCCACGATGAGGACGGCCAGGGTCCGTTTCATCTCGTCCCTCTCCGAAACTGTTGTCTCGCTCTCAGTTACGAGCGTAGGCCGGGATCGGACCGGCGTCAAGCTCGCTCGGGTCTCCAGCCTTTGGACGTCTCGTTACCCACGAGGGTTTCCGCAAATCAGGTCTTTTAGAAGCAGCGCGCCCCCTTGGGCTCGTGCCACACCTTCCACCAGGCCGACTGCCCGATCCGCTCCCGCACCTCGGTGGCGAGCTGCACCAGGTCGGTACGGATGCTGGCCACGCTCCGCCGCGCCGCCGTCAACAGATCGCGGGCCCCGCTCCGTCCGGATTCGCGGAGGCGGGCCTGCAGGTCCTGCACCTCTTCGCGCGCGTCGCGGAGGGCGCGTCGGCGGGCCATGTATCGATTGCGCAGCTCGTGCGACGTCCCCCGGCGAACCGCCACGCACCGGTTCGGGGCCTCGAGGGTCAGCGTGGTCGAGAACTCATCGGTGAGCCGGTATCCGCTTACGCGCAGGGCGTCTCCGGGCAGCTTGTTCCGGAGGATCATCTCGAGCTGATCGACCGACTGGAGTGCCTCTCCGTTCACCTCGAGGAGGATGTCCCACTTGCGCAACCCTGCCCGATCCGCGGGCGTGTCTTCGATCACGCGCCGGAGGATGACCCCCGGGCCGGTCAGGGCCTCCTTCGGCAAGCGATTGCGGATCTCGATCGACAGCGGCGTGGCAACGAAGCCGGCGGACGCGGGGAGTTGCCCGACCTCGCGGAATCGATCGTCCGCCGGCATCGGCATCAAGTCGACCACACGGCGCCCCTCGTCGTCGAGGAACCAGACCCCGTTTTCACCCCGTTCGATCTGATACTCGCCGATGGCCGTTCCCTTCCACGTCACCCGAGAAACCTGCCGGTCCACGATGTCGATGAGGAACTCCCCCCGCGCCTCGGCTTTGTTGACCAGGTCAGGCACGCGAGGACAGTCCACCTCCAGTAGTTCGATCCGCCACAACCTCCGGTCTCCCGGGCCGACGATCCAGATGCGGTCGCCACAGCGCGCTTCGAGGCGCTTCTCGCCGTTGACGCAGAGGCGGCAGTCCCGGGGGAGGGCGATCTCGCCGCCCCCATGGCGGAGCTGGAGCCGGCCCTGTCCCTGCAACAGCACCCGCGTGTTGCGAGGCAGGATCAACACGCGTCCCTCGCCCACGGCGGTGAGCCGGGCAACGGGATCTGGCCGGCTGGCCGAAGGCGACACCATCGGCGCGGCCCAGGTTCCGAACGCCACCAGGCCCGCCAGCAGGACGGTGAGACCACCCTTTGGCCAGCGGCCCGCCGGTCGGACATCACCGGAGCCGAGCAGGCTCTGAACCCGGCCCAGCAGCGCGGAGCCTCGCGGCGCCATCGCGGGCGCGCACGTGCGCGGCGCGCGGCTCACCCACTCGGCGACCACGGCCAGACACCGCGCGAGTGCGACGTCGCGTCCGGTACGCCGAACCGCCCAGTCATCGCAGAGGTACTCGGCCGCCTCCAGGAGCCTGCGGCGTGCCAGGCGATTCAGGGGCTGAAAGAAGAGGATCGACTGGACGATCGCGCCGACCATCAGCCACTGGTGATCTCGGCGAACGATGTGGGCGAGTTCGTGAGCAAGCATGCCCTCCTGCTCGTCGGGACGCAGCGCCGTCAGGACCCGCTCGGGCAGACAGATCTCGGTTCGCGACAGGGCGATCGGACCGGCGAGCGTCGGTGAGAGCGACAACCGCGGGGCCCGCCGCAGCCCGGCGGTCCGCGCAAGCGGTCGCAGCGCCTCGACGAGGGGACCGTGGGACAGGTGCCTTCGATCCCGCATCGCCCGCGCGAGGAGGGTGCGCAGCACGAAGAGACGCACCAAAAGAACGACGGCTCCGAACATCCAGACCCCGAGGAGGGCGAGGATCCACCATGGAACCGTCCGTGAGGAACCGGACGAGACCATGGGCCGGACACCGGGAGTTCCGACGGACGTGCGAGGGGTACCGAGCAGAAGCGTCGCCGCCTCCTTCGGCCGGGTGATGCCGGGGATTCCAACCTCGGGGAACGGTAGCTCGGACGGATCGATGACCACGACGGCTGGGGGAAGAGGTGATACGGGAACGGGGATCGGCGTCGGTGTCCCCACCTCCGCGTCGAGTCCGCGGTAGACAGGGGCCGGGCCGATACCGAGAGAACCGCCGATCGGATCGGCGTCGAGTCCCACCTGGAGCGTCGCGGTCACGAGTCCACCGAGGAGGCCGATCTTCCACAGACCTTCCCGGATCGCGTGCCATCGGAACGGCAGCCATCGCGCGCACGCCCAGACCAGAACGAGAATGAGCGAGCTGTGAAGCGCGTAGGTCAGCAACCAGGCGACCAGCGTGATCGTCGAGCTGTCCGAAGCCGTCGAAGACATGGTGTGTCACCTCCGTGGTGCGGCACGGCCACCCGAAGCGGGTCCGTGAGGGCCCGATCCTGGTGGACTCGTCCGCAACGGACGTACGAGGAGCGACTCCTGTCTTCAGCGTGTTCAGTCGGCGAACGGCACCTTGTGAACGCGCACATTGTACAGATGTCGACCCCCATCGCGGTCGTCGAATCAGGAGGACTTCGAGAAGGGCTGGCCGGGTTCCCCCCGAGAAGGAGGAATGAAAGAAAACGGCCGCAGGTTTTGGAGAAAAGACGAACGGATCGGCGGGTCACGCCGAATACGGTCCGAGTAGTCGTTGGCAGACGCCGACGACTCGAGCGCGAAGTCCCCACCGAGCGCTCCAAAGAACGAAAACCGGCAGAGGGGCGAGGTTCTCTCTAGACCATCCCGGGTCTTCCGGGATGGTCGAATTGCTAGGACTCCTGTCCTTCAGCAACCAGTGGCGAACGCCATGACGCCTCGCCCCTCTGCCTGTCGTCCCGCTTGAAGGAACGTCTCCTTCTCGTCCCAGGTTCCCGTCTCGCGGTGGCGGTGCGAGGCGTGCCTGCGTGGTGGCGACCCTTGTCGGCGGTACGAACCGGCCCATCGTACACGTGGATCCGCTGTTCGGGCAGTTTGTTTGGGTGCAATCGGCCCGATCCATCGTGATCCGCCTCCCCGCGGATCGCTACAATGCCCGCGAGATCCTGGATTCCGACGCACGGGACGTCATAGGGGAAAACCGCGATGCGAACGACGCTGGTCCTCTTCCTGCTCGCACTACCTTGCGCCACTCAGCCCAAGCTGCCCGGAATCCTGGGGGTCGCGCTGGGGAGCGACGGCAAACGGGTCGTGGTCCGCTCGGTCCTGAAGAAGAGCCCGGCCGCGAAGGCGGGTTTGAAGCCCGGCGATCAGCTCATCACGGTCTACGCCAAGGATGAACAGGACGCCGCCAAGAAGCTCCCGATCCGCGACGCCAAGGAAGCCCGGTACCGCCTGTATTACATCGCCCCGGGCAAGCACGCGGTGATGACCATCGTCCGCGGTGGAAAGACCAAACACCTGACGGCGAAGATGACCGACTGGAAGTCGGCGACCAAGGCGTCGGGCTACGGCAGCAAGACCATCCCCGCGGGGCGGAGAGCCCCCGATTGGTGGGCAGAGAAGTGGGACCTCGTTGACGGCGCCCCGCTGCCGCCAACGCCTGATTCCACCAAGGGCAAGGTGGTCGTGCTCTTCGTTTTCCAGGCCAGGTGCCCGAGCTGCAAGAGCCGTGGCTTTCCCGTCCATGTCGCGATGGAGAAGGACCACGCGGACGACGGCGAGATCGTCTTCGTGAACATGCACGCCGTCGCCGAGGCCCATCGGGTCAACACCTGGGATGCTGCGGTCGCCGTGGCGCGCCGCGCCGGCTCGAAGGCGGCCGTACTCGAGGACATCACCATCGACGGCCTCGCCGCCTCGGAGACCTGGCGCACCTTCCACCCGAAGTGGAGCCCGTGGTCCATCGTGATCGGGAAGGACGGGAAGATCCTCTACAACGGCGACACGCCCAGGAAGAAGGACCTGCGGGAGATCCTGCGCAAGGCGCTCGGCCGCAAGCGGAAGAAGTAGCCCTCCCGCCCGGCTACTTGGACTTCTCCATCGAGGTCAGCAGCGGCGTGAAGTACCGGTAGTAGACCTCGAGCATCAGCACGCTCATGGCCGTGGTATAGACACGGTCGCGATCCGTGTCGCGTGCGTACTCTGCGTAGTAGGACACAGGCCGCCACGATCCGTCGCGGTCCTGACCGCCCACGAGGAGACGGGTGAGCCTGGAGTTCCACTGCTTCCACGCATCGCCACCCTCGAAGAACAGGGCCAGGGTCGCGTAGTAGTAATAGTAGAGGTTGCTGAGTCCTCGAGTGGCGAACTCCTCATCGGAGTAGCGCCGCCACCGAGTCATGAGGGGGCGTCGCCCGATGTAGCGCAGCCCCGTCTGATACTCCTCGCCCGTCCGATCGCCGCCGAGGAGCTGCAGGGCGAACAACGCTGCCGGGGTGGTGCCGGGGAGGGTGGGGTACGACGTGCTCAACCATTCCGGATCATGGTTGTAGCGGAACGCATGCAAGCGCGGGTCGTGGGCCGCAAGCACGAAGCGCTTCGCGCGCTGGAGCGATGTTTCGGGGACGTTGATGCCGCCGATGCGCGCCGACTTGAGCGCCATCACCTGCCACACCGACACGGACATGCGCGGGAAGCGGTCATGGCGACGGTCAGGGTCGCGGTAGTAGTACGGCCAGCCGCCGTCGAGCTTGCGCTCGCGCGAGGTCATCTGCGCCGTAACGACGCGGCCCACGGCGCGACGGAGCGGGCCGCGCAGGCGTGGATCGCGGGTCATCGCATACGCCTCCGCGAACGCGTAGGTGGAGATGCCGTGCCCGTAGGCGGAGCTGTCCCCGAAGTGTCCAGTGGGACGGTCTTGCTGCGAGATGAGCCAGTCCAGCCCGCGGCGAACCGTCTCCTGGAACTCGCCATTCTCCTGATGGGTGTGTCCCGATCCGAGGAACGCCAGCAAACAGAGAGCGGTCTTGCCGACGCGGAAGTCCCCGTACTTGTTGTGACGGTGATTGCGACCCCAGGAGCCGTTGCGGCGCTGGATCGACTTGAGATACCGCAGCCCCGCGAGGACTGCTGCCTCCGTCTCGGCGCTGCCGCCGCCGCGCTGGAGCGCCCGGCGCTTGGCCGTACCGCGACGTTGCGCGTGGGCCATGGCGGGACGTGGCGACTCGGGCACGCCGACCTGGGCCCGGCGGGCCTGCACGAGCATCCTCGCGGCAGGAGGAGCCGCCGAAGTCGCACCCGCCGCGGGAGCCGGGCGCCGGCCGCGCCGCACCATCGCTGTGGGGTCGATCCGCCGGGCACCGACCGACGACGCTTCGCGCGCCAGGTCGGCGGCCTCGGCGGGCAACTCTGGTCCCATGGTGTCGCGCGCGGCCTCCGCCGCGGACCCTCCCGAACGTCGCGAACGCGTCGGCGCTCGTGAACGCGCGGACGCCGGCGCAACGGACGGAGCGCTGGCACTGGGAGCGCGCGGACCAGCACGCCGGGGGCTCAACGAGGACGCAGGCCGGGGCTCGGCGCCGGTGGTCATCGCCGTCGATGCGC
>NZBC01000268.1 GCA_002687715.1 Planctomycetota bacterium | reverse complement strand
GCAGGGAAGGCCCTGGTTTTCTAGACATCGACCGTCATAAACCACTGTCAAATAACGAACTCAGCGTCGTCCCAAAGGATCCGCACCCGTCCTCGGTCCAGATCCGGGGGGATTCCGACGGAGAGCGTATGGCGCCCCGGTGGCGAAGAGATGCTTGGCCTCGGGGGAGGCGCCGGGGTACCATCCAGGGAACTGACCGCTCCTATAGGGAGCGTTTGCCCTCCCCATTTCCCCGATCTCACCAGGAGTAGTTCCTCCCATGCGCATCGCTCTCGTCCTCCTATTGGCGATCTCCTGCGTCCCCGCCCAGGACACCCCATGCACCGCACTGCCGCTTGTCGCCGGCACGACCATCGGCGACACCTCGATTCTCACGTCCAGCGGCGTGCCCGTCCCCTGTGGGTCGTCGGCCGGCTCCAACGACGAGTGGTACGTGTTCACGGCCCTCGGAGGTGGCACGGTGACCTGTAACACCTGCGTGAGCCCCGCGTACGACACCACCCTGTCCTCCTTCGTTGGGGCCTGCGCCGCGCTCGTCAATCAGGATTGCAACGACGACTTCTGCGGACTCCAGAGCCAGATCGTCATTGCCTGCACCGTCGGCACGACCTACTGGGTCCGCGTGGGCGGCTTCAGCACCAATGCCGGTCCCTACACCCTCACCGTCTCCGAGTCGGGCGGGGTCCTGGTTCCGCTGATCCCCGAGTGGGAGCTCAACGGCCCGGACGCCAGCATCGACTTCGACGGCGTGCAGCAGACCAACCCCAGCGCGGCCACGGCGGCCACGACCCCCTACGCGACCGGTGCCCCGTTCTCCCTCAACCTGGGCAGCACCAACACCGGTGTCTACGACATCGCCGTGCAGACGGGCGCGGGCGTTCCGGCGAATGGCGGCGGCTTCACGCTTCCCGCCAGCGGCCAGATCATCAACCTCAACCTGGCGGCGCCCATCACCTGGCTGAGCACCGGCACCGCGACCCCGGCTCCCTTTCCGTGGCCTGGCGGAAGCGCGACCCTGAGCGGCAACATGCCCAATACTCCAGCCTCACTGACGGCCCAGGCATTCTGGACCGATCCCGCCAACCCGGACGGCTTGGCGTTGAGCCAGGATTGCAACGTCATCGTCGCTGCCGTTTCCACGCCGCCTACTTGCATGCCGGGCCCCGCCGCGACGCCCGTCATCCTCGGTGACGACGCCTTCGTCAACATCCCGTTCAGTAGCGCGACGTTCTTCTTCTACGGTGTCGCGTACACCGATCTCTTCATCGGCTCGAACGGGTTCATCACGTTCGGCGGCGGGGACAACGACTTCACCCAGACCGAGCCGGAGATGCTGGGCGGCCTGCCGCGGATCTCGATGTACTGGGACGACCTCAGCCCGAACAACGGCGGCACGGTGGGCTACACGGAGACGACGTACTCCATCACCGTGGATTTCAGCGGCGTCCCCGAGTACCCCAACACCGGTGCCAATACCTTCTGCGCGATCCTCGACTTCGCCTCGGGGAACATCGGCCTCACCCATGATGCGGGCATGACCTCGGCGGACGCCATCGTCGGTATCAGCCCCGGATTCTCCATCGGCCTGGCCAACAACGTGGATCTCTCGGTCGGCCCGAACATCGGCGCGGGCCCCAGCGGGCCCATCTACGAGATCTTCAACGCGGCCAACCCCAACGACCTCCCGGGCACCTTCCACGGCTACGGCTCGACGGGAGGCGCCGGCCCCTACACCCAGAACTGACGTCTGACCCCCGGTTGCCCCCGGCTGACATCGTCGCCCGGGGCACCCGTCGGTCCAGACCTGCAGGCGCCCGGACGGTCCCTTCGTCCGGGCGCTTTCATTTCCCGGTGGGTCATCGCGTCGTCCTGGAGGCCGAGCCGGAGAACGGGGGCGCCGCACTACCTGGGTGTGGGCAGCGAAGGGAGGCCGGCGGTGAATGCAAGCAGCATCCCGAAGCGCGCGACCCCGGGGACCTCAGCGCCTGCGCGCGCACGGCTCCGGTTGGCTGAAAGGGAGGATGAGGGGAATCGAACCCCCGACTTCCAGAACCACAATCTGGCGCTCTAACCAACTGAGCTACATCCTCCGTATGGAGGTCGCGAAGGTATCACCGGGGGAAAGCGGCATCAAGCGCGGCCGCGGCCAGTATTGTCGCAGATCATGGTGGCCCAGGGACTTGCGTTTGAAAGGGGGCCGTTCGAAGAAACGCAGAGAGAGGGCCAGCGCACCTGGGGTTCCGTTTCGGTGTTTCCACCTGGCGGAAGCGCGGCGACTGGCCCCGAGACGATGCTACCAGAAGCGACTACCGTCCGTGGCTTTTTCGCATTCCCGCTTGGGGGGTGGGTCATCCTGCGACTCCTCGATCGCGGTGACGGAGGGGGGGGCGGAGCCCTGGGTCGCCACCCCGGAGGGCGTGGTCGTTTCCTTGGCCAAGGCTGACAACCACGCCCCCGGAGCAACGAGCAGGCAGCCCCGTGCGCACGAGCTCGTGGTGATGCTCACGACCCGTAGGCGCACGCCGTTCAGGGAGTGGCTGAGTCACGAAGGCTGCCTCCTTGGGAATGCCGCCGAGCTGCGCACGCCAGACGGGTTTTCTCACCGGCTGTGGAGGGGCGGGGCAGAGAGCGACCTGTCGCACACGGTTCGGATTCCCGAGGCGGCCTGGACGCAGGGCGGTGACGAACAGGCCAGCAGGGACTTGAACCCCGAACCTGCGGATTAGAAGTCCGCTGCTCTATCCGGTTGAGCTACTGGCCCAAACGAAGCAGGCCCCTCGCTCCCGGGTGGGAAGAGGAGCCCTTCGATACCCCCGCCGCGACTCGAACGCGGAAATCCGGCTCCGGAGGCCGGTGGTTTATCCAATTAGCCTACAGGGGCTTCCGTGAGACACAGGGTATGAGGTGGGGCGAGGGGATCAAGACGGGGCGCGGGGTTTCCGGGTTGGGGTCGGGACAGTGGGGAATCGGGTGCGTCCGGTTGGTGTGGCACGCTGCGTGGTGTTGGGGGTGATGGTCTTGATGATCGGGGGGTGCGGTGCGGACCGGGGTGGTGGGGGAGGTCGCCCGGAGGAGTGGGTGCGGCCGCGGGGAGTGAGGGCGTGCGGCGTGCCGGGGGCGGTGGTGCTGTATCCGCGGCATCGGGTGGTGTCGGCGTTTCCGCCTGTGATCTTCGTCGTGCCGGGGGTGGGTGGGCCGGTGGAAGTGGAGCTCGCGCGGGAGGGCGCGGCGCGTCGGTGGCGGACGACGGGGCGGTCGTTGACGTGGCCGGAGGGCTGGAACGGGCTACGGGTCGGGGAGGTGGGGCGCGTCGTGGTGAGGGCGGGCGGGACGACGGCGGTTTGTGGGTTCGTGCGCGCGCCGATGCCGGAGCTCGGGACGTGGTGGCGTGACGGACGGGTCGGTGTGCGGCGGCTGTTGGACCTCGGACTCCCGATGGAGGCGGCCCGATTGGCGGCCGTGGATCCTCGCGTCTCGGAGCCTGAAAGAGAGCAGGCTCTGTTCAGGGCGGGAGTACCGACGTTGGGCCTGTGGCGCGGTTTTTGAGGGTCTGATAGCATCGCCGGCGCCTCGGCCGGGAGGCCGACTGGAGACCTACGGACCCTCCAACTCCATGCCACCACGCGCGTTTGGTGTGACGGTTCCCGCGGACGCCCGCTACCTGAAGGTGGTCCGCGCCTTCTTCAAACCAGTGCTCGAGGAGCATTTCGGCGAGGAGTCCGGGATGATCATCCTGGCCCTCGACGAGTCCTGTTCGAACATCGTGAAGCACCAATCCAAGAACCTGGATGACGGGATGATCACCGCCCGTGTCCAGGTGACGGAGAGTCTGGTCCGGTTGCGGATCGGAGACTTCTGTGGGCAGGAGGACGTGGAGAACATCAGGCCGCGGGATCTCCAGGACGTGCGGCCGGGAGGACTCGGAACTCACTTCGTCGACCAGATCATGGATCACGTCGCGTTTGAGCCCGAGCCGGGCAAGCCGGGGCGCTTGGCCCTCGTGTTGGAAAAGAAGATCCCCGAAGGGAAGCAAGAGGATGGCGAACCTCGAAACCCACGATGAAGGCGACGCTCGAATCCTGGCCATCTCCGGTGAGGTGGACATGGACTCGTCGCCGGACGTGAAGGATGGGATTCTCGGTGCCCTCAAGGGCGCCAGCACGCTGAAGGTGCTGCTGAAGGACGTGTCCTACATCGATTCATCGGGCATCGCCGTGCTCATCCAAGGGATGAAGGACGCGAACCGGGCGAACGTCGCGTACAGCCTGCTCGATCCGAGTCCGAACGTGAAGTCGGTCATCGAACTCGCGATGTTGCAGCAGGTGTTCACGATCGAGGAGAGCGGCGGTTGAGCACGCCGGAGGCCGCTACCTCTGGACCGATCGGGTCGTTCTTCGGTCGCATCGGTCGCTCGTTCTTGTCGTTCAGGGCCCCGATCGTCGGGCTCTTGAGGCACGTGAGCGGCGTGTGGCACCTATTCCTGCTGACGACGTACTACAGCTTCATCGGGCCGTTCGTCGGACGGAGCAAGCTGCGGCGTCAGCTCTTCCCCATGCTGTCCAACGTCGGCGCGCGGTCGTTTCCGATCGTGTTCATGATCAACTTCCTCATCGGCGCGATCCTGGTGATCCAGATGGGGCCGGTCATGAAGGACTTCGGCCAGACCGGACTGATTCCGTCGGTGGTCGCGCTTGCGGTGTGCCGTGAGTTCGGACCCGTGATGACTGCGATCATCATGACGGCGCGCGTCGGTGCGTCGTATACCGCGGTCCTCGCGTCGATGAAGATCAACGACGAGGTCCTCGCGCTCGAGACGATGGCGATCCACCCGGTCGGCTATCTCGTCGCCCCGCGCTTCCTCGCGATGGTCATCATGATGCCGTGCCTGGTCGTGCTGTCGTACATCGTCGGCATGATCGGCGGCGGACTCGTGGCGTACGCGATCTTCGACATCGGCGCCGAGTCCTACATCCAGCGGACGACCGATGGCATCGGCATGATCGATGTCATCGCCGGCCTCGTGAAGTCCGTCGCGTTCGCGGTGATCATCGCGTTGATCTGTTGCTACTACGGACTCATCACCGAGGGTGGACCCATGGGCCTTGGCCGCAACACGATGGTCGCCGTCGTGTCGAGTCTCGTCGTGGTCATCATCGCCGACCTGATCATGGGGGCGTTCTTCATCCAGTACGTGTTCGCGTAGGGAGTCCCGACGATTTCTGACGAGACGACACAACCGGGCTCCGAAGCCTCTCCGGCGAAAGAGCCGATGATCCGGGTTCGCGACGTGCACATGCACTTCGGTGACGTCAAGGTGCTGCGCGGTGTGAGCTTCGACGTTCAGCGCGGGGAGACGCTGTGCATCCTGGGCGGATCGGGCGGTGGTAAGTCGACCCTGCTCAACGTGATGATCGGGGCGTTGCGGGCGACCGACGGCGAGGTGGTCATCGACGGTCAGAGCACGCGCGGGATGAAGGAGCGTCAGTTCGACGACGTGCGACGCAAGTTCGGAGTCATGTTCCAGGGTGGCGCGCTTCTCAACTCGATGAGTATCGCCGACAACGTTGCGTTGCCGATCGGCTACCACACCAAGCTGGACGCCGACACGATCGAGACCATGGTGAAGATGAAGCTCTACCAGGTCGATCTGTTGCACGCGGCGGACCGGCGACCCAGCGCGATCTCGGGCGGCATGCAGAAGCGCGCCGCGGTCGCACGCGCCCTCGCGTTGGATCCCAAGATCCTGTTCTACGACGAGCCGTCGGCGGGACTCGACCCGATCGCGACGACCCGCATCGACGAGCTGATCAACAAACTCAAGACGACCATGCGGATGACCAACGTGGTCGTCACCCATGTCATGGAAAGCGTTCAGCGGATCGCGGATCACATCATCATGTTGGACAAGGGGGCCGGTCATCCTCGACGGGACGCTCGATGATCTGATGATCAGCGACAACCCGCTGATCAAGCAGTTCCGGACTGGTGACCTCACTGGGCCGGGCGGCGGGGTAGTGAGCACCGAGGACTACCTGAACGATCTTCTGATGTAACACCGATCCGATCTGTGGGTCGGCCGAGGAGCGGACGGATGGCGACGAACTACCGAAGAAGCGAGATCGTCTCGGGCGGGTTCATCCTGCTGGCGGTGTTCGTGTTCTGTCTCTTTGCGTTCAAGGTGGGCGGACTGAATCTGCTCGGGTTCCTCGACGGCAGCACGAAGACCTTCCAGACGATGTTCCCGCAGGTCGATACGCTCGAGGTCGGGGCGAAGGTCGCCATCGGCGGACGTCGTGTCGGCCGCGTCACCCGTATCGAGTATGCCCCGGCCGTGGACGTCGATTCGTTCCACACCAATTGGAGCAATCTGTGGGGCGCGGGTCAGTCGTGGGACGAGTACGCCGCCGCGGTGAAGGCCGTCGATGGTCGGGTCCTCGAGGACCCCAAGGATCCGCCCCGGATCCTGGTCTGGTTCGAGATCGATGAAGACGAGGTCGAGACCGAGGGAGGGGACACCCGGCGGCTCAAGCTGGCGGGCAAGTCTGCCCGCGCGCTCCTCGTTCAGGACGGTTTCCTCGGCCAGCACTTCATCCAGATCCACCCCGGGCCGATCGACCAGCAGCAGGGCGCCCTCGAGATCTTCGGCGACGACAAGCCGGATTGGGGCTCGAGCGACAACCCGATTCCCGTCGTCGGCAAGGTCGCTGGACTGTTGCAGCTCTTCGAGGAGGTCGCCGGACCGACTCTCGATCAGCTCGAGCAGGTGTTGCGCAAGGCGAACGAACGGATCCTGAGCGACGACAACCTCGCTCATCTCGACAACATGTTTGCCAACGTCGACGACCTCGTCAAGAACGGTAGCCTCCTCATCCAGGACATCCGCCCGCTGTTCCAGCAGGGGAACCCCCGGTCGCTCGAGGAGACCGTCTTGAAGGACCTGCGCGGGTTGCTGCAGAACGCCGACACGACGCTCGATACGTTACGGACGGACCTGCAGCAGAAGATCATCAGCAAGGTCTCCAGCCTGGTCGACAACGGCAACGCGACGGTGACGGCGGCGCGCGAGGCGTTGAAGAAGGTCGACGGGCTGCTCGACGAGAGCAGGCCGCGTGTCAAGCAGATCCTCGTCAACCTCGAAGACGGGACGAAGGACCTCGATAAGCGCCTTGATGCGCTCCAGACCAAGGTCGACGAGGTCGTGGCTGCCGTCATGAAGCCGCTGGACAACATCGACGGCGCGATCACCGATAACCGTCCGAACCTGGCCGAGACCATGTCCAGCCTGCGGCGCACCATGTGGGAGCTGGAGATTGCCATGCGCAAGGTCCGGGCGAACCCGGCCGTGGTCCTGTTCGGTGATGACGAGAAGATCCTCGGCCTCCACCCGATGGACGAGAGCAATCGGCGCCGGTCCGGCCGCGCGCGGCCCTACGAGCAAAGAGATGAGAATGAGGGCAAGTAGCATGAACGCGATCGCACGATGGATGCCGGTCGCGGGGCTGGTCCTCCTCGTCGTGATGGGGCTCGTCGCGTGCGGGGGTGGTGGTATCACGCCCATCGAGACGGCGTTCAACAAGGGCGCATACCACTACTCCAAGGGCAACTACGCGATCGCGGTCGCGGAGTACAAGGAGGCCGTTGCCGAGGACCCGGACGACATGAAGGCCCGGTTCAACCTCGGTCTGGCCTACGAATCGCTGGCGGTGGCCGTGGCGCGCAGCGGCGACCCGGAGAAGGCCGCGGCTCTGCTCGCGAACGCGCGGGCCGAGTACGACGCGGTGCTGGCCCGGTACCCGGACCACCCGCGGGCGTCGATCAACGTCGCCGCGATCGAGTGGGAGGCCGGCAATCACGATGGCGCCCGCGCTCGCCTGAGGGCGCTGATCGAGAAGGACGGCAACAACCTCTTCGCCCGGGCCGCGCTGAGCGCGCACCTGCTGCGCGAGGGCAAGCACGAGGCCGCGCGCACCGAGCTCTTGGCCGCCCGCGAGATCGAGTCCGAGAGCAATGAGATCAACGGTCTCCTCGGTGATGTCGAGGCGCGTCTCGGCAACGTCGATGTGGCTCGCGAGTCCTACCTGGCCGTCATCAAACGCGATGACACCGACCTGCACGCGACCCTCGCACTCGGTGAGCTGGAGTGGTCGGCCGAGCGTCCGAACGAGGCGCGGGCGTGGATGGAGCGGGCGCTCCTCATCCATCCGCGGCAGGTACGGGCGCACGTGGTCCTTGCGGCCATCGCGGAGAAGGACGACGACGTCGAGAAAGCGGTTCGCCACCTTTGGGACGCGCGGGAGATCGACCCCGACGGAGCCGGCAGGTACGGCGCACGGTTGAAAGCGCTGTACGAACGGCTCAAGTGAGGTCGAAGGGGAGATTCGCGTGAGCCTGCAAGAGAACGATCCTGCCGCGTTCGAGCTGATGGATCGGGAGGTCCGGTTCCGGGCGGAGGTCTTGGACCTCGTGCCCAGCGACAACCATCCGAGCCCCGCGGTGCGCGAGGCCGAGCGCTACCCGCTCTTCTATTCGGAGAACGACGGGCGCAACTACTACTACCCTGCGTGCGAGACCGTGGCCGAGGTCGAGAAGCTCGCGGGTGAGCGCGCACTCCGCTGCTTCCCCGGCGCCGAGCACGTCAACGTCAAGCCGACCGACGGAACGCGCGGGAATGAGGCGACGTACCGCGCGGTGCTCGAGGAGGGGGACACCATCCTCTCGCTCGGTCTCGCCGAGGGCGGCCATCTCTCGCACGGGCTGAAGTGGAACTACAGCGGCCAGCTCTACAAGATCGTCCACTACGGACTCACTCCAGACGGTCTGCTCGACATGAGTGAGGTGCGTCGGCTTGCGCTCGAACACCGGCCCGACATGATCATCGCGGGTGGGTCGTCGTGCCCGTTCCAGTTCGACTTCGCGGCGTTCGGCGACATCGCGAGGGAATCCGGGGCGATGCTGCACGCCGACATCTCGCACTTCGCCGGCCTCGTCGTCTCCGGGCATCACCCCTCGCCGTTTCCTCACGCAGACACGGTGATGACGACGCTCCAGAAGACGCTTCGCGGTCTCAAGGGCGCGGTCGTGTTCAGCCGCGAGCTCCACAAGGCGGCGCTGAATCGCGCAGTGTTCCCGGGCGTCATGGCGCACGCGACCGGCGCCCAGCTTCTCGCCAAGGCGATCTGCTTCGGTGAAGCGGAGCAACCCGCGTTCAAGGAGATGGTCGGCCGGGTGGTCGGCAACGCGAAGCGTCTCGCCGCGGTGTTGATCGATCGCGGCTACGAGCTAGTCGCCGGCGGAACCGACACGCACCTCATGATCGTCGACGTCCGCTCTCGAGGCCTCACGGGCAAGGAGGCGGAGGCGCGTTTGCAGGCGGGAGGTCTGCTGGCGAACAAGCAGCTCGTCCCCAATGACCCCGAGAAGCCAACCGTGTGCTCCGGCATCCGCCTCGGTACGCCGTGTAGCGCGGCCCGCGGGATGGGGGAGACCGAGATGGACCGCGTGGCGGGCTGGATCGACGCCCTGCTCAAGGGCGGCGACGCCGACCTTGTGCGCGCCGAGGTCGCGGACCTCGCGCGCGAATTCCCCGTGCCCTAGGCGGGAGGTCAGCGACGCAGACCGGGCTCGAGCACCCGCCAGAGAGTCTGCAGCGCGCCTTCGAGGACCTTGCGGATCGTGGCCACCGGTCCCTTCGCATTCAGGACGCTCGGATGCAGCGGGAGCGGGCCGGGCTGCATGATCGAGCGATCGGAGACGATCCGCCGTGACTGGATGCGATCACGCTTGCGCAGCGTGCGGCCGAGGTGGGTCAGGTTCCAGCGCAGGCCCTGGAAGTAGAGCTCGGTCCAGCCCTTGAGCATGACGAACGCGACCTGCGCGACCTCGTGCACCAGGAGGAGCGGTGCGAGGACGAGCAGCGTGCGGCCTTCGAGATTGCGGAGCGCGAAGAGGTGGCGGTTCTTCGCGATGAGGAAGATCCGGCGATGCGGGTAGGAGCGTCCTTTGCGGAACGAAAGGTCTGCAGTGCCGCCGAGGTGGTCGATGCGCGCCGCCGGCGCCGATGAGAGCGGTCCGCCGAGGATACGCATCCGCGTGCCGAAGTCGTGGTCCTCGTAGTAGAAGAAGAAGTCGCGTTCGAAGCCGCCGATGCCGAGCGCGATGTCGCGACGGACCATCATCGCGGTGCCCATGAGGCTGGTGATGGGCTCGGGTTCGGTCGGGGCGTCCTCGATCCGGACATGGCCGTTCCGCAGCCACATCTGTCCGCTGGGGTGGGTCCGTGCTCCGTCGCAGTGGATCAGCGGCGGATCGCCGCGGAGGATGACGCGCGGCATGATGCCGACGAGTTCTGGGTCGGCCTCGAGTTGGTTCACCATGGGGGCGATGGAGTCGGCGAAGGGCCAGCCGTCGTTGTCGAGCAGCAGGACCAGGTCGCCCGAGGCGGCCAGCATGCCCGCGTTGCGGGCGGGCCCGGGGCCGCGGTTGGCGTCGCTCGTGACGAGTTTCACGTCCGGATAGCGATGGCGGACGAGCAGGCGGCTGCCGTCGCGTGACGCGTCGTCCGAGACGATCACTTCGTGGAACGGATAGTCCGTTCGCGCGAGTGCCTGCATGATGCCCGGGAGATAGTGCTCGCCGTCGAAGTTCGTCACCACGACGGAAACGGTGGGCGGCGAGGCCATCGTCACTCCGTCTCAGCGAAGCTGCGAGCGAGCTGCAAGGACTCGTAGAGCGCACCCACGCGGGCGACCATGGCTTCGAGGTCGAAGGTGTCTGCCGTCCCGCGTGCTGCGTGACCCATCTGCTCGGACAGGCCGCGGTCATGCAGGCAGTGGAGGATGCCGCGTGCGAAGGCCTCCTGGTCGCCGTCGGGAACCACGTAGCCGTTCTCCAAGTGGCGCAGTACGTCGCCGGTGCCGCCCTCGAACGCGACGATTGCCTTGCCGGCGGCCATGTAATTGAGGAGCTTCAGCGGGAACCCGACGCAGTTGTCGCGTGGGAGCACGACGACATCGGCGGCGGCAAGGAACATGCGGACTTCTTCGAACGGCCGCTCGCCTGCGAACGTGATGCGGTTCGCGATGCCCATGCCTTCGACCTTGCGTCGGTACCCGGTGGTCTCCTTCCCGACGATGACGAGCTGGCTTTGCGGTGACGTCTCCGACACGATGCGGAACGCAGCCAGCAGGTGATCGACACCCTGGAACGGTGCCAGGTTGCCGGTGTAGAGGACGGTGGGGTGATCGCCGAGGCCGAGTTTCGTACGCGCCTCCTGGGTCGGGACGGTCGGGAACTCACCGACGTTTACCCCCATGGGGATCACGTTCACCTTCGCCGCCGGGACACCGCACGACATGATGAATCGCCGCAGGCGGTCCGACACGGTGATGACGTGGTCGCACCAGCGGGGAATGCCGGAGTCGAGGACGTCCGACGCGACCTTTTTCAGCAGGCGCGGCGCGCGGAAGCTGTAGTCGAAGAGCTCATCGTGGAGAGACGTGTGCGCGTCGTAGATCACACGAACGTTGCCGACCATCTGCTTGACCGCGAGGGCGCACAAGGCGCCTTCGAAGTGGTGGGCGTGGATGATGCGGATGCCGTGTTCACGCACGACCTGATACAGCCGACGGGTGAGCATCGGGTCGAGGAGCAGGAGCTTGGCGTAGTTCGGTCCGGCGCTGAAGTCCTGGTAGAAACGCAGGGGAGGGGTGCGGTGGACCTTCATCCCTTTCACGGAGCGGTCGTTGCCGAGGGGGTAGGTCACGACGTGAACGTCGTAGCCCAACGCATCGAGGCCTTCCCCCATCTGGAGGATGCGGATCGGAGTGCCGCGATTGGCCGGGAACGGGCACGCCGCGACCATGGCTACGGGGAGCCGACCGCCGAGTTCCAGAGTGCGGCGGTGGTGGCGCGAGCGTCCCTCTCTGGTGTCGTCCATGTGCTGCAAGCGGCTTCCTGGGAGGGATGATAGGCTAGCCCATCGGCGCCGGAAACCCCGGGGTCCCGTGGTGTAGGGGAAGAACCTCTCAATGGCGGAACGCGAGGTCGAGGCATCGGTGATCGTCCCGTTCTTTCGAGCGGCGGCCACGCTCCAGGGATGCCTGGAAGCTCTGGTCCGCCAGGACACCGACGTTGCCTACGAGATCATCGCCGTCGATAACGTCTCGGACGATGCGAGCGGCGACCTTGCCCGCGAGATGATGAGGGCGCACCCGGACCTCCTCCGCGTGGTCACCGAGGAAACGCCGGGTTCCTATTCCGCCCGGAACGCGGGGTTGACCGCCGCGCGTGGCAGGCTGGTTCTGTTCACCGACGCGGACTGCCGGCCCGCACCGTCCTGGATGTCGTCCATGGTGGTCGAGCTACGGGACGATCTCGTCCTGATGGTCGGCGGCGAGGTCGTGGCCGATCCCGAACAGCGCTCCCTGGTGGCGCGCTACTCGGCGCGCGAGGAGGTTCTTTCCCAGTCCCACACGCTCCGCCACCCGCGAGGGCCGTTCATTCAGACGGCGAATCTCGGCGTGCGCCTGGCTGATGCTCGGGCCGTGGATGGGTTCGACGCGACGTTGTTCTCCGGCGGGGACGCCGACTTCTGCTGGCGGTTGCGCCGGCTCCGGCCGGCGGGTGCACTCCGGCTCGTCGGGGCCGCCATCGTTCAGCACGTCCACCGGGAGACCCTCTGGGACCTCTACCGCCAGTACCGCCGCTACGGACAGTCCGACGTCCTGCTTGCGAAGAAGCACGGCGCGTCACTGCCCCACACCCTGGTCAAGCTCGGCGTGGACTTCCTGCGCGTCGTCTGCTCACCGATCCTGGCGCTCTTGCTTGCACCGTTCGCGCTGGTCAAGCGCGACGTCGTGGTCATGCTCAGCCCGTTGTTGCGAGCGGTGCGCGTCCTCGGACGACGTCGAGGCCAGGTGCAGGCGTTGCTGCTGCCGGGCCGCCTGCATCGGGCGTAGTGCCGAAATCCGGGCTGCCGCCGGGAGCCGCTCGGCCTACTTGAGCTCGAGGTGGATGCCGACCTTGGCCTTCTGGTAGGCCTTCGTGAACAGGTCGCGCGCGAGGTAGCGGCGGAGGTCTTCCGCGACTTCCGGGTCGGAGAGCGGCGGTGCTGGTTCGGAGCCGAGCAGCTTGAGGATGTGCCAACCCGATCTCGACTGGATCGGCTTGGAGATCTCGCCGACCTGCATCTTCATCGCGGCGTCCACGATGGTGCGTTCGAAGGGGTTCCTGCCGGGGGTGAACATGGGGAGGCGGCCGCTCTTGAGTCTGGTCGCACGGTCCTTGCTCCAGACCTTGACCAGCTCTTCGAAATGGTGGCCCTTTTCGAGCTCACCCAGGATGTACTCGGCGCGGACCTTGCCTTGTTCCATGCTGGGGACGCCGGTCTTTTGGCGCAACTCGTTCGCGGTGGCTTCGATGAGGATGTGGCTGACCGCGAGGCGCGGGCCATAACGGTCCTTGTGCTTGACGTAGGCCTGCTCGAGATCCTTCGGGGTGAACCCGGTTCTCGCGATCTTGCCGATCGCCGCGTTCACGCGGAAGCCGAGCGACGCACGGACGGTGTGCGCCTCGAGGCCGGTCTGCTGCTTGACCATCTCCGCGTACGGCATGGCGCCGTACTTGGGGTTCTTCTTGAACCTGGCCTTGCGGTAGTCCCACTCGGCGAGGAGGTCGGCCTCGGTCAGCTTCAGTCCTTTGAACGCGAGGAGCTTCAGGATCAGCTTCTCTTGCATGATGTCTTCGATGACACGGGCCATCTTGGCGGGCGCGAGGGTGACCGCCATCTCGCGGGTGAAGCGCTCGGTCGAGATGTGGTGTCCGTCGACCGCGGCGACGATGCCCTTCGGGAGCGAGCTGTGCGGGGGAATGATGATCTTCGCGCGCCGGCGGCAGTCGTTGAGCCACCCCTTGCGGTGCATGTTGGACACCGGTTTGTCGGCGGGGATCTTGCGGTCGGAGTGGCAGAGCTTGTCGAGCCCGGCGACCTTGCGGATCTTCCGGCGGAAGAGCTGCATCGGGACTTCGTTCTCCTTCAGGACCTCCTCCAGGCTCTTGCCCGATCGCTTCCGCTGGAGATCGTCTAGCACCTGGATCTGCGCGTCGACCTCCTTGGTCTCGACCGATAGCCCGCGCTTGTTCATCTCGCGAGTGATGAGGTACTCGTCCACGAGGGCCTCGACGGCCTTGAGCCCGTCGCGCTCGATGGGCCGGGTGTAGCGGGCCGCCATCTCGTTGCAGAACTCTGCCAGCGTCACGGGGAGGCCGTCGACGACTCCGACCGCGCCCTCCGGCACCTCGGCGCCGTGGTGCAGCGGGTCCTGTTCAGGCTTGGTCGGTTGGGCCAGGGCGAGGCTGCCCAACAGCACCAACAGCGGAACGGTCTTGAGGTGTCGCGTCATGGCCATGTCGTTCCCTCGTTGCCACTTCTGACGATCTGCGCCGGGTGCGTCGTCCCGGGTTTTCGTGCGTCTGGGCAGGGTTCCCCGTGCAGGGTGAACACCAATCTACCGGCCCGGAGATCGGCCTTCATCCGACCCCCTACGAAATGTTTCAGGGCCTGGGGCTTTGGCGGTCGATGAACAGCGAAGACACGGGAGAGGTTCCAACCCATGATCAGACATCACGTTGCAGCGCTCGTCGCGGGGATCCTCCTGGTCGGTTTGATTCCGGCTCAGGACCTGATTCGTCTCAAGGGAGGGGCGACGTTCGAGGGAACGATCGTGGAACAGGACGCCTCGTCCGTGGTCCTCGAGTTCGAGGGCGGGACCATGACCTTCGCCCGGAACCAGATCGCGAGCATCAAGGTCGCAAAGGACCCAACCCGCGTCGCCGCGAAGAAGGCGTTGATGACGCTGTCACGGTTCCCCGACCACGAGAGCTTCCACTACCTCTACCGCGACGGCCGTCGGGTGGGGTACCGGACGATGTCGATCAAGCGTGAGGCCCAGGACGGTGTGCCCGGATACGTGCTGCGGGACCGGCTCGTGTTCATGGAACGCCCCGGCGCCCAGCCGGACGTGGATCTGCTCGTCAGCGAGTTCGTCGACGCCGAGCTCCGTCCGCTGTTCTTCTCGACGAGCGTCACGAGCGGTCCGTCGTCGCGTCTGATCAAGGGGGATCGGGAAGGGCTGTCCCTCGTGATGAAGGAGCGGAGCGCGGGCAAGCTCTACGAGAGCACGGCGCTGTTCCGCAAGGATGTGGAGTTCCCGAGGATGCTCCTGCGCCGCCTGGCGGGTGAGCCACCGCCCGAGGGCGGCTACCCGGAGTTCCGCGTATTCCGCCCTCGGGACGCTACCTTCGGACGCGTCTCCCTCGCACGTCACGTCGAACGCATCGGGATCCGCGGTCGCATCCGCGATGTCCTCGTGTTCCGCCGCAAGCTTGGCGAACGACTACTGGAGACGTGGTTGGACATGAGTGGCCACGTCATCCGTGAAGAGCTCGGATCGCCGCGACTGGTTTCGCTGCGAGCCGCCAAGAGCGAGGTGCTCGGGTTTGCGCGAGGCGACGGGGGGCCGGAGGGTGAGGACCTCGGACTCGAGGTCGTGTCGGAGTCGACCGGGCTCCGGTTCCTGCGGCCGGACCTGGCCTGGGAGCTGATCCCCGGCGAGCGTCGCGGTGCCGTTGCCTCGTTGCTCCGTCCAGGTCTCCGCGCAACCGTTGATGTCCTCCGCATCGACAACATCGCCAAGGACGCGACCGAGGAGGGCATCGCCCTCAACGTCCTGTCCCGCATGGAACGTCAATCCACCGAGTTTCGCTCGGACGGGGCCTTCCCGGCCCGGATCGGCGACCGGTCGGGTCTCCGCTGGTCCGCGACCTGCTATCGCCGCGGCTCCCGCGTCCGGACCCTGGGCGCCCTCGTCCTCGACCAGCAGGGCCACGCTTTCGTCATCCTCTGCGCCGCTCCCGAGCTGAACTTCAAGGCGGCGAAACCGGCGTTCCTCGAGCTGTTCCAGTCCGTCCGCTTCCTGACTCCGCTCGAAGACCTGCGGGACCCCTTCGACCTGGCGTCGGGGGGGATGGACGGGAAGTAGTTCGGTCCGCGCTCCGAAAGGCCCGATCGCTTCCGCGCTTTCCTGGGCGCCTGCGCGGTAGAGGATCCGGAGAACAGAGGTCCTGAAGAGAACCCGGGAACCCAGGAGGAGACGCAAGATCCGATCTGGTTCTTGGCTGGGTCCTCCTCGGCGTTCCTGCTCTTCTTCCGCGCGAGCTCCTAGCGCTTCTTCGAGGTCTTCTTCTCCGCGAAGAGCGGCGCCCATTTGGGGTGCTTCATCATGATCGCGAAGGCCGATTCGTCGCGGAAGAGGTGGAAGGACTCGTAGCCGGCGTCCTTCAGCTCCTTGGCGGCGCGTTCGAAGCTGCCGAGGTGGGCTCGGGACTTGGCGATCCAGACGCGAAGCTCGTAGCGGGTGGTGGCGTTGGCGACGCGGACGGCCCGCTCGAAATACGTGATCGCGTCCTCGTAGGAACCGAGGTCGTAGTAACCCATGGCGGCAGTGCGTTGCGCGTCGTCGTTGCGGCGGTTTTGGTCGGCGTACCTCTTCCGGGGCTCGACGAGATGGCGGGCGCCGGCCACGCTGCCGAGCGGGACGAGGATGCGGGCGGCGCGCTCGCGGAGCTCGAGCTCCGCGTCGGACTTCACGAGGGTCAGGAGGTACGTCTTGGAGGTCTCCTTGCTTGCGACCTTCTCCAAGGCGTCCAGCGCGGCACCGACGAGATCGCTGTCGTCCTCCGATAGCGTGTCGTGCAGGACGCGGCGGCTGTCGAGGTTGCCGGGGTAGCGCCCGAACGCCCGGAGTGCGGCGAGGCGGATCACCTTGTCCTGCTCCTTGCCCGCGTACTTGGCGATCAGGCGGACGTCGTTCCGCGGGTTATCCGCGGTGATGGACAGCGCGGTGATGGCGCGCGCCCGGGCGGGCACGGAGTCGGATGACGTCACGACCTTGCGGGAGAGCTCGGCTGCTTGCTTGCAGCCCGTTCGCGCGGCCGCGATGAGGACGGCGCCCAGGACGTAGGACTCCGCCGTCTCGGCGATCGAGACCAGCTTGGCGCGAGCGTCGTCACCGGGGTCCGCCATTCTTCCCACCGCGCGGATGCAAAGGAGGTCGAGGCCCGCACCTTCCTTTCCGACGAGGCCGAGCAGGCCCGTCGCAGCCTTGGGTGAGTTGGCTTCGGCGAGGACTTCCGCGATGTGGCCCCGCAGGTGCTTCTCCTTCACCACTTCGATGAGGCTGACGAACTCGCCGTGGAACACGGAGGCCCACGGGACGAGCTCCTTGCGCAACGCCGCCGCGCGCTCAGAGTCTCGATCGATGGGAATGCGGCGCAGGGTCGGGACGGTTTCCGACAGGCGTTTCTTGAACTCGACCGCCATCTGCTCCACCTGCTCGTTGGCGATCTTCCGGAGCTCCTCGAGAGCGAGCGGTTCCTTCTCCTGCTGGTTCTCCTTCTCCTTTTCCTTCTTCTCCGGGCGCTGGGCCGGGGTCACGGTGATGGTGAGGAGCAGGACGAGCGGGAGGAGGAGTAGGCGCATCAGACGCTCCTGATCGCCGCGTCGATGCGGCGGATGGCTTCGTCGACGTGGTCGCGCGTGAAGTCGAGGACTGGACGGAATCTCAGGGTGCTCTGGCCGGACGCGAGCATCAGGACCTTCTGGTTGTCTTGCAGGTCACCCTTGACGGCATCGCGGGTCGCGGTGTCGGCGAGGTCGAACGCGCACATGAGGCCGCGCCCGCGGACATTGTCCACGTTTCCGTGCCCGGCCGCCATCTCTTCGAGGCGGTCGAGCGCGTAGGCGCCGACGTCGCGGGCGTTGTCGAGGAGCTTCTGCTCTTCGATGATCTGGATGAAGCGCTCACAGCGCACCATGTCGACGAGGTTGCCGCCCCACGTCGAGTTGATGCGGCTGGACACCTCGAACACCGAATCGACCTCGTCGAGCCGCGGGCCGGCGGCGATCCCGCAGACCTGGGTCTTCTTGCCGAACGAGAACACGTCCGGCTCGACGCCCATGTGCTCGAACGCCCACCAGCGCCCGGTCAACCCCATGCCGCACTGCACCTCGTCGAAGATGAGGATGATCTCCTCCTGATCACAGAGCTCGCGGAGCTTGCGGAAGAACTCCGGTCGGAAGTGGACGTCGCCCCCTTCGCCTTGGATGGTCTCGATGATGAGCGCTGCGATGTCGTGCGGATTCCTCGAAATGGCGTCCTTGATCTGGGCGACACTGTGAGCCTCGGCGGCCTCGACGGCGGCGAGCGCTTCGGCGTTCTCGGGGAAGCGGCGGCCTGGGGTGTCGATTCGCGGCCAGTCGAACTTCGGGAAGTACTGAGTCTTCCGTGGGTCGAAGGTGTTCGTGAGCGAGAGGGTGTAGCCCGAGCGTCCGTGGAACGCGTTCTGGAAGTGGATGATCTGGCTGCCCAGACGCTCGGACCGGCCGGCGGCGATGTTCTTGCGCACCTTCCAGTCGAACGCGGCCTTCAGCGCATTCTCGACCGCGAGCGCCCCGCCCTCGACGAAGAACAGGTGCTTGAACGCGGGCGGGAGGGTCCGGGCGAAGGCCGCCACGAAGTCCGCCATCGCCTGGGTATACACGTCCGAGCAGGTCGGCTTGATCGCGGCCGCCTGGCTCAGCCGACCGACGTAGGCCTCCTCCCGGAGCCCCGGGTGGTTGAACCCGAGGGGCAGGCTGGCGAAGAACGAGAACAGGTCGAGATACTCGGACCCGTCCCGGGCGTCCACCATCCACGCGTCGTGGCTGGACGAGGGATCGAAGATCAGGTCGAGGCCGTCCGCCAGGATGTGACGATCGAGGCTCTCTTTGACGTTCCTGGGTTCGGTGCGGAACCAGGAGTGGGATTCCAGTCGCATCGCAGGCATCTCCGCGCACTGCCGGCCTGGGGTGGCGGCCGGCCATCGAGCCTATCAGGGGGTGGGGGGCGTCACCAAGGTGCGTCGACGCCAGTGCCTACGTCGGGTCTTTGGGTTCATTGTCTTGATGCAACCCGGGCGGCCGCGCAGGATTCGGGCATGTCGGACGCACCCCTGCGCGTACTCGTGGCGGACGCCCTCGATGCCGAACAGCTCGCTTCGCTCCATGGGCGTGGGATCGAGGTCCTGGATGAGGCCGGAATCTCGGCCGAGGCCCTCAGGACCCGGCTGCGGTCCGTCCACGGTCTCCTGGTTCGCAGCCGGACCCAGGTGGATGCGGATCTGCTGAGCGTCGCTCCGGACCTGAGGGTCGTCGGGCGCGCCGGGACCGGGGTCGACAACATCGACCTCGAGGCGGCGACCCGCGCCGGTGTCGTGGTGATGAACGTCCCCGGCGGCAACGCCGTTGCGGCTGCCGAGCACACGATTGCGTTGATGATGTCGCTCGCCCGACAGATTCCCGTCGCGGCGGCGAGCCTCCGGGAGGGCCGCTGGGACCGCAAACGGTTCCAGGGCACCGAGCTCACCGGGAAGACGCTCGGAGTCGTCGGACTCGGTCGCATCGGCCGCGAGGTCGCCCAGCGTGCCCACGGTCTGAAGATGAGAGTCCTGGCGTTCGATCCGGTCCTTACGGCCGAAGTCGCGGACGACATGGGCATCGGCCTCTTGCCGATCGACGAACTCGTCGCCAACGTCGACTTCCTGAGCGTCCACGTCCCGCTCTCCGACGCCACCCGTCACCTCGTCGATCGGGCGCTCCTGGCCAAGGCGAAGCCGGGATTGCGGGTGTTGAACGTGGCTCGTGGCGGCATCGTCGACGAGGTCGCTCTTCTCGAGGCCCTGGAGTCGGGCAGCGTCGGCGGGGTTGCGCTGGACGTGTTCGAGCAGGAACCACCCACCGATGCCGCGCTCCTGCGCCACGATCGCGTCGTCGCGACTCCCCACCTCGGCGCGAGCACGGCGGAGGCGCAGGCCGGAGTCGCGCGGGCCATCGCCGATCAGGTCGGGCGCTTCCTGATCGACGGGGTCATGGAGAACGCCGTCAATGCGGCCGGTCTCGACCCCGCGTCGCGGGCGGAGCTCGCTCCGTGGTTGCAGCTCGCGCGGCGGCTCGGCACCGTGGCGGCATCACTCGTGGACGGCGGGATCCGCCAGATCGACGTCACGCTCGTCGGCGAGATCGCATCGGGGTCGGGCGACGCACTCACGACCGAGGTGCTGCTCGGCCTGCTGCGCCCGTTCGCCACCGACCGGCTCAACGGAATCAACGCGGAGTGGTTCGCGCGCGAGCGGGGCATTCGCGTGTCCCACGGATCGCGCCCCAGCCACAAGTCCTTCCAGTCGCTGCTTCGCATCGCCGTGCACCACGGAGATGAGGCCACGCTGCACCTGTCCGGGACGCTGTTCGGAGTGGACAACCTCCGCATCGTCCGCGCGTTCGGGTTCAACATCGACGCGATTCCGGAAGGGGCGATGTTGTTCTGCCGTAACCAGGATCGACCCGGCATCATCGGCCACCTGGGCACCCTCCTCGCCGACGCGGGGGTCAACATCGCCAACATGAGCGTCGGTCGCGACCCGAATAGCGGGGAGGCGCTCGCGGTTCTGAACCTGGACGCTCCGCCGGAGTCCGAGGTCCTGGCTGCTCTCGCTGCCCGCGAGGAGATCCGTTGGGTGCGGTATGTCGATGCCGGCGGGTCCCGGCGAGATATATGACGCGCTCTCTTCTTCTCCTCCCGTTGCTCTGTGCGATCGCGAACGCTCAGGTGTCCGCGCCGTTGTCTGAGCCCCCGCCGCTCCCGAAGCTCGTCTGGAGCTACCTGGAGGTGGAGAGCGCGGCCGAGGAGCGGCGCATCTACAAAGAGCTGCATGCGCGCAAGGACCTCACTGCTGAGAAGCTCCACGCGATCCTCGACGCCGGCCCGGCGCGGCCGACCCCACAGGCCGGGACGTTCGCGGGTCGTCCGTTCACGATCCCTGGCGTCAAGAGGGGGACGACGTACACGATCGGCATCCCCGAAGGCCTGAAACCGGGGCAGCGGGCGCCGGTGTGGATCACGATCCACGGAACGGGCGGTACCGAGCGCTGGGCGTTCCGAGACGTGTGGCGCTTCCTCGGACCCAAGGGGGTCATCGTCATTGCGCCGACCGAGGCGAAGGACCTCCACGGGCAGGGTTGGGGCTACCGTCATCGCGAGCGTTCCCTCCACATGGACCTGCTCGACGAGCTCGCTCGCACGCTGCCGCTCGATCTTTCGCGCGTGTACGTGGGCGGTCTGTCGCGGGGAGGCCATGCCGCGTTCGACCTCGGGATGCGGTACAGCGACCGGATCGCCGGCGCAATGCCGGTCATCGGCGCGGTGCAGCAACGCGACCGTGCGCTGCTCGTGAACCTCCACTCACTTCGCCTGCACTCCATGAACGGTGAGCAGGATCAGCCTGCGCTCGTGGAGGGAGCCAGAAAGGCGATCGCGCGGCTGAAGGAACTCGGTTATCCGACGACAGCGCTCTTCGACCCGAACCGGGGGCACGGGAGCTTCGCCGATCACTATCCCGTCGTGATCTCCCAGCTGCTGGAGCGTCGGCGAGACCCGGCACCGAAGAAGATCCACTTCGCGGTGCGCGATCTCACCTACGGCCGGCACTACTGGGTCCGCGTCACCGGGCTCCACAAATCAGCGTACAAGCCGGGCCGTCCGGTGAAGATTCCCGGCGTCGGACGGATGAACGAGGCGCAGAAACTGAAGGCGTACCTCGCGCACATCGAGGAACACACACCGTGGATTCGCGCGGAGATCGCGGCCAACAAGGTGACGGTGTCGACCAAGCGCGTGACCCGCTTCGAGCTCTTTCTGCCCGCGTCCCTCATCGACGTGACGCGGCCGGTCCAGGTCGTCGTCAATGGCCGGACGCGCTTCAAGAAGAAGACGATCCGGCCACCGACTCCCGCGAAGGCACTTCGGCTTCTGCGGGCGTTCGGCACTGCCGACCCTGCGTTTCGATTCGTCGACAAGCTCCCGCTCACCGTGCGGTGAAGGGAGGGGGGTGGCGAGCTGACCGATTCGTCAGCTCGTGATCTTCGCGATGGCGCGCTGCAGGTCCTCGACCTGGAACGGTTTGAGGAGCGCTGGATTGGGGATCGACGCGAGGAAAGCCCGGGTCTGATCGTTGACGACGTCGCCCGTCGCGAAGATCACGCGCCGCGCGAGCTCGGGCTGGGTCTGCTGGAGGTGCTGGAGGAACGCCGGCCCGGGAAGGTCGGGCAGACGGATGTCGCAGAGGATGACGTCAAAGGTGTCGTCCTGCAGGATCTCGAGCGCTTTCTTGCCGCGATCGCACGAGCGCACGATGTGGTCGTCGAGGCCGAGGATGACCTCGTAGGTCTCGAGGATCTCGCGGTCGTCGTCGATGAGCAGGATGCGTTGGCCGGTGCAGGTCACCGCGGGGGGTGGGTCCGCGGAGTCCGGAACCTGAGGCACTGGTTCGTCGCAGGCCGGCAGCTCGACGACGAACTTGGCGCCGGGCCCGTAGGTCTCGTCGATGTAGAGCAGCCCGCTCATGTCCATCAGCAGGCTGCGCGAGACGCTGAGCCCAAGCCCCGTACCCCGGCCCTCCGGCTTGGTCGTGACGAAGGGCTCGAAGATACTCAGGCGGATCTCCTCGGGAACGCCTGGCCCCTGATCCTCGACGCTGATCTGCACGACGGTGGCGTCGTCGGGCAAGGTGAGGCGGGACTCGCCGCCAGGGATCTCGGCGATGCGGACCCGCACGAGTCCGGGCTGCCCGTCGAGAGCGGTAGCGTGGCGGGCGTTCGTGATGAGGTTCAGGAAGACCTGGGTGAGCCGTTGCTGGTCGGCCATCACCGCTGGGACGTCGTGGGGGCCGTCGAGGTGGATCTGTACCTCGCCGACGTCGGAGAACCGATCGAGCTCCAGTGCGTCCATGATTGCGTTGCTGGCCTGGACGGGCACGAGACGGTGCGGATGCTTGCGGGCGTAGGTGAGGAGGTCTTGCACCATCCCGCGGCAACGGAGCGCTGAGCGCAGGATGCGGTTGGCCGCCTCCAGGCGATCGTCCCGCTCCGGGTTGCGACCCAGCACTTCGGCGAGGCTGATGATGGCCTGGAGAGGTCCGCCGAGTTCATGGGCGACTCCCGCGACGAGGCGTCCCACTGCAGCGAGCTTCTCGGATTCGACGAGCTGAATCGTCTGCTGTTCGACCCGACCCTGGAGATGCGTGCGGCTCGCCGCGAGGGCGACGGCGTCGCCGAGGTGGGACAGGAGATCGATGGCCGACGGGTCGAAAGTCTCGAGGTCGCGAGACGCGAGATTCCAGGTGCCGAGTAGATCCCCATCCGCGAGGAGCGGGACGAGGAGCAGGCGTTGGTACCCGGTCCCGGCGAGTGCATACGCGGCGTCGGTATCGAGTTCGGACGGAACGCGGACCAGGACGCTCTCGTGACCCGCGAGCCGGGCGATGCCCGGTGCGTTTTCCGGCACCAGCAACGCTCCCAAGCGCAGGGGCGTCGTCGGGTCCTGGGGAACGGCAGCGATGACGAGGTGAAGGGGTTCTCCCTGGGCGAATGCGAACGACGTGCACAGGCGTGGGAACAGCGCTTCGAGCTCGCGGTTACAGAAGTCGAGCAGGCCGGACAGGGTGGGGCCCGCGTCCGGCAGTCCGGCCAGGATGCGGTTCAACGTCGCGAGGAGACGCGGCTCGAGCGCGTTCTGCTCAGGCATGGGCGGGCCGGACTCCGCGTCGGTGGGCGATCAGCTCCGCGACGATGGACACCGCGATTTCGGGGACGGTCTCGGCGCCGAGATCGAGCCCTACGGGCATGGACACGTTATCGATGCGATCCGTGTCGTGTCCCTCGGCTCGGAGGTCATCGATGAATCGCTTGCGCTTGGAGCGGCTGCCGAGCACGCCGATCCGGCCCGCCGGGGTGGTGAGCGCCCACCTCAGGACACCGTAGTCCTCGGCGTGGCCGCGGGTCATGACGAGGATCGAGGTCCGGGGACCGACGCCGACGGCGTCCCTCAGGGCATCCAGCTCGGCGACGATGATCTCGTCGGCTGCCGGAAAACGCTCGGCATTGGCGAAGTCCGGACGGTCATCGACCACCGTGACCTGGAGGCCGACATCCGTCGCCAGCCGGGCCACCGCCTGACCGACGTGGCCCGCGCCGACGATCACGACCCGGGGGTCCTCCAGAGGCTCCACCATGACGTCCACGATACCACCGCACGCGATCCCGGTTCGCTCGGCCTCTTCGCCCACGAGCTTGAACGACAGCGTGCGGGGACGCCCGGTGTCGATGACGTCCCGCGCGGCGCGGATGACGTCCGCCTCGACGCACCCGCCACCCACGGTGCCGCAGACGCGACCCATGGCGGTCACGAGCATGCGGGTGGTCATCTTCGCTGGTGTCGACCCCTTGGCACTCACGACGGTGGCGAGTGCAGCCGGAACGCGTTCCTTGCGAAGACGGACGATCTCCTCGAAGACATCGATGGACATGACGGCAGGGCCCGACCCCCTTTTAGCAGTGGGAGGGACCCTGCGGCAAACGGGGCGGTCCGGCGCGCCTCGGGGAGGCCCGGCTACGCGGTCGCCCGGATCAGCCTATTTGCGGACCTTGGTGCCGCGCACGGTGTACGCCGCCCACGCCTTCTCGAACTTGTCCAGGTCCACGCCTTCGAAGGCCTGCTCGACGGCCTTGTTCTTGTCCTTGGTCTTCTGGAGGACTTCGAGATAGGTCGGGAGGATCTTCCGCCACCGGTGGCTCTTGGGGAGGGCCGTGTTGAGGAAGTACACGATGCTCCACCCCTCGGCGTAGCAGAGCGCCGAGTTCGAGTAGTACTGCGACTGCGAGTACTTGATGATGTCCTTGATCGGGACGTGCGTGCCGCGTCGGACCGCGTTCTTGATCGTGTCCTTGCGCCAGAGGAACTTCTTGATGCGCGAGACGCGCTTGCCGCGGATGTCCGCGCCGGCGTAGTAGTCGCCGTAGCCTTCGTTGTACCAGGAGTGGGGCGAGAGGCTGCCGCAGGCGTAGAAGATGTACTGGTGAAACGCTTCGTGGTTGAGGACCTGGAATGGCTTTTCGGTGTCCCCTTCTCGGAAGAACACCAACTCCTTCGCCGCCGAGTACCAGTAGCCGGCGCTGCCGCCGGGGCCGCCGTAGTCGGAATAGCTCTTGCGGTCCTTGCAAACGCGGACGATCGAGACCGCCGAGATGCCCGAGGCCGGAGGGAAGTCCTTCTCGTAGCGGTCGCGGATTGCCTCCATGCGACGTCCGATGTCCTTGATGAACGTCTTCTCGGTCTTCTTGACGTTGGTGACGATCATGTAGCGCGGCGTTTCGAGGTACCACCAGCCCTTGGTGCGGGCGACCTGCTCACGGGCGAGCTTGCGTGCCTCTTCCTTGGGCGTGAGCTTGGTACGTTCGTAGCCGTCCTTGCCGTTCGCTGCCGGCCCGGTGGTCGTCACGGTGGGAGGCTCGAGCAGCTTGAACGACTTGATGACGCTCTGGAAGCGCCCGCGTAGCTTGCGCTCCGCCTTCACCGAGCAGAAGCACTCGACCGCGTACTCGACGTTCTCGGTCTCGATGACGCCGATCATCACGAAGAAGTCGGGCATCCTCTGCGCGCCGCGCGAGTAGCCCGAGGGACGAGTGGTCGTGAAGATGGTGCTCGAGCGCGGTGGGTGGCCCTTCGGGTACTTGATCTTCAGCTTCCTGCCCTTCGCGAGCGCCTGCTTGCTGCGAAGGGTCCCACTGCGCATCCAGTCCGCGTACGACTTCTTGTTCCCGAACCTCTCGAGGATCTCGGCCGCGGCCGCCGGCATCTCATCGCCGTAGCCTTTCTCCGCCTTCCGGTTGAAGACATAGACGTGAACCTCGGCGGGGAGGTCGCGGATGTGGCGCTTGGATACCCACTTCGAGACGACGTACTTCTCGGTGGGCTGCGGAGGCACGGCGTCCCAGCCCTCCGGAGACTTGATCGAATACCCGTACTTGTGGTCCACGTAGGTGCTCTGCGCCGGCAGTGCGGCGGCACTCGTCAGGACCAACAGGGCGCACAGAAGATGCAATCTGCCTCTAGACCGTTGCTGCATGGGTCGGTTCCTCTCCACATCCGCGGGGCTTCTGCAAGAAGCGTGTCCGTCCGCGGGAATCCTCAGATCAGGTGGCCAGAGGCGACGCTGACGCCTCTCTCCAGAATGACGATCGTTTGATGAAAAGGTTCCCCTCGAGGGGGACTTTTTCTCCACTCCTCAGAAGTCGCCCGATAGCGGTAGTTCTTGGCGCGGCTGGCTCGAAGGTGACGTCTTCTCCTGGCTGGTTACCTTGGGGCGATGTTCCATCCCGGGTCGTACGACGTGATCGTCATCGGCGGGGGCCACGCCGGCGCGGAGGCGGCGGCCGCCGCCGCGCGCCTCGGGGTCCGGGTGGCGCTGGTGACCCTCGACGCAACTGCCATTGGGCGCATGAGTTGCAACCCCAGCATCGGCGGCCTCGCCAAGGGGCAGATCGTCCGGGAGGTCGATGCCTTGGGCGGGATCATGGGCAGGGCCGCGGACCGGGCAGGGATCCACTTCCGGTTGTTGAACCGCAGTCGCGGGCCGGCGGTGCAGTCCCCCCGCTGTCAGTGCGACCGCGATTTGTACGCCGCCGCGATCCAGGAACTGCTGGCGGCCGCCGGGGTGGAGGTCGTCACGGGGGAGGTCACCGACCTCGATGTCGTGCATGGTCGGGTCTCGGGAGTTTGCCTCGACGACGGACGCTCGCTCCCGTCGCGGGCGGTCGTCCTCACCACCGGGACGTTCCTCGGCGGCGTGCTCTGGGTCGGAGGAGAATCGCGCGCGGGCGGCCGTCTGGGAGAGGGGGCGGCGCACCGTCTGGGCCAGCGGCTGCGCGACGTCGGGTTCCGGCTCGGGCGCATGAAGACCGGGACGCCGCCGCGTTTCGTCGGCGCGAGCATCGATTGGAGTCGGACCGAACGTCAGCCATCGGACGATCCGCCGGTGACGTTCTCGTTCACGCGGGAGCAGCTCCCGTCGCGTCGCGTCGCGTGCGCGATCACGCGGACGACCGCCGCGGCCCACGAGGTGATCGGCAAG
>NZBC01000267.1 GCA_002687715.1 Planctomycetota bacterium | reverse complement strand
TGGACTGCGTCAGGCTCAGCTCACGGGGACTGCCCCGCTCGCTTCGCCTTCCTGGCCAGCGCCGCTCTGGGCGCTTCGCTCGCCTCGGAGCCGATTGACTCACAGCCTCTATCGCTCAGGACACTCTGCACTTTCCTGACGAGTGCGCGTCCAGGTCACAGCTCCGTACGCTCCACGAGTGAAGTCGCGCAGGGGACAATCCGACGATGGCAAGGGCGGTGCGCAGCTTGATGACGTGACGCGCCCGCGCGACGGCACACTCTCATGTCGTTGCTCGACGGCAACGAGAGAGCTCTGGTCAGTCTTCTTCGTGTTCAACGGAGATAATGCGTCGCGCCGGCCCACAGACGTCGTCGACGAAGCCGTCGATGCTGCCGCCGACCACGTTGACGTAGACCATCCATCCGCCTTCCGGTCGGGGATGTCGGAGGAGGCTGCGGACTCGACATGCGTTCTGACTGGCCCGTTGCACGTAGTCGGTCACCCCGCGCTCCGGCCCGGCGTCCTCCTCGATCAGGACGCGGCACCCCTCGTCAAACGCGAGGATCACGCAGAGGGCCCGAAAGACGTCCGATTCCGTGATGATCCCCATGAGACAATCGTGATCGACCACTGGAACGCCGCCGATCTTCTTCCTGCGCATCAGGAGCGCAGTGGTCTCGAGACTGTCCGTCGATCGGACCGTGATCGGTGGTCGCGTCATGACACGGCTCACGGGGCTGTCGAGGCCCTCCTCTCCGAACCGTGTCGATGCCTGGGCCGGCGTGCCAGGAAGGCGCCGAATGAGGTCGCGCTCGGTCACGACGCCCACGAGGCGGCTGTTCTCGACGACCGGCGCGCGGCGAAAGGCACGCTGGCGAAGTTGGCGAAGCGCTTCCTCGCATGTGAGGTCGGGTCCGACCGTGAAAACCGATGACGACATGAAGTACCGAACGAGCATTGGCTGTATCCCCGCGCTCACCGTCGTTGCCGCCATCGTAGCCGGTCGCGGGCCAAGGCGACCTCAGGTCATTCCGGATCGATGCGTCCAGACAAGGCAGTGAGGGGGCGTCCGACCAGCCGTTGGGTAGCAGTGGCTGCGCGTTCGCCCTGCCGTGGCTGATACTGGGCATGGCCATGCTGAACACGATGTGCATTGTCGGCCGCATCGCCCCTGATGGCCTGGGTGACGGCCTCGCAGTCGCCTGGGCGGTGATCACTGCCCGGCTGATCGTGCTGTTGATGTACCTCGCACGCTGGGGCCTGCCGTTCTTCTGATGGCCTCGGATGTACCCGGTCTCGATGAAGCGGAAGCGCGGCATCCGCGCACTCGACAACGGCTACGATGGAACGGTCACCGTAGAAACCGACGTTGCCAACTCGGCCGATGGGGGCGTGGCGTGGCGCCGAGCCATCTGCCACGACATTCGGGCCTTTGGGCGCCGGATATCCGTCACCGAGGGCGGTCGAGGACCGGTCGATTCCGCTTGCGTCGTAACGTCATGATGTGACGGTGGATCGCGGTTTGGGGAACCACAGGTCCACACTCCCTCTCTCGCATCGTCAACCGTCGTCCCCGACCGCATCCATCGGGCACTCCTCCATCGCCTCGCGGCACGCCGCTGTCTCCTTGTCCGTCTCCGGCTGCCTGTGGACGATCATGTGGTCCCCCGCGTCGGACATGCGGAAGTGAGCTGGGTGGGTTTCGAAGCAGACGTTGCACAGCACGCAGTTCTTGTCGACGTAGTAGGCACCTGGAACGTTGTCGTCATAGCGCTCGGTCGTGTCGCCCATGCGGGAGATGGTGCCGGATGGCGGACTCCGCGTCCACAAGCAACGCGAAGAGCGGCGCGTTTCGATTACGCTGATGCACATGGTGCGGGTTTGTTTCGTTTGCCTCGGGAACATCTGTCGCTCTCCGACTGCGGAGGGTGTCTTCCAACATCTCGTAGCTGAGGCGAACCTCGAGGATCACTTCGAGATCGACAGCGCGGGGACCTCGGGCTGGCACATCGGGGATCAGGCGGACGGGCGAAGTCGCGCGGAAGCCGCCCGGCGGGGGTTCGAGTTGACCAGCCGTTCGCGACGTTTCGTTCGCGACGACTTCGACGACTTCGACCTCGTCGTCGCGATGGACGGCGAGAATGTCGCCGAGCTGAGGAGCTTCGCGCGCCACGACGACGACCGGTCGAAGATCGTGCTCTTGCGCACGTTCGACTTGGAAGCCGACGGCGAAGATGTCCCGGATCCGTACTACGGCGGCACGGACGGGTTCCGCAATGTGTTCGACATTTGTGAAGCGGGGTGTCGCGGGCTCCTCGAGACCCTGCGCCGAGACCACGGGCTGTGATGCTCCCCGGCGACGTCGACGCCGCCATCCGCGCGGCTACCGGGCAAGCCGTTGCGCAGGCGTCCGCGATCGGCGGCGGAGACATCAACGAGGCGCGACGCGTAGTCCTTGCCGATGGACGCGCGCTGTTCCTCAAGTTCCATCCGGGGTGCGACCCCGAGATGTTCCCGGCCGAGGCGCGCGGGCTGCGCTGGCTCGCGGACGCCGGAGCGCTCCGAGTGCCGGACGTCGTGGCCGTCTCGTCGGCGACCTCGTCGGTCGGTTTCCTCCTGCTCGAGCTGCTGGAGAGTGCGCCGCGCACTCGCGGATTCGACGAAGCGCTCGGGCAAGGCCTCGCCGCGATGCACCGCGCGGGGGCTGACACGTTCGGCCTCGACCATGACAACTTCATCGGGCGACTGACGCAGTCCAACTCGCAGGACGCCCGCTGGCCCACGTTCTACCGAGACCGACGGCTCGCCCCGCAGATCGCACAGGCCGCCGCTCGGGGGCTGCTTGACGACCGCACGCGGCGCGCCCTCGACGACGTCCTCGGTAACCTGGACGGCCTTTGCGGACCCGCCGAACCTCCGGCACGGCTCCACGGCGACCTGTGGGGAGGGAATCTCCACGTCTCCGCCGACGGAGAGCCGGCCCTGATCGATCCGGCCGTGTACGGCGGCCATCGCGAGGTCGATCTCGCGATGATGCGGCTCTTCGGCGGGTTCGAGGACCGGGTGTTCGAGGCCTACGCGGAATCGTGGCCGCTGGCCGACGGTTGGAGGGAGCGGGTGCCGCTGTACCAGCTGTATCCGCTGCTGGTGCACGTCAATCTCTTCGGGGGCGCATACGCAGGCAACGTCGCGCGTGCCGCCGCCGCCCTGATCTACCGGTGACCCGTGATGCTCAAGATCATCCTGTCGCTCCTCAGCCTCGTCGTGCTTGCTTCGGCGCAACCCGACCCGCCGAAGACGGGCGCCGTCGCGCTCCGGTTCGAGGAGCGCCACCCCGAGAGCGCCGTGAAAGTCCAGGGACGACGCCTGAAATGGACGCCGGCGTTCATCAAGAAGCACGACCCCGTCGGCGAGTATGACCTCGCGAAGGAATCGTTCACCGCGCTCGTGCCGAAGACCTACGACAAGAAGCACAAGTACGGTCTGTTCGTCTGGGTCAGCCCCGTGGACAACATCGGTGTCGAGCCGCAGTGGCGATCGTGGGCGCCGCACCTCGACGAGCGCCGGATCATCGCCGTCTCCGCCAACAACGCCGGGAACGAACGGTTTGTCTGGTACCGGATCGGGCTCGCGCTCGACGCCGCGCACAACATGCCCAAGCTCTACAACATCGATCCCGCGCGAATCTGGATCGGCGGTGTCTCGGGCGGTGGGCGGGTGGCCAGCACCGTGACCGCGCACTACCCGGAGATCTTCGCGGGTGGGTACTACCAGGCGGGCTGCAATTGGTATCGCGAAGTGAAGAGTAAGAAAGGCCGAAAGTGGCCACGACGCATCCCCCGCCCCACGCCCGGGCGACTGGCAAAAGCCAAGAAGCAGACGCGACACGTCTTCTTCTGCGGTAGCAAGGACTTCAACCGCGACCACAGCAAGGCCGTGTACGACGACATGAAACGTCAGCGTTACCGCCACACCGTGTGGCAAGAGGCGCCTGGGCTCGGGCACGTGCTGGCCCCTCCCGACTGGTTCGAGAAGGGCCTCGCACATCTGGACGCCGCGGCGAAGCCGAAGCCGAAGTAGGGTCGCGCGGCTACTGCGTCACGATCGTGATCGGATCCGAGATGTAGATCACGTTACCCGTCGCCGCGTTATAGACGATCGCCACCGCAGTGATGTCCGGCGCTGGCGCGGTGAACGGCCACGGGATGGGGAATCCCGACCCCGCGCCGAAAAAGGTGATGACGCCCTGCAACGACAGCAAGATCGTCGGATTGGCCAGCGCGGCGAACGTCAAGGCGTCCGGCACGAAGTGCATCATCGGCCCGCCCGGGAACGGGATGAACGATGGTGACGTTCCGGACACGCTCAGGCCCACGATGAACGACGAGCCGATCGCCGTTGCACCCGGCACTGCCTCGACGCTCAGGGTGACGCTGGAGCCGAGAGCAGCCTGGCCGCTGATCTTGAACACTGGCGCCTTGATGGCGCTGACCCAGGCCTCATTCGAGCCGCCGGTGCCGTCGTCCCAGAAGACGGCGTAGGCCGTTTGGTGCAGAGGATCGGTGGCGACGAGTTGGGTCTGTGAATCGAAGTCGACGTCGCCGCCCGTACCCGCCACGACAGCGGGCTGCTGCCAGGTCGCGCCGCCCGTCTCGCTCCAGGCCCAGCCGATCCCCTGGGAACCCGCGTCTCCGAGCTCGATCGCCACGTACGCGAACCGGTTCGTCCGGACGATCTCGGCGCGGTCATTCGCCCGCGAGGCGTTCTGGTCGAGCTCCGTTTCCGATCCCCAGGTAGCGCCGCCGTCGGCGGAGCGCGAAGTGTAGGCCTTGTTGCGGACACCCGGGTTCACGTGATCGTCGACCCACGCCGCGAGAACGTTGGCGCCGGAGATCGCCAGCGAGACGCCACTCGCCACCGCAGCCGGTGACCCAGACGCGCCTTGCGACAACGTTGCCTCGGCGCTCCACGTGGCGCCCAGGTTGCCGGACGCAACGGCATGGATGGATGACGTCCCCGATCCGGCGTCGTCCTCGAAGGCCACCGCGATGCGCTGGCCCTCGAGCGCGATCACCGGCTGGGACGCATCGCCGGGCGTCGCTCCCTCAACCATCGTCTCGGTGAAGGTCGCACCTCGGTTCTGCGACACGAGCACGAACACGTCGTCCTGGTTCTGTCCGCCGAGCTGGTTGCGGTCGTCGACGTACGCGATGACCACCTCGTCCGAAGCCGCGCGGATGACGGGATCGCTGGCGTCGTTGTGAGGCCACGTGCCGTTGGAGTGCCCGGGCACCTGGGTGTTGAGGACCGCCGGGGCGGTCCAGGTCTGCCCCGCATCGAGAGAACGCGAAAACCGCAGCTCCTGCGCCGATCCCGGACCGCTCAACGCGTCCTCGAGCCAGCACGCGTACACACTCGTGCCCGACACGGCGAGCCGTACCGACTGGACGTCGCTCGTCACATGCGCTCCCGACGTGGTGCCGTTGAGGGGCTGGGCGACGCTCCACGTCTGGCCATCATCCGTCGAGCGGCTGAACAGGATATCGTGCGTGCCGCCACCTGCCCGGTCGTCCTCCCAGACGCAGACGATCGCATCGTTGCTGCAGATGACGATCTGGGGATTCTGGGAGTCGGTTGCGTGCGCCGGATCCCCGAGGTCGACGCGGGTCATGGGACCGAACCCGTTGCCTTCGTTGGCCGAGACCGCGGCGAAGATGTCCTGCGTGGCCGCGGACGTGCCACCCTGTTCACTCCACGCGGTGGCGACGAGATGCCCGCGCGCGGCGACGCACAGTCCATCGCGCTGATCGCCGGGGTTGTTGCCCGACGGGTTCAGGCGGCGCGGTGCGCGGATGAGACTCGACAGAGGTGGCGGCTGCGGCGGCCCGGACAGGCAGTTGATGATCGCCGCGAAAGCGGTGATGGCGTTCTGTGACCCCTGCGAGAACTGGGTCAGGTTGCCGCCGCATCCGCCCAGCCCCGGGCACATGATGAAGCAACCACCACCGGAGCAGTGCCCCGCCCCCCAGTTGTGACCCAACTCGTGCGCGAGCAGCCCCGTGCGGCTGGTCACGTTGGACGTGTAACGCTCGGAGAGGCCGTAGCCGTTGCCGAGGCTGCAGACGCCGCCGAGATACGCGATGCCGATGACCGACCCCGACAGGTTGCGTCCCGTGTTCAGGTGCGCGATGTCCCGTTGCACGCCCTGGTGATTGGTGAGCCAGTAGCTCTGGAACTGCGAGAGCAGGCCGCTGGGATTGTTCGTCGTGTACGGATTGCTCGCCTGCGAGCTGCGCACGATGATCGTCGTCACCATGTACGCGATGTTGACGTCGTTCTGGTAGATGAGATCGGCTGCGTTGAGGATGTTCTCGGTGTCCTGAACCGTCGCCGGGATGCTGCTGCCGTTGTCCTGATAGAACTGGTAGTCGCAGTCGTAAGCGATTTCGGCGTACTCCAGCACGCCGCCCGAGCGCACGCCGCCGCCGCCCGCGAGCGGGGAGAAGCCCATGCCTGGCACGGCCGCGCCGCACACGTTGGGGCTCGGCAGGTTGTCCCGGCTGTCGTGGACGAAGTGCTCGGTCACGGGCGCCGTGGGAACGACCTCGCGCAGGGGCTGCACCCCGATCAGCGGCCGCCCGGGCGCGAGAATGATCACCCCGCTGAGGCTGGCCCCCACCCGCGACAATGCGACCTGGCTCGAGGAGTAGCCCTCGACCGCACCACGGTAGGTCGCGCTCTGCGGCACGGGGTAGGACTGCAGGCCGTCGACCAACACCTGGAACGAGGGCGCGCGCAGGGAATACGGGTGCAGTGACACGGTACGCGCCACCCCCTCGATCTCGATCACCAAGGTGAACGGCAGCCCGTCCTGGGCCGGGACGTCGAGCCGCTGGATCGTTCCGGTCGTCACCTCGAACGCCGCGAGGACGTCGGGCGCAGCGAGGCGGGTCTGGCCGGGAGAAGCGGAGGCGAGGGCAAAGACGAGCGCGACTACGGCAATGGCCGCGCCGGGTCCGGGAGCTGGGCGCATGGGGTATCTGCTCTTCAGTGTCGAAAGGCGAACGGCTGAGCTCGCAGGGCGTTGGGGGAGTGGACTGATCGAGGGTACCACGACAGGTCCTTGGTTCGACCCGGCGGCATGCCAGAATGCGCCTCATGATCCGCCAAGAGGGACGCCTGCCGAGCCATCACCTGGGTAAGGAGATGGAGTACATCTGGTTCGGAGATCGCGGCCGGCTGCTGGTCATGCTGCCTACGTCCGCCGGCCGCCAGAACGAGAACGAGGATTTCGGTCTCGTCGGCGCCGTGGAATCAAAGATCGAGGCCGGTGAGATCCAGGTCATCTGCCTGGATTCGATCAACCGGGAGTCGTGGGCCGACGACGACCTCGACGCGCCCGAGAAGCTCCGCCGCCACGAGCTCTACGATCGGTTCCTCCACGAGGAGTTCTTCCCGTGGACGGCGCACAAGACCGGTCGCGACGATCCCATTCTCTACGGTGCCTCGCTGGGTGGCTGGCAGGCAGCGACATTCGCCGCCCGTCACCCAGAGAGTGTCGGGCGCGTCATCGCGTTCTCGGGTTTCTTCGACGCCCGGCAGCTCACCGACGACTACTGGTCGGAGCAGGCCTACTTCTTCTCGCCCGCCGACTTCATCTCCAACATGGACAGCGACTGGATCGAGCGCCTCTCCCGGATCGGATGGGTCATCGCGACCGGCGAGCAGGACATGCTCGTCGAGCAGACGCGCAACTTCGCCCGGGTGCTCCGGAAGAAGGGCATCCCGGTCCATGAGGAGGTGTGGCCGGGCGTGTTCGGTCACGACTGGCCGTTCTGGAAGGAACACCTCCCGCGCTTCGCACCCTGAGCCTCGCCCCCAGGGCGTGAGATCACGGCACGAGACCCGGCGCGGGGTGTCCGGGATCCCGGCATCGCCATTCGAGGCTTGACCTGACCCATCCTCCCGGTCGAAAAAAGGGATCCGCACGGAGACCTTGGTCACACGGGAGATCCCTGATGCACCGCTCGCCCGTCCTCATTGCCACCGCGCTCGCGCTCCTCGCGGGCCTTCTCGCGTCCGTCCTCTCCGGCCAGATCCCGCCGCCACAGGACGAGAAGGCCGCGCTGCTCAAACGACTCGCGGCCGCGGAGAAGGCGCTCAAGGAAGCCCAATCCCTCACCACCATGCAGAACGCGGTGCTGAAGGACTTCGAGAAGCGGATCGCCGAGCTGGAAGCGTGGCACGCCAAACTGCCCGCCGTCGTAGCGAGCCTTTCGCAGGGCATCGAGAAGAGTCGCAAGAGCGGCTTCACGCGCGCCGGTGCGAACATGCGTGCTCGTGAGGAGCTGCTGACCGCCCTGAGCCGGTTCGGAAAAGACCTCAGCGCCACGAGCACCACCCCACCCAAGAAGCAATAAGGAGCAGCGCCGTTTCCATCGCGAGACCGCTACCATCCAGAGCGTGCTCACGACCCGCCTCGCTCCGAGCCCCACGGGCGCCCTTCACCTCGGGAACGCCCGCACCTTCGTCCTGACGTGGGCATGGGCGCGCGCCCACGGCGCTGCCCTGCCGCTGCGGATGGAAGACCTCGACTCGCCGCGCAAGAAGCCGTGGGCACACGACCAGGCGCTCGAGGACCTGCGCTGGCTCGGTGTCGACTGGGATGGTCCGGTGCTCGTCCAGTCGACGCGCCACCTGGCGCACGTCGCGGCTCTGAACACCCTCATCGGGGCGGGGGCCGTCTATCCTTGCTCGTGTTCGCGCAAGGACGTCGTCTCCGCCCAGGGTGCGCCCCACGCCGAGGACGAACTGCAGTATCCGGGTACGTGCCGCGGCCGCTGGGCGGGTCCCGAGGACGCCTTCGCCGACGTCCATCGCCCGGTGGCGTGGCGGTTCCGGGTGACCCCGTGCCCGGTTCCATTCGACGACGCGATCCAGGGCCGCGTGGAGCTCGATCCGGCCTCCTCCGGCGGAGACTTCGTCGTCGCGCGGTGGACGCCGGACCGATGGCACCAGGTGGGCTATCAGCTCGCCGTCGTCGTCGACGATGCGGCGGCGAACGTCGATACGGTGATCCGCGGTGATGACCTCGTCCCGTCCACCCCCCGCCAGATCCTGCTCCAGCGCGCGCTCGGGCTGCCGACTCCAAGCTACGCCCATCTGCCGCTGGTGGTGGGGGAGGACGGACGGCGGCTCGCGAAGCGCCACGGTGACACGCGAATAGCGGCCTACCGTGAAGCCGGCGTCACGTCCGACCGGATCCGGAGGTGGATCGCCAGCACCAGCGGCGTCCTCCCGTCCGCGCTCGACGATCCCAAACCGGACGTCATCCGGTGGTCCCTGGTGCCCCGGCAGCCCGTGGTCGTCCGCTCGCATCCTGTGCCGGACGGACCGCCGGACTAGTTCTCCCGCGAGCGCGGACCTCCAAGCGTGTGAAGCATCTGCTCTTTCGGGAGCGCGGACCTCCAGGTCCGCTCTGGCGGCGAAGCCGGATCCGGATCCTGAGCGGACCTGGAGGTCCGCGC
>NZBC01000266.1 GCA_002687715.1 Planctomycetota bacterium | reverse complement strand
GGGCGTGCAGCTCCTCGGCGAGATCGGTGGCGACCGCCTCCCCGACCTCTACCGCGCTGCCGACCTCTTGGTACTCCCGACCCGAGGCGACAACCTCCCGGTCGCGGTCCTGGAGGCGGCCGCGTCCGGTCTTCCGGCCGTCGGAACGCGCGTCGGCGGCGTTCCGGAGGAGGTGCTCGACGGGAAGTCGGGGCTCCTCGTTTCGCCAGGAGATGAGGCGGCGCTCGCGGCCGAGATGGCCGCTCTGCTGTCGGACCCGTCGTTGCGTACGAGCTTCGGTCGCGCTGCGCGAGAGCACGCCGTCACGCGGTTCTCGCGCTCGGCATCGGCCAGGGATCACGAGCGGCTCTACCGTTCGCTGGTTTGAGACTTCGCTCTCGACGGGACGTGCCCGCGGTCCGGAGCTATCATCCGAGGCCATGACCGACGCAAAAGAAAACGCAGGGCTTGCGCGCGCTCTCGGGCGCGTCGCGAGCGGTTTGTACATCGTGACCGTGCGCGACGGGGAGCGGGCCAATGCGTTCCTGGCGTCGTGGGTGCAGCAGGCTTCGTTCGAGCCGCCGACGGTTACGGTCGCGATCAAGCAGGGCCGCCCCGCCGACGAGCTGTTGTGCGCGGGCGGCGGGTTCGCCGTCAACGTGATCGGCGAGGGGGATCCGAATGGGCTCATGAAGCACTTCGGCAAGGGGTTCGGCCCGGACGAGGATCCGTTCGACGGCATCGCGACCGAGCTCGGGTCAACGGGAGCTGATCTCCTGCCGGGAGCGATCGGCGCGATCGAGTGCGTGGTTCGCTCGTCGACCGAGGCCGGTGATCACCGGGTGTTCGTCGGCGAAGTCGTGGACGGCCGCTCCTACGCGGAGGACGGCCTCTCCGCCGTTCACCTGCGAACGAGCGGGTTCCATTACTAGTGCTTGCGTCCGGTCGACCGGACATCGGTCGAGGCCAGGCTTGCCGCGCAGATTGCCCGGAGAACAGGGTTCCGGGTCTAGTCGAGCCAGTGCGCGATCGTCGGCGCCGGGGCGGCATCTGCCGGCTCCGCCGCGAGGCGGACGGCGGCTGCCCCCAAGGCCAGGACGAGCACAACACTCAGCACGAGCTCGAGCAACGAGACGTGGGGCGCGGGTAGGCTGCCGGAGGCGGCGGGGACGCTGGAGTCGGTTGGGATTACAGGGGCCATGTCTACGTCTGGGGCTCGTCGGAGCGGCCGCACCGGGGTGCGTCCGCGGGTCCTCTCCAAGGAACCATACGAGCGAAGACGCGAGAAACTTCCCCGGGTTCCATGAAGAACCCCAAGAAGCTGGAGGCCGTGACGTTGCCGGATACCAGAGTGCGCTACGAGGCCCGGGACGGGAGGTACGCAGCGGCTTGCGCGCCTGTCGGGCAAGGCGGCCGCGCTGGAGATGATGATCGAGGGCAAGAACCTCGACTTCGCGACGGCTCACGATCGCGGCCTGATCACCCGAGTCCTAGATGGCGACGACTTCGCCGCCGAGGTCCACGCGTTCGCGCGTTTCTGCCCGCCGAACAAGGCGTCGCGCGCGGTCGGCCTCATCAAGCGTTCGGTCCAGACCGGCGCCGAGCTTCCCCTGGAGGTGGGATGGGCGCTGGAGCGTGAACTCCAGGCGAGGTTGTTCTCGTCCGAGGATGCGAAAGCAGGGCTCCAGGCCTACCTGGACAAGGCGAAACCCACTCTCCAAGGTGGGTGAAAGACGCGGACGTCGACGTCGAGCGGTGAAGTGATGACCCGTGGAACACGGCCGATTTGGTACGCTTCCCGATGCGTTCACCCCGCACGGTAACTCCTTGCCCGCATTGACGTTTTCCCTACCACGGGGACCCCATGGACGTTGTACGCCTCTACCTCGGCTCCCTGCTCGCTACCCTCGTGTTCGCGTCCGATCCAGCTCCGGGCCAGGACTATCGCGCCGAGCTGCGCAAGCTCCAGCCGACCGTAGATGCTGCGATCGACCGCGGCGTGAAGTGGCTGGTCGAGCAACAGCTTCCGGACGGTTCGTTTGGCGGCGTCCACGCGGGGTTGTTCCCGAACGGTGAGACGGCACTCTCGGTCTACACACTTCTGAAGTCGGGGCTGCTCCCGTCCCACCCGGCGGTCGCTCGCGGTCTCGAGTGGCTGAAGCGTCACGAGCCGCAAAAGACATACTCGACGGCGTGCCAGATGCTCGCGTTCGAGGCGACGAAGGAACCGGGGTATCAGCCGAAGATCAAGGCACTGCTGAAGCTGCTGCTGCGCTCGCAGACGAGGAAGGGCGGGTTCGAGTATCCGGGCCCGCCGCGTCCGGGCCCCGACATGTCGAACGCCCAGTATGGTGCGCTGGGCCTACGGGCCGCAATGCTCGCGGGTGTCCGGGTACCTCCTTCGGCGCTGACTCGTTTGATGGAGTTCGCGCTGGACCACCAAGGCCCCGAGCGGCAGGTCCGCCTGCCCGCGGATCCCGTCATGGAAGGACCCGGGAAGACGGGCAAGCGGAAGGACAGGTACGACCGGACGCCGAGCGACAAGGAGCGCAACGGCTACGCCGCGGGCTTTTTCTACGACAAGCGTAGGCCCACGGTCACGGGTTCGATGACCACCGCCGGTATGGGGATCCTGCTGATCGTGCGCGACTGCTGGGGCAAGAAGATACCCAAGGCCGCGAAGAGCCGCATTCGCAAGGCGGTCGAACTCGGGCTCAACTGGATGCGGCAGAACTGGACCGTCGCCAACAATCCGGGCAGTCCTGCGTGGGAGTTCTACTACCTGTACGGCCTCGAGCGCGTCGGGTCGCTCCTGTTGCAGGATGTCGTGGCGGGACACCCCTGGTATCTCGAGGGTGCTCGCCATCTCACGTCCGGCGGTCTGCAGGCCAAGGACGGATCCTGGACCCGGCGCGCCGCCGGGCAGCTCACTGCAACGTGTTTCGTGCTGTTGTTCCTCAAGCGCGCGACCTGGGTCGGGCGTGGGATCACCGGCAAGAACGCGGACGACGACGTTCCGATTGCACAGTGGGTGTCCGAGGATGGCGATCTGCGGCTGCGCGGAAACGGAACGCCCAAGGTGGCGCTATGGGTCGATGGCTTCTCCCGTGCGATCCAGGAGAAGTGGAAGTCCGGTCGCCGTAGGCCCGACATCCGCGTCCTCCGCGTGTCCTACTATGTGGACGGCAAACCCATCGCGACTGTCGAGGGCAAGCCATCGCGCATGTGGAAGGGCGAGACGTTCGCGGCCCAGTACACGTTCTCGGAACCGGGTACGTTCTCGGTCTTCGCAAAGGCCGAGCTGCTGCCACCGGGCGCGAAGCGGCACGATGCGGACACCAAGACGGTTACGGTCGTGAGTGGCGCCCTGAACATCACCGTCGTGAATCCCGCGTCGACGTGGCGAACCGAGATGGGCCGGGCCCTCGCGGGCAACGTCGTCGAGAAGGCGCGCATCAAAGTGACGACGTCGACCGAGGCGAATCGTCGGAGCGCCGGGGACCTGTGCGTCGACGGGCGCGAGACTACGCGCTGGCTCTGCAAGGTGGACGACGCCAAGCCGCGGATTCAGCTCCGACTCAGCAAGCCGCAGCAGGTGCAGAACATCATGGTGTCGCAGAACCTGCTGGCCATCGGCCGGGGGGGCCGCCGTCCCAAACCACCCGCCGCCGTGGAGCGCATCGCCGTCCACATCAATGGCTCCAAGAAGCCGACCGTCGAAATCGACTTGCTGCTCGACCAACCCACGCGCGTCGAGCTCCCCGCCAAGGTCAAGCTGGGGACGCTCCGCATCGAGATCCTCAAGCGGTCCAGCGGCCGCACCGGATCGGTGGGGTTCAGTGAGATCTACCTGTACTAGTGAGCTCCCATGTCGGTGGCTTTCTGTGGGGAACCCAGGAGCCCCAGGAACGGAGCAGAGAGGGCGTCCCGCCTGGCTCGAGCCACCAGACGCAACCTGGTCTAGCTGGCCGAGTCGACCAGCGACCACGCAAGCGCGTGGCGCGTCACCTCGACGAGCCAGTCGAAGAGCGGGCGGTCGTTCCAGTCGATCGGGTTCATGGGGACGGTGCCGATGGCGCCGTCTCCGCGCAGCGCCTTGCCGTGGTCGGCGAAGACCGGTGCGGCCGCCCACGCCAGTCTCGGGCGGCGACGGATGGGGCAGCCTGCGATGCGGACGAAGTTCTTCAGCTCGATGAGATCGAGATAGCGGCCCTTGGCGACGAGGTCTTCGGGGGCCGTCACGAGGGTCGCGTCGAGGACGAAGGCGTCGGGGCCGCCTGCGCCTGGCGTGATGAACAGGTAGTCCGGCGTGACGTCCTCGCCGCGAACGCATTTGAAGCCGCTGGGGTGGCGGCTCCGACGATCGAGGCGGGGCTCGACCCACAGGTCGATGGTGTGTCCGCGGTGGTGGAACGTGATCAGTCCGCCGAGGAACACGGCGCCCACGGGATCGGCGTGCACGACCCAGCCGAGCTCATGCAGCGCCTGGATGATCTTCACCCCACACCACCGCTGGTAGAGGTACGGGAGGTCGGCGGTGACGACGTCGCTGCCGAGCAGCCCCAGGACGTGTTCGGGCAGGAACGCACTCGGGTCCTCGAGGCGTGGCGACATCCGGCGCAAGGTGACCCAGGCCTGCGAACGGGGGAACGGCCGGGGGAGTGTGGGAGTCGGGATCGGTCGGGATCCAGCCGATTGCTGCACGAACTTGATCGCGCGGTGGAGTCGGGACCGCGCCTCCTTCAGCCGCTCCAGCATCTGGCGGAGCGTGAACGCGTCGGACTGTGCCCAGACTGAACGGCCACGGCGTGCCGTGAGGGCTTCGGCGACTCGTTTCTCCGTTCGCTCGAGGGTCTCGCCCAGTCGGGTGCGTTGCCGATCCAGGAGATGGAGCAGCCACCGTAACGCGCGCGGATCGGGCTCTGGCAGCGGGATCGTCCTGACCCACCGCCACGGGCGGATCTGGTCGTTGTCGGCGAGCCGGTAGTCGCCGGGACGTCGCGACAGGGCGGCGCCGGTCGGTACGTGCGTGATGCTCTCGACGTAGCGCGTGGGTGCCTCGCTGGTCTCCAGCTCGACGAGCAGGCTCGGGACGAGGACCGTGAGCGCTTCGATGGCGCGCAACAAGCTCGCGCTCGAGCCTTCGCCGCGGATCGCGGGGCGCCGGGTGACGCCGGACGAAAGTCCGACCTCGAGGAGATCGGAGGAGAAGGCTCGCAGGTCGTCGACGACGCGTTCGGCTAGATCGCTCATGGCGACCTCATGCCTGCGTCACGTCCTGACCTTCCTCGAGCATCTCCTTCCAGGTGGCGATCGCCCCCGCGCACCGGCGTAGTTTCACTCCGTGGGCGTCAGCCCACTTGCCGAGTTCGCGCAGCAGTTGGTGGTCTCCCGGGTCGCCCGAGAGCAGGCGGACCTTCGTGAGGACCTCCTGCAGCAGCACGAGGTCGAGGGCGTCCCAGCGGGTGATCTCGAGGTGTTCGAGGTGATCGAGGCACTGGCGGAGCGAAATGGCCGACCTCAACGAGAACGTCGCGCCCTTCGGTTTGATGAGGAACGAAAGGTCCGCGATCGCGGAGACCTGCGTCTCTTCCAGCTCCACGCCCGCCTCGTCGAGGGCTCGCGATGGTTCCATGCTGAGCTCGACGACGGCGATGCGGTCGAGCACGCGCGGGGACAACGGCCGCGTGGTCAGATCGCTGTTGATCGTGGCGACGAAGCGGATGGACGGTGCAAGGAAGACGCCGGCGGAGTCGACGTCCTTCATTCCGCTGACACGATTGCCGCCGAGCTCGATCGTGCGCTCCTGGCGGTTGTCCGCTGGGTACTGGCACCGGACGAGCACGTCGGACAACCAGTACTCGGGCTGACTGAGGTTGAACTCCTCGAACACGACGAGTCGGTTGCGCCGGTCGTCCTTGTCCCATGCGGTCTGCGCGCTGTAGAGGAAGCGCGTGAAGTTGGTGGCCGCGAACGAGTTGTCGATCGGGTTCACGTACCCGAGGAGGTCTTCGCGTCCCCGCCAGGTCGACGACACCGGCACGACGATCGTGCGCTCGCGCTTCGGGTCATGAAGGAGGTTCAGGGCGAGCGTGCTCTTGCCCACGCCCGGCTCACCACGGAACACGAGCAGCGGCTTGGTGAGCGAGCCGACGAGGATGGCGGTCAGCGCGTCCTCTCCGTATCGCTCCACGATTGCCTGCCGCATGCTCGTCTCGACGAGCTGGCCGTTGTGATCCGTGGTGTGGCGGGCAGAGACCGTGCTGGCCGCTTCCGCCTTCACCGTGACCCGGGTCGGTGGCGGGGGCGGCTCTCCCCCCTCGACGACCTTGGACTCGAGCAGCTTGGTGAACGACCGGAAGGGACGATTGGGAGTCGTCGCGGCGGACATCTTGAGCCCCTTGGGTGCGGCCACTGGCTTCGGCCGCAGCTTCTGCGCGTGTCCGTTTGCGACTCGGAACCACTCGTCGAGATAGTCGTGGAACCGCTGCAGGCGCTTCTTGCGCTCGATCTGAGCCGGGTCCTTCCACTTGAGCTCGGCCGCAGCCCACGCCTCTTGGAACACGCGGTCGACCGCCCGCCTCTCCACCTGCTTCACATACGCGCCGCCCGCCGTCTGATAGTAGGGGCGCTGGATGCGGAGCTCGTGGAACTCCGCCCAACCGTCCGGGTACGGGTGCACGTGATAGTGGATGTGCGGGCCGGCGACGATGCGCTCGATCGACTGCACGCGATACGCGCCGAAGACGTGGAAGTTCCGGCTCGTCCCTTCGCGGACTCCGTGCGGTTCGGAGAACGTCGATCCCCACAGCAGCAGGAGTTGTTCCGCCATCGCGGTCGGGTTCGATTCCAGGATCCAACCCACGCCGCTCTGGGGAATCACCAGGTACGGATCTTGCTGTGAGAACGCGTGCATGTGGAAGCAGCGCGGGTCTTTGCGTTCGCAGTAGTCCTCGCGGAAGTGGCCCTCCGCACCGCAATTCCAGGACGCAGCCTGCTCGCAGATCGACCCGTCCCACCGGGATCGGTGAGAGTTGACCGAACATCCTAGAGCATTGCCAGGAACGAGTGTGAAGGCCATCGTGTTTCCCTGAGGGACCTGGATCCTAACCCCGTCGTCGAATCCGGGCCAAACCTGCACACCGTGGAGGAGTCCGATGTTGCGCACACCCCTCGCTTTTCTCCTCTTCTGCGCTCTTCTTCCGGCGCAGACCGAAGAGGCGCTCGACGCCGCCAGACAAACGGGCGCCTGGCTCTCGTCGGTGGCGGTCAAGACGAAGAGTGGCGTGCGATGGCCGCCGGAGCCGGCGCGTGTCGGTAGCCGATCGGATCATGTCTACAGCGGATCCGCGGGAGTGATCCTGTTCCTCCTTGAGTTACACGCCGCGACCGATGACCCGCGCTGGCTCGAACTCGCATGTCGTGGCGCCGACGATCTCCTCGCGCGCATGGACACGCTGACCAAGGGACCGCTGGGGCTGTACACCGGGCTCGCCGGCATCGGGTTCACGTTCGGGGAGGTTGCTGGCGCCGTGAAGGAGGCGTCGTCGGAGGCGTCCAAACCGAGCCTCGACGCCGCGAAGTACCGGGCGGCGTCCGCGCGTTGTGTCCACACCCTCATGGGCCGCATCCAGAGCCGTCCGCATGGTGCGGAGTGGAACGGCGTCAACGACATCATCAGTGGCGCTGCGGGGATCGGGCTCTGGCTGCTCCAGGTCCCGAACCGCAAATCTCTCGCGGAGCGCGCGGGTACCTATCTGTATCACAGCCGCATCGACACCACCTATGGTGTTGCCTGGACCATGCGGTTTGGCGACAAGCGCAAGATGCCGAACTTCTCCCACGGAACGGCCGGGGTCGCGTACTTCATGGCCGAGCTCCATGCGAAGACGAAGCGTGCGGACTTTCGCGAAGCGGCGCTCGCCGGAGCGACGCACCTGGTCGGCATCGCGAATCGGGAGGGCGGCGGTTTTCGCGTCCACCATCACGCGCCCGCTGGAGAGGAGCTGTTCTATCTGGGTTGGTGCCACGGACCACCTGGGACGGCGCGCCTGTTCCGCCGACTCGACCAACTCGGCATCAACGGTGACTGGAAGAAGCTCCAGACTGCGTGCGGTGAAGCCATCCTGAAGAGCGGCATCCCCGCTCAGCGGACGCCCGGGTTCTGGAACAACGTGGGTTGGTGCTGTGGCACCGCGGGGGTCGGCGACTTCCTCCTCGCGATGCACCGTTGGACCGGCGAGGACCGGTGGCTCATCGCCACGGACGCGTTCTCCAAGGACCTCATCGCCCGTGCGACCCGGGACGCGAAAGGGTGGCGTTGGAACCAGGCCGAGCACCGGGTGCGCCCCAAGCTCCTCCAGACCCAGACGGGCCTGATGCAGGGCGCGGCGGGCGTTGGAATGTGGTTCCTGCGCCGCCACGCGCAGGCCACCGGGCGCTCCCTGCGCGTGCGATTGCCTGACGAACCGAAGTAGTGGCGTGCGGGGAGCGCGGACCTCCAGCGCGTGTGATCCGCGCTCCCATTGGCTCAGAGTTCGTCGTAGAGCGTGGCCGTTCGCTGGCACATCGCTTCGAGGGAGAACAGGGTCTTGACCCGTTCGCGGGCCACGCGACCGAGGTGCTCGAGGCGGTTCGTGTCGGAGAGGAGGCCGATCATCGCTTCGCCGAGGGCATCGCCATCGCCCGGAGGGATGAGGAGGCCCGAGGCGCGGTCGGCGACGAGGGCGTCCATGCCGGGGATCTTCGGAGCCAGCGCCGGGACTCCGTCGATGCCGGCTTCGAGGATCGTGAACGGCATGCCCTCGAACCACGACGTGTTGACGAGCAGGTCGCACGCGACGATCACGTCGCGGCCGTGCGGGAGATGACCGTAGAAGCGGCAGGACTCCGCGAAGCCGAGCTCCCTGATCCGGTGCTGGGTGGGCTCGAGCAGCGTGCCGTCACCGAGCCAGACGAAGAGCACATCCGGACGTTGAGTCGCGACGCGGCGAACGCCCTCGACCATGAGGTCGGGGTTCTTCTGGTCTTCGAAGCGGCCGATCCAGCCGACGATGGGTCCCTCGTGCTCGGCGATGCCCAGGGTCGCACGCGCGGCGAGCCGGCGGGCCGGGGTCGGTTCGCCGGGGTCCGCCACCCCGTTGGGAACGACCTCGACCCGCCCCCGGGTGTGCTTGCGGGCGAGGACGGCGGCGCGGCAGCTCTCGTTGAGAACGATCGTCATCGCCGTGTTGCGGGTTGCCAGACGGTGCCGGAACGGAAGAGGCCGGTCGTCGAACTCGGCCATCGGCAGGTGCTCGGTGGTCACGAACTGGCTGCGCATGGCCATGCGGGCGGCCGTCATCGCACCGTTGCACGAGCGCGGATCGGCCAGATTGAAATGAAGGACGTCCGGCCGATTCGTCGCGAAGTAACGGAGGACCTTGAGGAACGGTCCGCGCTGGCTCAGCGTCGGGATGGCGGGCAGGCGGCGAGTGCCGACCCCGAGCTGGCGGGCTTCCTCCTCCATGCCGTCGACGGCACCATCCTCGGCGCACACGAGCTCGATGTCGAACCGGTCCTTGGGCAGACCCCTGGCTAGTTCGAGGAGATAGCGCTCGGCGCCCGAGAACACGGGGCCGTCGCTGTAGAGGAGGACGCGTCGGCGGGACATCGTTCGGCGAGATCCTGCCACACGCGATACGTGCAGAAAACCCGTGGCTCGTCCGGGACCCCGTGGCGCCGGGTATTTCTAGCTCGCACCGTCGATGACGGCTCGGAACTGCGCCCGGAGCCCGGACCAGTCATGGTGGGCCTCGACATGGTGGCGTGCGGCCTCGATCAACCGGGCGCGCTGTTCGTCATCGCGCACGAGTCCGCAAAAAGCGTCGGCGATCGCTGGGGCGTCCTGACGGATCAGGAGGTGCTCCCCATCCCGTACGTCGAGCCCGTCCGCGCCCTCAGGGGTCGTCACGACGGGACGGCCGAGCGCGAACGCCTCCAGGATCTTGAGTCGGCTGCCGCCGCCGTAGGCGAGCGGGGCCACGAGCGCGGTCGTGGGTCTCCAGGCGTCGATGACGTCCGCGACCCGCCCGAGCAGGCGGACGCCGGGGATCTCGCCGAGCGGGGCCAGGACACCGTCCGGATCGGCCCCGACGAGCCAGACCTCCGCGTCGGGCAGCGTCGCGCGGACCTCGGGTAGCACCTCGCGGACGAGGCGCTCTGCCGCGTCTTGGTTCGGGTGATAATCGTAGCCGCCGAGGTAGAGCAGGCGGGGCGGAGAGGGTTCTGCCGCGGGCAACGGGCGGGTTGCGGTGGCGTCGACGCCGTTCTCGATGACCACGATGCGGGCCGCGCCTCCGGCCAGGGCGGTCAGCCGCCGCGCGTCGGGGTCTGACACGCAGACGGTCGTCCGGGATGCGCGGATGGTCGCCGCCTCGACGCGGCGCAGACCACGCCCCTCACGCCGCGCGAGCGCGCGCTCCTGGCCCGTCGCGAGCTCCGCCTTGCGGGCGAGGACGTCACTCTCGACGTTCTGGGTCGAGAGCACGAACGGGACGCGGCCGATCTCACGCCGATAGGCCGCCATCCACACCTGCTCGAGGACGACGAGGTCGGCGGATCGCGCCTCCTCCGCGACCAGCCGGGCCAGCTCCGCGGACCGGAATCGGGGGAGCAGGCTGGAGCGCCCAGCGGCAAGGCGAGCTAGCTTTGCGAGTCGTTGGGGAAGCGGGCGGCGACCGAACGTCGGCACCAGCGGCGCGTGGCGGACCCGCAGTCCGAGCGACTCCAGTTCGGCGACGTGAGCTGGGTCATCCGCCCCAGAAAGGCCGGTCACGTTGACCACGTCGTGGGTCTCGGCGAGCGCTCCCAGCAGCTGCGACGTCCGAATCCGGCCGCCATGATCGGGCGGCCAGGCGAGCGAGGGGGTCAAGAACAGGACGCGCATCCGGGGTTCAGCTTTCGCGCGCAGCCTATACGCTGCGGTCGTCGTGCGAGTCCTGTTCGTCTATCCCTACCTCCCGTCGCCCGAGGCGGGACACGGCAGCGCCCGGGTCGTGAGCCGGTTGCTGTCGGACCTCCGGTCGGAGGCGGAGATCACGCTCGTGTGTGCCTACCGGCCCGGCGAGCGCCATCTCGTCGACTCCGTGAGGCCCCTGTGCGAACGGCTTTTCGCGGTCGAGCGGCGGTTCGCGACGGACATGGGGCGGGTCCGCCGGACGACGGAAGTCGGGGCCACGGGGCTGCGGATGCTGTCGACGGGATTCCCAGTGCCGGTCGTGAAGTTGCGCCGCATCGGGATCCGCCGCGCCATCCTGGACGCCCGGCGCGATCACGCGTTCGACGTCGCGCACGTCGAGCTTGCGACCATGGCCCAATACGTCGAGCACTTCGGAGAGCTCCCGTCGGTCCTCGTCGATCACGAAGCCGGAGGATCCGGCGAGGAGCCGGCGCGCTGGGAGGCCTACGTGCGCGAGGTGTACCCGCGGTTCACCCGGTGCCTCACGTTGAGCAGGGACGACGGAGACCATCTGCGATCCATCGTGCCCGACCTGGCAACGTCCACCCGTCCGCCGGGGGTGACGCTGCCGCCGGAGCCCGCCCGCCATCCGGAACCGGATCGGGTGCTGTTCTTCGGGAGCCCGGACCACCTGCCGAATCGCGATGCGCTGCAGTGGCTCGCGGACGAGGTCGCGCCGGCGCTGCTCACCGCGAGACCGGGAGCGCGGGTTGCCTGCGCCGGATTCCCGCACGATCACGAGATGGCGAAACGCGCTGCGGCCGCCGGCGTCGAGGTGCTCGGGTTCGTCGACGACCTGGGCGCGGAGCTGGACCGTGCGTCGGTGGTGATCGCCCCCGTGAGGCTCGGCCGGGGGGTCCGCGTCAAGAACCTCGAGGCGCTCTCCCGAGCAGCCCCCCTGGTCACGACGACTCTGGGGCGACGCGGGCTGGATGAGATGACTGAAGGCGTGATCGCGGTGGCGGACGACGCCGCCGGACTCGCGGCGTGCACCGCGGACCTCCTGTCCGATCCCGACCGGGCCGCCGCCCGCGGTCGGGAGGGGCGGGCTGAGGTGGCGCGGCTGTTCACGTTCGAGCGCCAGGCGCGCATCACGATGGATCTGTGGCGCGAGCTCGGGTGAAAACGGAAGCCACCGACGTCGAAGCTAGTTGCCTTCGATCTCGTCGCGCAGCGCGACCGCGAGGTGCGCGTCGTCACTGTCACCATCCGCCAGGTCGCTGATGATGTCGACCCACTCCCGGGTCTTCGTGTGGGTCCAGAGTGCTTTGGCGGCCCAGAGCCGCGATTGGGTCGCGGCGTCGGGGTCGCGAGCGACGGCTTTCAGGAGTTCTGGAGATCCACAGGTCGGCCAGGCGCGCGGATGCACGTACGCCGTGTCGGCCGCGTCGCCGCGCACGCGTGGCGCGAACTCCCCCAGCTCACCCTCCATGACGCGGATGGCCCACAGATGCCCGTTCTCCCAGCGGCGAGCGATCCGCGTGAACGACCGAGCGGCCGAGTTCGCGCGATTGAGACTGAGGTGGCGGAAGATGCTCCCGATCAAGACCTCGTCGACGACGGGGTCGATGTGGACGGCGATCGCGAGGCAGGCGATCGTCAATGCGCGGTCGTCGGTGAAGCGGAGGACGAACGCGCGCGCGATTGGAAGCACCGCATCGCCCACGAGCTCGCCGAGCCGGTGCAGCGCGTTACCGCGAATGCTCTCCCGGAGTCGGGAATCGTGGATGAGGCACAACTGGAGCACGATGTCCCGACGCTCGTCGCGGGAGCGGTCTTCGAGCGCGAACGACGCGAGCGCATCCGGTTGAACCTGCGCCACGATCCTGTCGTACCCCGCGTCGTCTTCGCCGAGCGCCATGGCGAGTGCCGGAAGCTCGTTCCGTCGATACGCGCCGTAGATACGATCGATCTCGCGCACGGTGTGCGGCAGCGGCGGCCAGTGGATCGGGCCGCGCAACCTGGCTTGCCGCGTCGCGCCTTCGGCCGGGTCGGGGCCACCGCGTTCGACGAAGAGCCAGATCGCGATTCCCATGGCGAGCACCGAGACGACTAGCGCGATCAGCGGCTTGTGACTCCGGGCCGGATTGGCCGTCACGTATCCATCGTGGAAAGCGCGGCACGGCGCGCATCCGTCGAGGTGCGATGCGAAGCGTGCTTCCAGCGCCGGCTCGAGAGTATGGTCGCGGTACGGGCCGACGAGTGCGCGCGCCTCCGTGCAGGTACTCTTGACGGTCTGGCTGGGCTCGAGCGCCATCTCCGCCATGGCGCGGACGGTGAACGCCTGACCAGCTGCTCGCGAAAGTCCTCGTCCAGCCCGAGGCGTTCCTCGAAAGTGGCCATCTCGTCCTCGAGCAACGCACCGTTGAGGTACTGCTCGATGAAATCCCGGTCGGGTTCCACGTGATTCGCTTCAGGCTCCGGTCGAGCCGCTTCTCCAACGAACGAGAATGCCGAATCGTGAGGCCCAAGTCATCGCAAAACGTCGCGAAATGCTATTTCGGAGGCCCGGATTTCAGAAGCACGCGAAGGTCGGCGGCGACGTCGGGCGCGTCCAGTTCCCACCTCTCGAGCGCCCGGAGCCCTTCCCGCGCGTGAGCTCGCGCGGTGTCTTGGTCCCCGCTCTGCGCGGCCACTCGGGCTCGGGCTAGGAGAATCCATGGTTCTCGGAGCTCGCCCGGACGCCACAGACCTCGGAGACGCGTCGCTGCCTCGTCACCGAAGGACGGGTCGACGAGGTGCCGGCGGACCAGGTGCGCGGATTCAGCGCGCCGAAACGACGGTCGCCCACGCACCTCTCGCGGCAGGGCATCGAGTGCGTCCTCGACGAGTTGCGGTCGCGTCGTCGATGCGACGGCGGAGAGCGCTTGCAGGACGACGGCGTCGGCCGGAACCGGATTCAGCTGAAAGGGCAGGACGAGAGTGTCGACGGCGTTCGGTGGGCGATTGCCGTTCTTCATGGAGTCGACGATTGGCTGCACGCTGCCGCGGGCGAGGATTGCCGGAGCGAGCATCCACGGAAGGCCCAGCATCAGCAGCGCTGCGAGGCCTCCGATGCTCCGAGTGAGCACCGACGGCGCGGCCTTCCTGGCGTGTTCGGCGGCCGGGCGTCCCGGGGCGAGCGCGAGCATCCCGGCCATGACGACCATCGTCTGGGGCGCGTAGATATCGAAGTCGAGGAATCCGTGGATGCCGAACGCGACGAGGCCCACCGCCCAGGTTCGCAGCGATGGTGGGCCGAATCTCCGCGACGCGATGAGCATCGCGCCGACGATCATCGCGCCGAGCGCGGCATCGGCGATCGGACGCTCCCAGGTGAGCGGGAGGGCGGTCGCGGAGCGGTTGAGGAATGGAGCGACGATGACGGCGAGCACGCCTCCCGCGATCAGGCCCGTACCGAGCGAAGCCTTGTCGGCGGCAGGAGGCGGTGACTTCCGTCGCCGCCATCCGACGACGGCCGCCGTCGCCAGGAGGCTCGTCCCCACGATCCCGAGCTCACCGAGCAGCTGGAGCCAGGAATCGTGAACGTAGGCGGAATGAGCTTGCCCCGGTCGGGCGTGGGCGAAATGGAGCTCGCGCATCGACTCCAATCCGGAGCCGAACCAGAGATCGTCGGCGAGCGCTCGCACGCCCACGGCGTGATAGTCGATGCGCAGACGAAAGGTCTCGATCTTGCTACCGACGATCGGCGGTTCGATCCCGGTCGCGAGCGAGAAGGTCAGGATCAGCAGTCCGCTGACCCCGGCCGCGAACGTCAGCCTGGCCAGCAACGGTCGCGGGCGCGCGATCAGGTAGACGCCGGTGGCAAGGAGCAACGCGAGCGTTGCCCCAGCGGACGCTGCGCAGAGGAACCCGCCACTCACGACGAGTGCCCCGACGATCCAGGGTCGGCGTGCGGGACCGGTGGTCGAGACGGCGCCCATCACGACGACGGGCAGGATCAGCAGAAGCAGGCCCGCGAACCCGTTGGGGTTTGCAAGGGTGGAAGTCGCGCGGTTCGACGCGAGGAACGCTTGCGCCTCCGCGCTTTCGAAGCCCGGCAGGCCCCGCTCGGCCACGACGGCGCGGATCTCGTCGTGTTGGTAGAGGGACTGCGCGCATCCGATCACGGCGAGCATGACGACGAAAGCGAGGACGAGTCGCAACAGCGTTCGTCCGCACCCGTCGTGAACGACCAGATCCCGGAGCGCGATACCGGCCGCCACCGCCGCTGCAGCGTCGGTCACCCGCACGAGACTGATTCCGGTTGCCGGGAACGCGCCGCACACCAGCGCCCCGAACGGCAACCAGACCCACGGTGGAGGCGCACCCCCACGGAGCATGCGCTCCAGCAAGACGACCGCGGCGCCGGCGAGCAGCATCAACTGCGGCACCGCCGTCACGATCGGCGTTGCACTCGGCTCGTCCGGGATCAGCAATCGCAGCCCGAACCCGAGTCCGAGCAAGAACGCGCCGAGGTGGCCGAGCGGACGGGGGTCCGGACGCGCGTCGTCGCTCATGCTGACGCCTCCCGACTCCGGAGCCGGAGCTTGAAGCACGCGAAGGCGGCGACCGCGGCGACGGGGCCCCACACTGCGGCGACGATAGGCCAGCCGACGTCGCCGGCGATCAGCAACGGAACCCCGACCACGAACTGCACACCCCACAGCACGAGCACCGCCCCGACCGGGGTCAGTCCACTTCGGACGATGCGGTGGGAGAGGTGGTCGTGCCCGGCGGTGAAGGGGTGCACTCCCCGAGCGAGTCGCGCGGCGATCACGGTCACGCCGTCCGCGATCGGAATCGCGAGCACCAGGATCGGCAGGACCACGGGCCGCCACGCTGGCCCTCCCTCCGTGAAGGTGAAGGCGACCGTCAGCGACGCGAGCAGAAAACCGAGCGCGGTGCTGCCGGCATCGCCCAGGAACGACCTCGCGACGGGGAAGTTCCGGGGCAAGAACGCGGTCAGTCCGCCCGCGAGACAGATCAGGATCGCAGCCATGAACAGCTGGTTCGTCGCGACGGCTAGCGCGAGCAGGTGGAGGCCCCCGATGAGCACCAACCCTCCGCAGAGTCCGTTCATGTTGTCGACGAAGTTCACCGCATTCGTGATGAACACGACGAAGAGCACCGTGACGACCCCGTGCAGCCATGGCCAGGGAAGGAACAAAGTGATGCGGACGCCGCAGAAGACGAGCGCCGACGCGCACGCGACCTGGGTCAGCAGCCGCAGCCATGCCGAGAGATCGTGACGGTCGTCCAGATGTCCGACGATCATGAGCACGCCCGCGCCGAGCAGGATCACGAGCAGCTCCCCGGCGCGGGTCCGGATGCCCTCCAGGTGCAGTGCGATTTCTTCGGGGAGGACGTCACCGACCAGGGCCTCGCCGAGCAGCGCGACCAAGAGTCCGACGACCGCCGGGAGCGTGACGGCGAGCAGGATCGCGATGCCCCCCGTCAGCGGTGTCGTGCGGCCATGGTCCTTCCGACCGCCGGGCTGGTCGACGGGACCTGAACGCATCGCTCGTCGCTCGAGCATGGGCAGCACGAGCGCGGCGAGACCGAGCGAGAGCCCGAACAGCAGGAATCCGGCACGGATCAGGGTCACGGTGTTCTCAGCTTCCCGAACGGAACGCCCAGCGCGGCGAGCACGGCCTTCGAGCGTTTCGCCTGGGCCGGCCCCTCATGCGAGTGCCGACCGAGCTCCACGGCCACGACGCCTTCGTATGCGATCTCGGACAACGCGGAGATGAGCGCCGGCAGGTCCAGGTCGCCTTCGCCGAACGGGAGGTGCTCGTGGACTCCTCGCCGCATGTCCTCGATCGCCACGCACGCCAGCAGCTCACGTTCGCGGCGGACGACGACGTGGGGCGCGTCCTCGCCGGTCACCAGGAGGTGCCCGCAGTCCAACGACAGCTTCAGACGCTCCGGCCGGCCGAGGTCTTCCCGCAGACGGTGGAAGTCCGCGACCGTCTCGACCAGCATCCCGGGCTCCGGCTCGAACGCGATGTCCACTCCGGTCCGCTCCGCGTGCGCAAGCAGGCGTTCGAACCCCTCGGTGAGCCGCCGGTGGGCCTCATCGGCGGGGAGCGCGTCGGCGTTCGCCCCGCTCCAGGTCGAGATGCAGGTCGCGCCGAGATCGCGCGCGATCTCCAGGGCCGTCACGAGGAACCTCTCCCGCCGGTCGGCGCCGTCGCGGGAGAGCAGGGTCGGCCAGTGTTTGCGCCGGCGGTCGAGGAGGAATCGCGCCCCGGTCTCCACGACTGGCGTGATCCCGAACTCCTCGAGCAGACCCCTGACGTGTGCGACCCGTGCCGGCAGATCGGGGGCCATCGGATCCAGGTGATGGACGTCGAGCGTGAGGAAGATGCCCCGGTAGCCGAGGTCTGCCAGCAGACGCAGAGCGTCGTCCAGGCGATGACCCTGGAGCCCCGATGTGCAATACCCGATCCGAAAACGAACCGCCACGAGGCGCATGATACCGGGTTGGTCCCGTTGCTCGGCGATCCGTTGCTCGGCATCCCGTCGCTCCGTTACCATCCCTGCGCCGTGACCGGGTCCAGGAACGAGCAACGCCGCCCGTGGCGCAGACGGGTTCTGTTCGCGATCTACGCTGTGGTCGCAGGCTTCCTGCTGCTGGAGGTGCTCGTCCGCGTCCGGACCCGGGAACAAGAGGGGTATCTACGGTTCGGTGACGACTACTTGCTGCCGCTGCCGATCGTCTCGGAAAAACGCGAGATGACGCTGCGGGTGCCCCTGGGGGACCTGCCATACCTGGTTCCCGACCCCGGCATGGGCTGGACGATCCGTTCGCACGGCAAGAGCAGCAACGGCCTCTACTTCGCGAACGGCGCCGGGCTCCGGTCGCCACGCGAGCTGCCGGCGACCAAGGCGGCGTTCCGGCGGCGGGTGCTCGTAGTCGGTGACTCGCTCGCCCACGGCGACGACCTGAAGTGGGAGGAGACCTGGATTGCGCATGCCGATGCACTGCTCGGACCGGACACCGAGGTCTGGTGCGGTGCGGTTCCCGGGTACGGCACGGACCAGGCTTTGCTGCGGCTGGAGCGTCTGCTGCCGTTGATCGAGCCCGACGTCGTCGTGCTGACGGTCTACCGGCAGAACCTGCTCCGCAATCTGACGTTCTTTCGTTGTCTCCAACATCCGCGAACCGCCCTGCCGTGGTCGAAGCCGAGGTTCGTTCTCGACGAGGGCGGCGTGCTCCGGCTCGAGAATCGTCCCGCGATCCCACCAGCCCAGGTCGCGGCGACGCTCGGGTCCTACGCCGACCATGGACTGTGCGCCGACGATCGATTCTGGCGGCCGGACCTGTACGCGGACGACTGGCGATACGGCTCGCGCATCTGGCGAGTCCTGATCTCCCGGTCGCGAATGAGCGCGTTCTTCGCGTACAGCCGAGCCCAGCTCGAAGCGGGTGGCGCGGGGGTGCGCCTCGGCGTCGCGCTCGTGGCCAGGTTCATCGACGACATGAAGCAGGCCAACGTGGAGCCGTACGTCGTGATCCTGCCCGACACCGAGGACGTCCAGAGCTGGCGCGACGGGCGAGCGCTCATGAATCCGTTCCTCGCCGCGCTGGACGAGCGATCGATTGCCTATGTCGAGACCGGGGGGCCGCTCGCGGACACGCTGACCGACGGCGAGGCGGGGGCGAAGCTGTTCGTCGGAAACGGAGGCCATCCCAACCACCGTGCTGCTCAGGTGATTGGGAAGATCGTCGCCGAGGCGATCCGATGAGGATCACCCGGACGGGACTGCTGCGTACGCTGGTCCTGACCGCCGCGACGTTGCCGCTGCTCGCGACGGTCGTTGCTCGGTGGCGGTTGAACTGGGACAGCGCGATCTTCATCGGCCAGGCGGAGTCGCTGGCGGCCGGGGAGGGCCTGCGCTACCTCGGTTGGGAGCTGGTCAAGTACCCCCCTGGCGTCCCGATCATCCTGACGCCGATCATCGTGGTCGCTGGCCGGGATTTTCTCCTGATGCGTGGGCTCTTCGCCCTGCTGGCCATGGGGTCGGTGTTGCTGACCGAGCGGCTCCTGCGCCCTCGCCTGGGTCCGTGGCCTGCCCTGGCGGTCACGGTCGTGTTCGCGGTCTCCTACCCGCTCTGGGAGGTCGCCCTGCATATCTCGTCTGAGCCCCCGTTCCTGTTCTTCTCTCTGGCGACCCTGGTAGCGGCGGACGGCTGGATTCGAAAACCCACCCCGGGTCGGGGGGCGTGGGTGCTGGGGCTGTTCGTGGCGACGTGTCTGATGCGGGTCGTGGGGTTGGTGATCGGGCCGGCGATTGCCGTTGCCTTGCTGGTCCAGGGGCCACGGGAGCACCTCCGGGAGCGGGCTTTGGCGGCCGGAGCGGTGATGGCGGTGGTTGTCGGTTTGTTCCTCTTGTGGTCCGAGCGGGACGGGTTCGTTAAGGATCCATTCCCTGCGGAGCTGCCGGAGGGCGCCCGCTACGGATGGCAGCTTCTGGTGAAAGACCCCCGGGATCCCGGCTCCGAGAGGGCCGATCCAGCAGACTACGTCGACCGTGTCCGAACGAACCTGTCCTACTACTCCGACCGCTTGGTCCAGAACGTCTCGGCGAAGCGCGCCCGCCAGGCCTGGGTCGCGGCGCTGGTGGGGGTCTTGTGGGCCTCGGGGCTGGTGGTCGCGCTGCGGACCCGCCGTGGTGTGCTCGAGTGGTACACCCTTGCGTACGTCGGCATCTACCTGGTCTGGCCCTTCACGTACGGGCGGTTCCTGATGCCGCTGATGCCCATCGTGCTCTACCACCTGGCCCTGCCCGCCTTCGCCTTCGTGCGTCGCCGTCCGGGGCTGACCATCGCCGGGTGCGTCCTGGTGCCGCTGGCCTTCGGGGCTGCGCACTGGCGCCTCGTGACCGACATCATCAAGCGGGAGCACGGCGAGCCGTACGAGTACAGCGCGACTTCGAGGACCTACCGGGACGCGCTCGACTGGTGCCGGCAGAACTTGCCTGAAAACGCCGTCATCGCGGCCGACCGCGGTCCTTCCGCGTGGTTGGTTACCGGGCGTCGTTCCCTATCATTCCCCCGCGTGGACGACCACGCGGCCATGCGGCGTTTCTTCGAGGATTACGGGATCACACACGTTGTGGAGAACCCGTTGCCCAAGGTGAAGCGCTTCCTCACGCCTTATCTCGAGGCACATGCGGCCGATTTTCGGGTCGTTGAGCGTGTGGGATCTGCCGTCGTATGGGAAGTTGTGAGATGACGATGCCGACGACCACTCCTCCCGCCCCGGCTTCCGAGAAGCCCGTGGCCCGACTCCAGAAGGACGAGGCCCGAGTCCAGAAGCGCGAGCCTGCGACCGGATGGCGGGTCTTGCTGGTACCGCTCACCGCGTTGCTGCACGTCGTGGACAGCGAGGCGCCCCTCGCACCCCGCAAGCCCGGTAGGACCGGGCCCGAACTGATGCGCATCGCGCCGTTTGCGCTGATGCACATCCTGTGCGTGCTGGTGGTGTTCGTGGGGTTCAGCTGGCCCGCGGTCGTGCTCACCGGGGCTCTGTACTGCATCCGCATGTTCGCCATCACGGGGTGGTATCACCGCTACTTCGCACACCGGTCGTTCAAGACCTCGCGTGCATTCCAGTTCGTGTGGGGCTTCATCGGTTGCTGCGCGATCCAGAAGGGTCCGCTCTGGTGGGCGGCCCATCACCGCAACCACCACCGCTTCTCCGACCAGCCGGAGGACACCCACTCTCCGCGACAGTCCGGTTTCATCTACAGCCACATGGGGTGGTTTCTCACGCGCAAGAACTTCGAGACGCGCCACCACCACATCCGCGACTTCACTCGCTACCCCGAGCTTCGGTTCCTCAACCGCTTCGACCTGCTCCCGCCGGTCCTCCTCGGGTTCGCCCTCTATGGGCTCGGCGAGCTCATCGCTGCCCAGGCGCCGGGGTGGGGCGCGACTGGCTGGCAGTTCGTCGTCTGGGGCATCCTCGTCTCCACCGTCATCTGCTACCACGCGACCTACACGATCAACTCCCTCTCGCATGTGTTCGGTAGCCAGCGCTTCCGCACCGGCGACGACTCGCGCAACAACTTCTGGCTCGCGCTCCTCACCTTCGGCGAAGGTTGGCACAACAACCATCACCACTACCAGAGCGCCGTCCGTCAGGGCTTCTACTGGTGGGAGATCGACCTCACCTGGTACGTCCTCAAGATGATGTCCTGGGTCGGCCTGGTGTGGGATCTGCGCCCGGTGCCGCGCGCGGTCAAGGACGGCGCGAACGCGGCCTGACCCTGCGCGTGCTCCCCAGGCTAGTAGCGTCGCCGCTGGATCGGCGGCGGCTTGGCGACGATGCGTAGGATGGCGTCGCCGTAGAGGCGGAGTCGCTTCTCGCCCAGACCGGGGACGTCCGCGAGTTCCTCTAGCGTCTTCGGGCGCCTGGCCGCGATCTTCTCGACGACGTGATTGGGGAGGACCACCAACGATGGCACCTCCAGCTCCTGGACGATGCCTCGGCGCCACTTGCGGAGGCCATCGTTGATCGCGAGCTGGACCTCGGGGGGGCGTGGAGGTGCAGGGAGGCGCTTGGGGACGTCCTGGTAGTTGCGGCTGCCGCGGTCGACGCAGCCGGTGATCTCGCGGCCGAGCCTGCGCAGGAGCCGGTCCGGGAACCCCTGGATGCGCCGAAGGTCACCCGGGCCGTGCGGGCGCCGTGCCGCGATGTCGAGGAGCTGCGCGTTGCCCAGGACCTTGAACGGTGGTCGATTCGCCTCCTCCGAGAGCTCCTCACGGAGCAGGTAGAGCTCCTTCAGGACGGCGAGGCCCTTGTGGTCGAGATCGCGCGCGCCCTTGATGCGGCGGAAACCCTCGGGGTCGACCTCGGCATCGCGGCCGCTCCACTCCTGCAGAGCGACACGATCGAACTCGATATCCGCGGCCTCCAGATGATCGGCTCGCGAGAGCGCGTGGTCGAGGATGTCGTAGAGCGTCTCGAGATGCACGACGTCCTCCACGAGATATGGGAGGTACCGGTCCTCGAGCGGCCGTTTGCCCCAGTCGTACCGGGACAGCGTCTTGTCGAGCGTGACGCCGCAGTGCTTCTCTGCCAACGATCCCAGTCCGAGCTGCTCGTAGCCCAGGATCTGGGCGGCGATCATCGTGTCGAAGATCGGCTCGATCCCGATGTCGAAGTCGCGCTTCATGCACACGACGTCGTAGTCCGCGCCGTGCAACAGCTTGAGCGAATCGGGGTCGGACAGCGGCTTGCGGAGCGAGTCGAGGTTCCGGATGGCGACGGTGTCGATGATGAACACGTCGTCGCCGACGCAAATCTGCACGAAGCAGACCTGCTCACGATAGACGTGGAGGCTGTTGCTCTCCGTGTCGATCGCGATGAACTCGGCGCCGTCGAGGGCATCGGCGACCTTGTCGAGGCCCTCCACCCGGTCGACGTAGACGATGTCGTGGGACGTGCGAGCGCCTATGGAGTGCCTCCTGTACCGCCGGGTTGATGCATCTGACTGTTCAAACGCGCCCAGAGCGTACGGCATTCTTCGAGAGCGCGACGCCGCGTAGCTTCGTCGTCGTCGGAGAGCCACAACGAGCGCGTCCGCAGTGTTGCGCGGGTGACCGGCCACGGGTCGAAGACCGTGTGTCCCATCAGGCCGGCGACCTCTACCGAGAGATCAGCGATGCGTCCCCTCGCCGCGGACGAGGCCTCATCGTCGCCGCTTGCCGCCTCCATCAGGTGACCGACCGCTTCCAGACGCCTCCCGATCTCCACCAGCGGATCGTTCACGTCCCGCAGCGATTCGGGCACGAAGCCGAGGGTCGGCGGCGGGGGCGAGCCGCACGCGGCGAGAAGCAACAGCGCCGCAACGGCCAGCAGACGTGCGTTCATCGGGCCACGTAGACGCCGCCGGTGAGGTCGGCGAGGCCCTTCATCAGACGAGGATCGTGGTTCTTGCCGATGCCGATGGTGTGGATCTTCACCTTCTTGAGCTGGTTCATGCGCTCGATCTGCTTGAGGATCTCCGTGGGCGCGATGATGCGGCCTCGGTTCGCCAGTCCGTCCGAGAGAAAGAAGATGGTGTCCAGAAGCACGCCGTAGGCCTTGTCGTGCGTGCCGCGTCCCGCCAGCTGGAACGCGCGCTCCAGCGGATCGAAGATGTTCGTGAACCCGCGGTGCTCGATGCTGTCGACCCACTTGATCGCCTTCTTGCGGCTCGCCGCGTCGACGACGGTCATCTTCTTCCGCCACATGTCCCAGGCGCTGTTGTAGAAGATGATGTTGAACGTTGCGCCCTTCGGAAGAGAGATGATCGCTTTCTTCAGCTCGGCCTTGGCGACGTCGATCTTCTTGCCCTCACCCTTCGCGTCGGCCTCCTCCATGGAGCCGGAGCGATCGAGGATGAACACCACGTGCTTGGAGCGGCTGTTGATGCCGTAGAAGCGGGTTCCGCCGCGTTCTTCCTGCGGCTTGTCGTCCTTGGCGACCGCGCGGGCGCGACGTGGCTTGAACCCCTTGCGGTTCTTGGTCCACCAGTCGCGCCACGATGGGTAGTCGCCGAAGTTCTCGCCCGTCAGGTCGACGAGCGCCTCCTGGCATGCGGTGTGGACCTTCCCCTTGTTGTTGAGCCCGGTGATGAGCGGCCCGACCGAGTCGGACAGTCGGAGCGCGAGCAGCGATGCGGCCGCGGCGAGTCGCAGCTCTTCGCTGCTCTCGAAACCCGTGAGGGCCTCTCGCAGGGGTGGCACGACCTCCGGGTGGCCTTGCCCCCCGATCGCTTTGACCGCGGCGAGGGTGAGCTTCGCTCGGTCGTCCTTGTCGTACGGCTGGCCGCCCGCGGGATTCCGGATCGGGGCGGCACCCGCGAGCGCGATGAGGATCGACCGGGCGTGCTTCGTCCGGACGTGACCGATGAACGGAATGAACTTCGCGCGCCGGGCGACCTTCGCCTCCTTCTCCATGGGCCGGATCAGGAGATCGTTGAGCTGTTGGTCGCGGGAGTGATGAGCGACCGTGGAGAGCACTCGGCCCACGGCCTCCCCGCTCGCGGCCATGACGGCGCGAGCATCGGCGTCGGGTTCGCCCTTCGGTTCCGCATCCTTCGCGTTCTCGTCGGAGTTCGGATCGAGCCCCGCCTCGTCGAGCAGCCGCCGCGCGCCGAGCAGGAACGCCTTCTCGCCCACGGCTTGGATGGCCCTCAGTCGTTCGAACTGGTCGTCGGACGTCAGGCCGTCGAGGATGCTGGCGAGGGAGGCGCCCTGGTCCTTCCACCACGCCTTCCAGAGGGTGGCGTTGTCGTGGAACGTGATCCCAGCGTGGCCTTCGAGGGCCGCGATGACTTCTTCCAGGAAGCGGCCGTCCCCACGCTCGAGCGCGGCGATGAGCGGCGGAATCGTCGTGAGGGACTGGATGCCGCCGAGCGCGCGGGCGGCCGTCACCCGGACGGGCCAGACGCCGTCTTCGAGCGCCCGCGCGAGCGCCCCCACATCGCGTGGGTCGCGGCGCGAACCCATCGCATCGATGACCGCGGTCCGGACCTCGCCATCTTCCTCCCGAGCTGCGAGGCCGAGGAGGGCTTCCCGCGCGCCGTCAGACTTGCTGGCAGCGATGAGATGCAGTCGGAGGATCTTCTCGGTGTGCTCGCGCGCCCGCTCGAGCTTGGACACCTGATCGTGGATCGCCTTCGCGGAGTCTCCCTTGGGGATGGAGTCGAGGAGCCGCCCGCCCCCCGACAGCAGGGCGGCCCGCCAGCTCTCGAGGGCGTCCTTGAGCCGATGCAGCTTCTGGAGTTCCTTCAGCGCTTTCTGGGCCTTCTTCGCCGCCGAGTTGTAGCTACCGACGGAGACGGGTCGCCCCGCGTCCCCCTGCTTGTCGACGTTCTTGAAGGCTTGTCCGGTCTTCTTGCCGGTCTTGACGATGCGGGATTCGAGCTTGTCGAGGTCCTTGCGCACCTTGAGGAGCGCAACGACGAGGTCGTCGAGACCGCGAGCGTCTCCGCACGCCACCAGCGCTTCGACCCCAGCGAGGCGTTCCCTCTCGGACTTCGCCTTCACGGCGGCCTTGAAGGCCCGCCGCGCCTCGTGGATGTCGCCTGACTGCGCGTTCATGGCGCCCGCAAGCGCGGCCAGCAACGGGAGAAGGACGCGTATCTTCATAGTCGAGACGATATCATTTCGTCACCGTCATCGGCAAAGCGAGATGCCTCCGCATGCCCCGACCCCAACGCCGCCGAAAGAAGTCGCGCACCCTCGGCAAGAGCCTCCTGCTTCTGGTCGCGATCAACATCGTCCCGCTCCTGATCCTGGCCACTCTCGCGGTGATGTACGCCCGGGGTGAGATCGTCATCCTGGAAGATCGAATTCCCGCGGGCACGACCGAGACCCTGATGTGGGTCGGCGGCATCCTGGTCGTGCTCTTCCTGGTCGCCTCCTGGTCGCTCCCAGCGGCTCACGACGGCGTGAAGGCCATCGAGTCGTGGATGGCCCGCGGGCGCGCCATACTCGCGGGCAAGGAGGAGGGGAGCAAGTTCCTCGTGGTGGTGGCGTGGCCGTTCCAGCTCGTCATGTGGATGGTGGGCTGGATCGGGCGGTTCGCCCTGATCCTGCTCTCGTTCACGCTCATCGCCGTGCTGTTCGTGTTCCTCGCCCGGCTCAAGTGGCCGGAGCTCGGTCAGGAGCAGATCGATTGGCTGCTGGAGCAGGGCGGGCGGTTCGGCTGAGCCGACGACTCAGCCGTCGCGTGAGGACCCGGAATCGTCGGGCCGGAGCTCGAACGTCACGACCTTGCTGTGCCAGGGATAGCCGCATACCCGCGCCGTCGCCTCCAGATTCTCGGAGCCGCCACTCGTCTCGATCGAGATGCGAAAGCGGTACAGCCGGGTTTCGATATCGTGAGTCCAATCGCCCGGTTCGGTGACCACGGTCTCACTCTTGCCCAGGTAGCGGAGCCTCTTGATCCGCACGCGGATCGGGTTGAGATTGCGCAAGCGCTCCGCGGCCTTCACCAGAAGTGAGAGTTCTTCGTCGCGAGCGCTCCGGCCGCGGAACGTCTCTTCCCGTTTCAGCGGTTGGCCCTGGAACAGATGCTGGGCCAGCTTGTCGATCGCATCCTCGTCGTGGCGGGTTCGCGTGTTGCGCTCGTTGAGGAGCTGGACAGTGTCCACCACGCCCCAGCCGATCACCGCGATGATGATGAAGGCGATCGCGCGGCGTGGGAGAAAGCGGCGTTTCCCATCGAGCTTCGTGGCGCAATGGTGGCACACGTCGGCCCCGTCGTAGACGAGGGAAAGGCACTCAGGACAGCGGACGATGTCGGGCATGGCTAGGTTCGTTCTCCGCTTCCCTATTCGTCAGGGCGTTGCCGTATTGCGGATGCGGGAACGGATCCCATGATAGCAGGGGTCCGGGAGCTCACTGGACGCTCCAACCCGTTGCCTGGGGTTCGGTTAGAATTCGCGCCGATGGCGGTCGATGCAGCGGCAGTGAAGCGGGCTCACGGGCGAATCTCGGGGATCATCCACGAGACTCCCGTCCTTTCGTCGCGGACCCTCAACGAGATCGCCGGCGGGACTCTCTATCTCAAGATGGAGTCGTTTCAGCGCACGGGCGCGTTCAAGTTCCGCGGTGCGTTCCACGCAGTGAGTCGTCAGCTGGAGGCCGCCCGCGAACACGGCGTCGTCACGGGGTCGAGCGGCAATCACGGCGGCGCGCTCGCGCTCGCCGCCCGCATCCTTGGCGTTCCCGCGACGGTCGTCATGCCCGAGGACTCGGCTGCGGTGAAGATCGCGGCGGTCGAGGGGTTCGGCGCGACGATCGAGTACTGCGGCCTGTCGTCGACGGAGCGTCTCGATCGCGCCCAGGTTCTCGCCGACGAGCAAGGGATGCTGATGATCCCCCCCTACGACCACGAGGACATCATCGCGGGCCAGGGCACGGTCGCCCTCGAAGCGCTCGAGCAGGTGCCGGAGCTCGATCTGTTCCTCGCGCCGTGCGGTGGCGGCGGACTGCTGTCCGGCTGTGCGGCCTATCTCGCGGGAGAGGCCCCGCACGTCGAGGTGTGGGGCGTCGAACCCGTCGGTGCTGACGACACGCTGCAGTCGTTCGAGAAGGGTGAGCGCGTGACCATCGACCTTCCCGACACCATCGCCGACGGGGTACGCAATCTGACGCCGGGGGAGATGACGTTCCCGATCGTGCGCCGGCACTGTCGCGGGGTGGTGCTGGTCGACGACGACGAAACCGTCGAGGCGCTGCGACTCCTGATGTTGCGCGCGAAGGTCGTGTCCGAACCCACCGGCGCCGTCGCGCCAGCGGCCTTGCTTTCCGGCAAGCTTTCGCTGGAAGGGCGGTGCGCGGTTGCCGTGGTCAGCGGCGGCAATGTCGATCCAGGCGTCCTGAGCCGGTGTCTCGAGGCGGCCCAGTGAGCGTCGACCGGGGGACACCGGACGTCCCCGAGGCATGCCGTACGTGTCGATTCGGGCAAGGGGACGATCGCGCCTGCGCGCTGCTCGACAAGGGTGATCAGGAGCGGCTGTTCAACGAAGGTCCGTGCAACCTCTCCGTCGCGATCCCGGAGGACGCGAGGCGCCTCATCCGCCGCCGGTATCCGTTCGCCCGATCGCAGGAAGAGGATCTTGCGCACGACGCGCTCGTCAGCGTTCTCGAGACCAAGAACCTCCTCGTTCCGGGGAAGATCAGGCACCTCAACGTCCTTCGGTCGCGACTACGGGAGGTCGTGCGAAATGCGGTCATCGACGCCCTGCGTCGGCACAAGCTCGTCACGCGCATCCGCTGTGGTGCGTGCGTCCACTTCGAAAAGGCCACCCCGCCGCCCGGCTGCCATCTGCAATGGCTGCCGGACATGGGCACGGACACGGAACCGAACCCGTGGTACGGGGAGAAGGTCGAGCACGGAACCGATCCGCGAGGTCTGAACCCCGTCTGTGATGCGTTCACCTGGCGCCGACCGGAGACGCACGACATCTTCGCGGAGGAGATCCCCGGCATGGATCCGGAGGGGACCCCCCGCGAGCGTTCGCTGAATCTCCTCGTGCAGGCGATCGACCGCGTCGCGAGCCAGGATCAGCAAGGGCTGCGCGTGGCGTCCGCGCTATTCTGGCACTACCTGCGCGGTCGCTCCGTCCGCGACCTCGCGTCGCAAGGCTCCGTCTCCGAGAAGACGGTCAAGCGTCTCCTCTCCGACGGCCGCGAACGGCTGTTGCAGATCCTCCAGGACGACTTTGACATCTCGAGCGTGGGAGAGCTGTCATGAGTCCGCTCACTGCCCGCCACGCAGACCTGGAGAAGCTCCTCGGCTCGTTCGTCGGCGACCCTGCGCTCGGGGCGTTGGAGGATCGTGCCCACGACGCCGCCCACCTCGAGGAGAGTCACTACGACGCGTTGTTGCAGGTCGGCGAGATGGCCGACGAGGACGAGGAGCTGCGCAACCTGAAGCGCCATGTCCTCTTCTGCGACCTGTGCGCGAAGGAGTTCCTCGAGCGGGTGGCGCCCGAGGTCGAAGCGGAGTACACGCGTCTCGATGCGGAGCGAGTGCTCCAGGAAACCCACCAGGACCGCGCCCGCTGGCTCTGGCGCGTTGCTCTGGTCGGGGTCCTCGCCATCGGGGCTCTGCTCATCCTCCGCCCCTGGGAGGACGACACACCCGACCCTGTGCTCGCGAACAGATTCCCGGCGACGATCGACCGCGCGGCGCTCGGGCGCGTCCTCCGGCGACCCGATGCCCCGGACCGGCTCTTCATCACTGTCGCTGCCCGCGGAGTCTCCTCACCGCTGCACCTCTTCGCCTTCGTCGTTGCCGACGACCGGGTCATCCCGATCCACCCCGCCCTGGACGGCACCTTCCTCAACCCCATCACCGGGGGCTCCTACCCCACCACCGGCTGGCCCGACCCGGGCGGTTCCCGCCCGCGCGTCCTCCTCGCGCTTCTCACCACGGGCCCCGTTCCGCTTCTCACTACCTCAGCCGAGATGACGGCCCGGGCCCAGGAACTCACGCGCACCCTCGCCTCGCCGAACCGCAACGTCGAGGACGCGGCTCGCATCCTCGGCGAACTCCTCGGCACGAGATTCGGCAAGGCGTTCGTCGTCCCGATCGAGGAGTGATTCGCGACTCCGTCGGGAGCGCTCCAGAGTTCGTGTGAAGCAACCTGTTCTGATGGGAGTGCGGACCTCCAGTCCGCTCTGACGGGAGGCCGGATCCGGACTCGGAGAGGACCTGGAGGTCCGCGCTCCCG
>NZBC01000265.1 GCA_002687715.1 Planctomycetota bacterium | reverse complement strand
TTCTCGAACGTGGTCACGGCCTGTATCCAGGCAACGCGACCACCGCCAACCGCCTCGCGTGGTTGCTCGTCTGCAGCCCGGACGCGCAGCTACGCAATCCCGCGCGCGCGCTGGCTCTCTCGCGTGCCTTGTGCACCGCCTCGCGGTTCAAAGTGCCTGTCCTCCTCGATACCCTCGCCGTCGCTCTCGCCGCAAATGGAGACTTCCAAGCAGCAGCCCAGACGGGCGCCCGTGCCTGGGAGCTCGGCGGTGAAGCGCAGACCCGCGTCAACGACGGCCTGCGCGAGCGTATGCGTCGCCGCGTCAACCAGTACTACAACAAGCGGCTCGTGTACCGCGGGCCTCCCTAAGCCGTCGGTTGTACGCAGCATGGTCCGCGGTCCCCCATGGACGGAGCTGGTGCTCCGCGCTCCATGCGGGCGAATCCCTCACAGCCACTGCAGGTCCGCTCTGACGGCGAAAGTCGCGCCGGAGCCCACGAAAAAACGCCGCGGAGCCTCGCGGCTCGCGGCGTTCTTTCGTCGCGGATCAGTAGGATCTACTGACGGGACAGGGTCACACCCTGCGAGAGGTCGATGCCGTCCACGTGGGTCGGGCTGAAGATGCCGTACTGGATGGTGCCGATCTTCGCGGCCAAACCGGCTTGACCAACCCCGATCGCGGTGCAGGCGCCGCCGCCGCCGGGGAGGGGCACCGGCAGCGAGAAGTTCGCGCCGTTGCCCGGGTGCGTGAGTCCGAAGCCGAACGGAACGCCCGACAGCCAGAACGGAGTCAGCGGGTCGACGTTGAGGATCTGGCCGCCGCCGGTGGCGAGCAACGCGGGGGAGGACCCGCCGGCCTGGATGATGGCGTCGAACGGGAGGCCGCCCGCGACGACGATGGCGCTGATGTAGTTCAAGCTGATGGTCTGACCGCCGGAGCCGACGGATTCGGCGGAACCAACACCGTTGCCGAAGACGCCCTGGGCGTCAGCGGCGGAGTCCGGGTTGTTGGTTTCGTACTGCGAGCTGGCAAGGCGCGCGAGCTCGATGTTGTCCCAGTACATCGCCGAGCCGACCGTGAACACGTCGAGGGCGTCGATCTGCGGGGTGCCGAGGCCGTTGTTCCACGCAGGCGCGGTGACGAACAGCGGGCCGGTGCCGACGTCCTGGCCGCCGTAGTTGTAGGACGCCTCGTCGTTGTCGAGGTCGACGGTGAAGGTGCAGTTCACCCAGGTGTCGTACTGGATGCACGCGCCGCCAGACGGGGTGAACGTGCTGCGCTGGTCGTCAAGGACGATGCCGGACGCGTGGTTGAACTGGAGCTGGCCGATCCACTGGGTCGGGCCGCTGGTGAGGTTGTTCATCAAGTCGTTGACGATGAAGTAGCAGGAATCCATGCCCGTCGGGAACGAGCTCGGGACGTAGAGGTCGGCCGAGAGGACCCAGACGCCGCCGATGCCCGGCGCCACCGTCGAAGGGTAGCTGCCGATGCCGAAGGTGGCCTGGTCGAAGAACGCGGGGTTGCCCGGTAGCGCTGAGCCAGACGGGAACTCCATGATCATGTCGCAGCCGCTGCCGCCGACGCCCGGACCGGAGCAATCGAGGTAGTTGCCGGTCCCGAGGCCGCTTTGGATCGAACCTTCCGGGGCGCTGGCGCCGCCGTACCACGTGTTCCACCCGCCGTTGCCGCCCGGGCCTGCCGGCACGTCCGGGAACGACATGGGCAAGCCGGTGGTGTTGTACGGACCCGCTGCCGAACCGACGGTGCCCGAGTTTTCGAAGTCGTCGCCCCAGAGGGGGCCCGTTTGTGCGGCGCTGACGCCGGCCACGAGGGCGAGCGCGAGGACGCTGATGAGGATGTGCTTCATGCTCCTGTTCTCCTGTGGTAATCGAGGTGGCTGCCGGAGGACCCACTAGGGAACCCGACTCCTCAAAGAACCGCAGTCAACAATCAGTAAGGGGGAAATGGCGAAGTTTGCGGGTTGCTCGGAAACCGAGTAGGCCCACAAGGAACGGCTAGAACACGGAGCTTAGAACTGCTCGCAACCGGTGTAAAGTAAGAAGTGCCGGAAGCCCCGGCCCTCCCCGTGCGTACAGAATGGACATGATCGCCATGACCCGCCCCTCCGTTCTCCTCCTGACTCTCATGATCCTCGTTGGCGGGTGTTCCGAGGATCCGGAACCCGGGGAGAAGCCGAGCGGGGAGGCTCCGACCCCTCGAGAAGTGAAACCGCCCGCTCCGCGCGTCGACAACCCGAAGGGGGTCGTGATGCCTGGGGACCGGCGTCTCCTGAGCCGGGAAGAGGTGGCGAAGCGGCTGCGAGTCCCGCTGCCGGCGGGCGACGTGACCCACACGGTTCACTCGGGATACACGTTCGGGGTCTGGTTCGAGAGCGACGAGAAGCAGGGGGACATCGTCACCTGGTTCAAGCAGAACCTAGACGTCCTGGTGCCCGAGTTCTTCGAGAAAACGCACCTCGAGCAGCGCTGGAACAAGCGCCAGTTGGCCGGCTACAGCATCCGGATGGCGCAGTTCATCTACGCGGACAAGCCCCAGCAGCTCAACGTCACCGTGACCGACTACGCGGCGAAGTCGCGGCGCGTGATCCACATGGAGGTGATCGACCTGGATCAGGCGAAGCCTCCAAAACCGCCAAAACCGCCCCGTTGATCTTGCCGGGGTACGCCCGGTCGCGGTTCCGAGAGGACGGAGCCTTGACACGGTCCCCGCCCTACGGCGTAAGCTGGGCCTACCGTTCGCCCTTCTTGCTTCCCCTATATCTCGCTCGGACAGTCTGTCAGGAGTGCCGCTTCATGCGCGTAGCCAGCGCCGTATTGGTCGTGGTTGCCGTCCTCGCTCCGGCCGTTTCGGCCCAACCGCCGATTCAGCTGAACACCACGATTCGCAGCTTCACCACGGTTTCCGGCAGCCCATGGGTCGCCGACATCTGGAGCTACACCGACACCTTGGGCAACGACTACGCCCTCGTCTGCCGTGGGAACTCCGGCATGTCGATGTACAACATCAACAACCCCGCAGCGCCGTTCTTCACGTCCAGCATCGCCCTCGGTGGGGGGAGCGACATGAAGGACGTGAAGGTGTACCAGAACTATGCGTTCGCCCTGAAGCAGAGCGGCGGGACCCAGATCGTCGACCTGAGCAACCCGAACAGCATTCAGGTCGTGGCCACGATCACCGGGAGTGCGCACAACGGGTTCGTCTACGAGAATGGTCCGGGTGCGCCGCTGTACCTGCAGGCGCGCAACGGCGCGAACCCCGCGAACCTGCGGATCTACGACATCTCCAACCCGGCGGCACCGATCTACCGCGGTGCGTGGAACCCGCCCAGCGGCGACACCCACGACGTCTACGCCCAGGACGGCCTCGCGTATGTGAACGTCCTGTTCGGCAACGCCGAAGGCACGTACATCATCGACATCTCGAATCCGGTGGCACCGACCCAGGTCGGCTTCGTCCCCACGGGGGACTGGAGTCACTCCTGCTGGATGTACAACGCGCCCGGCAACCAGAAGTACCTGCTGGAGTGCAACGAGACCGGTGACGGTCACGCGCTCATCTACAACGTCACCAACCCGGCCGCGCCGACGTTCACGTCGGAGTATCGGACGGCCACCAGCTCGACGATCTCGTGCCACAACCCCGTGATCGTGGGCAAGTACGCCTACATCGCGTGGTACGGGGACTACCTCCGGATCCTCGACCTGTCGCGCCCGTCCAACCCGATCGAGGTCGGCACGTACGACCCCGTTCCCAACAACGCGGGCGTCGGGCTGTACGACGGTGCGTGGGGTGTCGCGTTCGTCCGCGAGCTGCCGAACGGGGACCGGCGTCTCCTGCTCACCGAGTCCTTCTCGGCGATCAAGGGCTTCTGGGTGATCGACTTCACCCCGCCGCCGTCGCTCGACGTCGAGATGACATCGACCAACGGGGACGTGCAGATCGGCATCACGCACGCTTCGCCGTTCGAGCAGATCTTCATGGGTATCTCGTCCCAGACCGGCGGGACGCTCGGGACCGGGCCGCTTGCCGGCATCGGTTCCGACGGCATCTTCACGATGCTCTCACCGCTGGGCGCTCAGCCGTTCCACGTCGGCGCGACCGCCGCGGGCACCTACGACTTCTCGTTGCCCGCGGGCGCGCTCCCACCAGGACTCGCCATCGACTTCGTGCACCTCACGTTCACGAAGGTCGGTCCCTGTGGCCGCCTGATCCTCTGATCGATCAGATCTCGCGGACGACCTCGACCCGGCCCTCGCTCTCGAGGGTCGGGATACGGTCATCAAGGTCCGTCCACGGCAGGAGCCAGCCCTGGTCCCAGGGTTGGCTCGCCGCGATGTAGATGGATGTCTGACCGACCCCCAACCGCAGATGCCGGGCCCGGGGTGCACCAGCCTCCCGTGTGATGACGTCGGTCACCCGGAAGCCGGTCGCCGTGCGTTCGATTCGCCGCTCGAGAGCGAACGGCAAAGCGTCCTTGCCGGTGATCAGCCGGCGTTGCAACAGCCTGCGGATGAAGGTCCGGAACCAGCGCCCGACCGTCAGCATGACCATGCGCAGGACCACGGACTTGAACGGGGTCATGAGCTCGCCGCGGGCGGCGTGGAACCGGGCACGGACCACGACCGTGCCCTGGCCGTCGTCGTCGTAGGTCGCGTCGTGAGTGAGATGGGAGACGGCGCGGCGCCCGTCGTCGAGCACGATCGTGGTCCCGGAGTCGTTGGCGACCAGCGCACCGTCGCGCCATGCGCGGAACGGCGCCCCCTTCTTCAGCCCCGCGACGAGGAACGCGCCCGCGCGCCGATCAACGAGGTAGCCGCACCCGTCGAGGACCGTGCGCTCGTCGGGGGGCGCCGGCGGGGAGGTCTCGGCGCGTGGGGAGTGGTCGAGCCACGCGAGCAGGAACGGATAGACGGGGTGAGCCTGCAGCCGGTCGTCGTCGTTCTTCGCGCGGGCGCCCGTACCGAGGGCACGGAGGAATCGGTCGGCGACGCGGCCAGCGGCCGGGACGCGCGCGGCCAGCACCTCGAATCCGTGGGGCTGGGTGTGGTAGGTGTTGCGGGCGGCGTACTCGCCGCCGAACGTCCCGTCAGGGTGCTGGACGCGCTCGAGGAGGTCGACCGCCTTCTCCAGGGCCGGCAACACCCGGTCGTCGCCCGTGTCCTTCCACCAACGCGCGAGGAAGTCGACGGTGACCGTCTGATAGCCCGGGTCGAATCCGTCGTACTCCTGGAACCAGCCTTCGTCATGCTGGTAACCGAGGACCTCGTCGACCTTCCTCTGTGCGCCGTCTGCGAACCGCGACTCGCCCGTGATGCGCGCGGTCGTCTGCAGCGCCGCCGCGGCGATCGCGTGGTGGTTCGACAGGACGCCGCTCTCGCCGTGATCCAGCACCCACTGGGCGCGGTGGGCGAGGAAACCGCGCAGCTCCGGCTCGTCTGCGTCGACCACGCGGTAGCTCTCCGCCATGGCGTACAGCGAGAACACGACGGCCCCGAGCGCGCGCTCGAAGGGGTAGTAGTCGTCGCAGGAGCCGTCTCGGTGCGCCGAGCGCCGGGCGAAGTCGATGCCCGACAGCACCCACTCGCGCACCCGTGGCTGCTGGTGGTACGGGTTGTCGGGGAACGGGTGCTTCCAGCACAGCGCGAGCGGCAGGACGAACTCCTGGCTCATGCCGCACGGGAAGTCCATCGTCCGGTAGTGCCAGTACTGTCGGTCGAAGCACCCGGCGGTCGGCGAGAGCGGGTTTCGATCCAACAGCTGGAGCATCGACCCGACGAGCGGCAGCGCTTCCGCGACGTAGAGGTCCTTGTCGGGATCGGCGGTCACGAGAGTCGCTTCTGGGCCACGATGAGATCGGCGAGAAGACCGAGCATCAGCACCATCACCGCGGTCATCCAGATGATGATCGTCGACTCCTGGATTCCCGCGCCGATCCACCAGACGTCGTGGACCGTCTTCGTGAGTCCGCCGACGAGGAGCAGGAACGAGACGGGGCCGAACACGCGGAGCGGCTTGAAGTACATCACCATGCGGAACACGGTGGCCAGGTAGCGCTGCGTGTCTTTCAGGGGATGGAACTTCGATTTGCCGATGCGCTTGCGGTAGCGCGTCGGGATGTACTTCACACTGTGCCCGTTGGTGAGGAACGCGAGCGTCATCGACGTGACGCAGGAGAAACCGTCCGGGACGACCCAGAGGTAGCGGAGCATGATGCTGCGCTTGTAGGCCTTCAGCCCGGTGTTCAGGTCGGGGATGTCCCGGCGCGCGAGGTAGCAGGCGAACTTGCGGATCGCCCACTTCGCGGGCACCCGCAGCAGCTTGAGCGTGCCTTCTTCAGACGTCCGCGCACCGTTCACCTGGTCGAATTCGGGGAACCAGCGGAGCATCTCGGGGATGTCGCCGGGTGTGTAGGAACCGTCGGTATCGAGCATCACGACGATCTCGCCCCGCGCGGCGTGGGTGCCGGTCTTGCGGCTGGCGCCGGAGCCGCCGTTCTGCGGCCGCCGAAGGACCCGTGCGCCGAGCTCAGTGGCGATCTCGCCGGTGCGATCGGTACTGCAGTCGTCGACGACGAGGATCTCGTAGGTGCCATCGACACCGCCCATGGTCTCGCGTACCTCCTCGATGACCGGCGTGATCGCCTCCTCCTCGTTGTACGCGGGGAGGAGGATCGTGACGTCGACATCGCGCGGGTCGTCCGCTGGAACCTCAGGCTGCGGCATCTTCTGGGCGGTCTCGCTCGCCACTCCGTCCGTCATGGGCGCCACTGTGCGGGAGACTGCGTGGCGGATCAACCCGCGACCCCCGGGGCGTCGTGGGTGGCCGGAGGGCGTTGCCTCGCGTATCCTCGCCCCGATGAACGGTGAAACTCCCTCAGGCCCGCCCGGCGCTCCTCCTCCGCCGGGGGGCGGCTACGATCCGCTGACCCCGTTCGAGTCCGAGTGGGAACCCGAGAAGCCTCGGTCGAGCGGCGGGTTGGTCGCCATCGGTATCCTGAACATCCTGTTCGCGCTCGTCTGCGGGTGCACGAACGGGTTCGGTGCGATCATGCTCGCGACTTTCGGCGAGTCGGGCTCGGAGGTCCTCGTTGATAAGGAGACGTGGGACTCCAAGATCGATCAGTCGTTCGAACGCCAGCTCGATCAGGAGGATGACGAGGAGAAGCGTCGTCAGCTCGAGAAGGCGCAGCGGTTCCTCAAGAGCCCCGAGTTCCGGACGGTGTTCCAGAACGTCTTCCGGGCCGTGGGAGAGTCGCCCACGACGTCGCGGCTCCGGACGATCTACACGATCGCGACTATCTTGCAGGCGTGCTTCCTGGTGTCCGGGATCATGTTGCTGATGCGGAACAGGTTCGCGCGTCCGTTAACGATCTTCGTTGCAGCGGCGACCATCGCAGTCAACGCCGCGACCGTCATCTCCATGAACTCGTTCACCAACGAAGTTCACGACTCCCTGATTTCGCAGATCGAGGAGACCCTGGAGGGCGAGCAGGCGCCTGACCTGGCTGACGAGACGCGGGACATGATCGGCGAGATCGCCGACGGGTTCGGTGGGCCGGTCCAGGGAATCAGCCTGCTCTTCGGAATCGTCGCGAGCATCTACCCGTTCGTCGCGCTCCTGGTCGTGATGCTCGCGAAGGGGATCGCGGACGCATTGGGGACTCCCTCGCCGGTGCAGAAAAAACCCTCGACCTTCTGATGGCCGCAGTCGACGTCGTCGTGCTCGGTGCGGGCGCGGCCGGGCTGATGGCGGCGATCCGGTCCGCGGAATCCGGCGCGGGCACGGTCCTGCTGGAGAAGAACCGGAAGCCCGGGGTGAAGATCCTCGCGTCAGGCGGCGGTCGCTGCAATCTCACCACGACTCGCGAAGGCAGCGAGTTGCTCGGCGCGTTTCCGAAGCCGCAGCGCCGATGGTTGACGCCGAGCCTGCGTGCGTTTCCGCCGCGGCGGCTGCGAGCGTGGTTCGAGGAGCGCGGGGTCGCGCTGCAGGAAGAGGCGATGGAGAAGGTGTTTCCGGTCGCGGGGTGCGCTTCGGTCGTGCTCGAAGCCTTGGTGACAGCGCTCGCGGCGTCAGGGGCGGAGCTGCGTTGCCGGGCGCCTGTCCGCGAGGTCGCGCGTGGCGACGGCGGTTTCGTCGTCACGACACCGGACGGAGAGGTGCGCGCCCGCCGCGTTGTCCTGGCCGTCGGCGGCAAGTCCTATCCGAAGACGGGCACGGTCGGCGACGGGTACGGGATCGCCCGCGCGCTCGGTCACACGATCAGCTCGTTGCGGCCGGGGCTGGCCGGGCTCGTCGTCGATGACCCGCACCTCCGTGCGCTCGCGGGACTCACGATCGAGGACGCGGCCGTGCATTGGATGGTCGGTGACCGGCGGATCACGACGTGGCGGCGGCCGGTGCTGTTCACTCACACCGGGCTCTCGGGTCCGGGGCCGATGAACTTCGCGAGCGTGGTCGAAGAGTCCGGTGGTGGGAAGCTCGCGATCGACCTGATGCCCGACGCGAGCTTCGAGGAGGTCGAATCCGGGCTCCTTGACCGGTTGCGCGCCGCGCCGCGGCGCGGCGTGGTTGCTTCGTTGCCCACTACCTTGCCCGAGCGGCTGCGTCAGGCACTCGTGCATCGGGCCGGGGTGGGCGCCGACGTCATCGGCGCGACGCTCACCCGAGAGCACCGTCGCCGGTTGGGACACCTGCTCAAAGGGCTCGAGGTCGATGCGAAGCGTTCGACTGGATGGGACCACGCGGAGGTGACGTGCGGCGGGGTGGTCCGGGACGAGGTCGATCCCAAGACCATGGCGTCCCGTTCCTGCCGCGGGTTGTTCCTGTGTGGCGAGATCCTCGACGTCGACGGGCCGATTGGCGGCTACAACTTCCAGGCGGCGTTCGCCACGGGGTGGGTCGCTGGGGGGGCGGCCGCACGGTAGGAGATCAGGAAAACAGAGGTGCCAAGGAGAACCCAGGAACTCCGGAGCAGAAACAGGCCTGGTCCCTGGGTTCTCCTTGGCACTTCCGCCCTACCGCGCCTGGACCTGAGACGATTCGCGCGCGTCTTCCCGCTTGCGGATGTCCAGGCGCGCCTTGATCTCCTCGATCTCCGTCATCATCTGACCGAGGTACTCGCGTTCCATTTCGATGCGCTGCTGGCGCACCTTGACCACTCCTTCGACGATGGTGCGGACGACCGCGACGGCGGCCCACATGCCCGAAACGGCTATGATCATGATCCAGAAGAACTCAGCGCTTCTCATCGAACCTCCGTCGGGTTGGGGAAAACCGGGGGCGGATTCGGCTTCCGATTGCCCATACGGTCCACGTGCATCATATTTTAAAGGCCTCAGGAGCACTGGGCTCCATCGAGGTCCCGAGCCGGAGGGAGCGAATTGAGCCAGTTGAACACGGCGGTACTGCTGATCTGTGTCGCGCTGACCACGGGATGTGAGACCACGGTCGAGCGCGGCCTTCCCCCGACGACGACCCAGGAGGAGAGAGCGGCGAAGCTGTTCGAGGAGGGGCGCATCGTGGAGTCGCGGGCCCTGTTCCTGCAGGCCGCGCAGATCAACCAGCGTCCGTTCTGGTCGAGCATCGGGCTGGCGCGTTGCGGCATCGCCCGCGCGAAGTGGCCAGAGGTCAACGTTGCGTTTCGGCAGGCGTATGCCAGCGCCCCGAAGACGCCCGAGGCGAACGACCTGCTCGGCCGCACGCACCTGGAGGCAGCGAAGGTGGCCACGGGGGGCGTCCGACTCCAGCACGCCACGACCGCTGCCACCCTGCTCTCGGCCGCGTCGCGGCAGGCGCCCGAGATCCCAGGCCTCGCGTACCACACTGGTCTGGCGGAGCTCCTGTCCAATCGGGCTCGCAATGCGATCCCGTTGCTGGAGGCCGCAATTGCCAAGGACCCTGACGACGAACTCGCGCTCCAGGCTCTCGTGGTGACGTGGAAGCACCTCGGACAACATCGCGAGGTGCTACAGATCCTGGAGCCGCTCGAACGGGACGGTCGCCTCCCTGTCGCCCTGGTCCCCGAGTTGGTGTGGGCACGGCAAGCGCTTCCCAAGCGATGAGCCCCGCGAGCTTCGGAGGTGACTTCGGGAGCATGCGAGTCGCGATCGCCGAGCTGCTCGAGCAGGCGGCGGACGTCGCGCGCGCCGTGCAGGCTGAGCTGGACGACGCCCATCGCCTGACCAAGGTCGATGCGTCACCGGTCACGGTGGCGGACGTCAGCGTCCAGGCCATCGTGTGCCACGGGTTGTCGAAGCTCGCGCCGGACATCCCCGTTCTCGCGGAGGAGGACGCGGACGTCCTCGCGGATCGGGACGGCGCCTTCGCGCGTACCGTCTTCGATCAGGTCCGGCGTGCCTGTCCGGACCTCGACCCCGCTGCGATCGTCGCGGCGGTTGCTCGCAGCAACGACGGCGAATCTCCGGTGAGATGGGTGCTCGACCCCATCGATGGCACCAAGGGTTTCCTGCGTGGCGGTCACTACGCCATCGCGCTCGGACTCGTCGCGGACGGGCATCCGGTCTTCGGGGCGCTCGCCTGCCCCGCCATGGGCAGGGATGGCAACGGGTTGATCTTGGTGGCCGCCCATGGGACAGGGGCGTTCGAGCGGGAAGCGGGAGGCACCTCGTGGCATCCCGTGCAGGTCTCCGCCGCGGCCGACGTCGCCGACCTCCGCCTCGTGGAATCGGTCGAGCGCGCGCATTCCGCGCACGGGGCGTCCGCCCAGGTGCGAGACCGGCTGGGGGCGGTGGCGGAGCCCGTTCGCATGGACAGCCAGTGCAAGTATGCGACCGTTGCGCGGGGTGACGCCGAGGCCTACCTGCGGTTGCCGACGCGCCCCGGCTACGTCGAGAAGGCCTGGGATCACGCCGCGGGTGCGCTCATCGTCACGGAGGCGGGGGGCCGGGTCACCGACATCCACGGTGCCGGGCTGGATTTCAGCGGACCGACGTTGGCGAGGAACCGCGGCGTCATCGCGACTCATGGCCGCCTCCACGATGACGTCGTGGAGGCGGTGCAGGCCGTTCTGGATTCGAAGACCTGATCCCGGGATCAGAAGACCTGATACGGCCCGGCGCCCGGCCCGCCGGTGGGCTGAAACAACCTGGTGTTCACTGCCAGGTCGAACGCGCCGAACGCGACTTGAGAGAAGTCCTCGTAGATCGCGTCGTTGACGCTCAGAGCGGCGAACGGGAGGCTCAGGTCGACGTTGTTCGCCAGGCTGAGCCCGCTGCCGGGGCTGATGCCGACGATCTGATCGACTGACGTGCCCCCGTTCAGTCCCATGGTGTCCCAACCCAACGAGATCTCGCCAGTGACGAGGTTCAGGGACGCGCAGAAGCTGTTGGCGTCGCCGACGGCAGCGGCGAAGTGCGGCACGTTGATCCACGACACGTCGAACTGCCCGGTCGCGACGTTCTCGTTGTAGGTCACCGAGCCGCCGGCGTTCGGCGAGAAGTCGTCCCAGCACGGGGCGATCCGCGGCTCGGGGTCGTTGAGGAACTCGAGCTGGGTCGATGTGAAGTCCGTGTCGCCCGCGGTGAACGTCAGGTTGCCGTTGGAGTTGATCCAGACGTCGTTGTGCGTCGTGCCGTAGAACGTGAACGGCGCACTCTGGAAGACGACGTTGACCGTCGTGTCGTCACCGGTCGGCCCCGTGGACGGCTGCGCCGTGCACTGCACGGAGATGTTGGTGACCTGGTGGGCTTGCGTCATCTCGACGCCACCGGGATAGGCGGCACCGACCACGGCGCACTGGAACCACCCCAGCAGCCCGACGGGAAGGGCGGCGTTGATCGAGAAGCTCCAGGCCCCGGCGGCGTTTGCCGTGGCGAAGTTGTTCAGTGGGTTTCCCGTCGCCAGGAGATTCGTGGCGTCGATCCAGATCTGGGACGTGCTGATGTCGATGTCGATCGTGGTCGTTCCCAACCCGATCGGCAGTGATCCGGGAGAGCAGCTTTGGGACAAGGCTCCGATGACGCCGGCTCCCGGGAGCGCGGAGATGTCCACCGTGATCGAGTCCTGCACTGTGATGTTCGCGTTGCAGTTCGACACGGTTCCAGCACCCTGACCATTCACGCTGAAGTCGTTCATGAACGGAAGCCCAGTGGTCTGGGCGATGAGCGGACTCACGGCGAGTACGCACAAAATGACGAACAGGCGCATTGCAGGCTCCCAATTGGCAGGTGCGGGGCAGAAGGGCTCGTCTCGGCTCCCGCAATCGATCACAAACCACGCGGGCTCTTCCAGACACGGGCTTGTCCAGACGCGGGGACTTTTCCAGACCGCCAGCCTACCACCCGGCCTCCGCCGATTAGCCCCCGATCCGGAACATCTCGATTCGCGGCGCGGGGACGTCGGGGGTCCGGGCGTTTCGCTCCTCGGAGTAGCGGTCGTCTCGACCCCGCCAACGTCGGGCGATGAGGTTCGCGAGAGCGTCGTCGTCCTCGCCGGCGCGGAGCGCGGCGCGGAGGTTGAGATCCTGGTTGGCGAAGAGGCAGGTCACGAGGTCGCCCCGGGTGGAGAGGCGGGCGCGCGTGCAGTCGCCGCAGAAGGGGGCGGTGACGGAAGCGATGACGCCGATCTCGCCGCCCCCGTCTTCGTACGCGTAGCGGCGGGCCACCTCGCCGCGGTAACCCGGTTCGATGGGGCGGATCGGGAAGCGGGCGTTGACGAGGTCGAGGATCTCGCGCGCCGGCACGACCTTCGAGAGGTCCCATCCGTTCAGAGTGCCGACGTCCATGAACTCGATGAAGCGCACGATGTGTCCGGTGCCGCGGAAACGCTCGCACAGCGCTTCGATGCCATCGACGTTGACCCCGCGCTGCACGACACAGTTGAGCTTGATCGGCGTGAGGCCGGCCGCGGCTGCCGCGTCTACTCCGGCGAGAACATCCGCGAGCTCGACGTTGCGGCCACTCAAAGCGCGGAATACGTCCGGGTCGACGCTGTCGAGGCTGACCGTCACCCGGTCGAGTCCGGCGCGAGCCAGCGCCTCGGCGTGCCGCGCGAGCAGGAGTCCGTTGGTAGTCAGCGTGAGATCGTCGATCCCGTCGATCGCGCGCAGGCGCGTGACGAGGCCAACGAGGTCGGTTCGCAGCAGCGGCTCACCGCCCGTGATTCGCACCTTCCGGACGCCCAACGACACGAACACCCGCGCGAGCCGGGCGATCTCCTCGAAGGTGAGGATCTCCTCGCGGGGCAGGAAGGTGTAGTGCTCACCGAAGACCTCTGCTGGCATGCAGTAGGGGCACCGGAAGTTGCACCGGTCGGTTACCGAGATCCGGAGATCCCGGACCGGGCGACCTCGCGCGTCGTCCACGCGGGAAATACGGAATTTGGGTGTGTCGGCCATCGTCCGAATCGCAGATCAGGGGGGGATGGTCCAGGATAGCAGGCGCTGGAGATTCGACGATCCCCGCCGGTTGTCTCAGGACGATCCGGGTCCGGTGCCGGGCGCCGGCGGAGGAGGAAGAACCATGGTAGGTCGCATTCTGCTGGGCGTTGGGTTGTTGGTCGTGACGTCCGTGGCGCAACAGCCGAACACCCCCGGGGCGAGCCTGGTCATCGCAGGGGAGTCGAGCGACACCTATCCGCTCGACGCCCGCCTGCGCCGCCGCAAGGGGACGTGGATCCGCTTCGAGGTCAAGGGGGCGCCACATCAGGGTTTCCTGATCGGGCGGGCGCCCGCGGGGACTGCGCTCGTGGGTCTGGAGACCGACTTCGGGCTCATGGACCTCGATACGCTCGACGGATTCGAGGTCATGGTCGACGGCATCGGCAAATCCACGGGTGGCCAGCTCGATTACCACGCGCGCACCGACGCGAACGGCAGGTGGTCCCACGCGGTGCAGGTGCGGTTCGACAAGCCCCGTGACCTGGGCGGATTCCAGGCGCTGGTCGGCGACCCGACGAGTCCGACCGGCTACACCCTCACCGCCGCGACCCATCTGACCGTTACGACGACGTGGCGCCCCGCGATCTATGTCGCGGCCCAGCGCGGGCGGCCGGGCGCCGACGGATCGCGCGAGCGACCGTACATGACGATCACCGAGGCGATGCAGACGGCCGCGGCCATGGGGCGTCCGTTTCCGGTCGTGTATGTCGCGGCGGGTGACTACCGCGAGAGCCCGACGTTCCCGGCTGGACTCAAGGTGTTGGGCGGGTATCACGCCACGACGTGGCGGCGCGCGCCGTCGTGGAGGTCGCGGGTGTTCGTCGGGGCGACACCGGCCGCGGCCGTTGACGTCCAGGAGGAGACGTTGATTTCGCGGCTCGAGTTCTTCGCTGACGACGTGCGGCGTCACGGCGAGGCTTCGATGGCGTTCATGGCGATCGGGTGCGGCGACCTGCTGCGCTTCGAAGAGTGCGCGTTCGTCTCAGGTGCCGGCGGACCCGGTCGGGGAGGTGACTGCGGTCGAGCCGGCAGGGCGGGCTCCTCCGGCGGATTTGGGCGGGGCGAGGGCAGCACCCGCGGCGGCGCAGGCGGCAAGGGTGGCGAGGTCGGCACGGGTGAGAAGGGTCGAGCGGCGGTCGGGGGAGCGGCAGGCGGTCGCGGTGGGTTCACGGCGCTGTGCACCACGGGGAATGCCGATGGCGAGCCCGGCATGGACGGTCAGCCGGGCCAGGGCGGCGAACCGGGACGAGGCGCGGCGGCGGGCGGCGTCGTGGCTGAGTACGGCATGTGGCGACCCGGCCCTCCGGGGGCTTCGGGCGAAGATGGACATGACGCCACCGGGGGCGGAGGCGGCGGCGGCGGGGCGTCGACGATCGCCGTTCCGCACGTCTGCAAGGGCTGCCCGGGAGGAAGGGGCGGCGGCGGCGGTGAAGGGGGGCACGGCGGAGAAGGCGGGGACGGCGGTCACAACGGAGGCGCATCCATCGCGGTGTTCTGCTTCTACTCCGGGCCGCGATTCACCGACTGCCTCTTCCAGCCCGGTCCTGGCGGCCGCGGCGGCATCGGCGGCCGGGGAGGCCGCGGGGGTTCGGGTGGAGTCGGTGGGCGCGGGGCGGACCGCGGCGGCGGCCGCAGGGGCGAGGGCGGATTCGGGGGCAACGGCGGTGGTGCCGGTGGCGGTGGTGGCGGCGCGGGGGGGCCGAGCTACGGCATTCTCGTCGCCGGAGACGTCGAACCGATCCTGAGGGACAGCACGCTCGTGCCGTCGGCCGGCGGCCGCGGTGGCTCCGGAGGACTCCATGGCGCCGGCTCGGGCCGCGCCGACCCGGGCGCGGATGGCCCGGAGGCCACCGTCATCAACATCCCTCTGGACCACTGAGTCCCCTCGAACACCGAGTCCGTTGAAAGAACGAACGCTTTACGCGCGTTTCACCGGATGGGACACTCCTGCCCCCCTCCCCGGAGAGACTCATGCGTTTTCGCCTCATTCTGCCCGTCCTTGCCGTCATTCTGTCGTCGCTGCCCGCCCAGTACGAAGGAGCCAAGCCTGTCCCCCAGGGGCTGAAGAAGGGCTTCGCCTCGATCAGCCCGGACTACTGCGAGGAGATCCTGTCGTATCTCGCGGGGCCGGAATGCCAGGGTCGCGGGACGGGCACGGACGGCTACCAGAAGGCGGCGGACTTCGTCGCTGCCCGGTTCAAGGAGTTCGGGCTGAAGCCGATCGGGGAGAAAGGCACGTACTTCCAGCACGTCCCATTCACCGTCGCGCGCACCGACCCCAAGAGTCATCTGAAGTTCCGCAACCTGAAGCTGCGCTGTGGCGAGCACGTCGCGTTCCGCGCGGCGGACGTCGAGACCGAGGCGGAGGTCGTGTTCGTCACCGGCGGATTCCAGTTCCTGCTCGAGACGCCGACGAAGCTGAACCGTCGCATCGTCATCCTGCACGGCGACGTCACGCGGCGGTCGTCAGGCGTGCGGCGGCAGATGCGTCGCAACCGTCCCGCTGCGATTCTCGCCGTAGCGGATTCGGTGCAGAAGCCGGTGTGGACCCCGAGCAGTCGCCGCCGTCGGCGCACCACGCAGGTCAACGGCAGCATCACGCTCGCGGCGGCGAAGCGGCTCGCGAAGGCGATCGGCGTCGGCGAACGAGCGCTCACGGTGGCGGAAGGCGAAGAGGACGGTAACGTCACGACGCCGGCGTCCGGTCGCAACGTGGCGCTCGTGGTCAAGAAAGAGACGAAGAGTCGCGGCGTCCCCAACGTCGTCGGCCTCCTCGAAGGCTCCGATCCCAAGCTCAAGAAGCAGACGGTCATCGCCGGCTCGCACCTGGATCATCTCGGCGTCGGAACGAACGGCGTCGTGTACCCCGGCGCCGACGACGACGGCTCCGGCTCGGCGGCCCTGGTCGCCCTTGCCCGCGCGCTCTCCAAGAACCCCCGGAAGCCCAAGCGGAGCGTTCTGTTCCTCGCCTTCTGTGGTGAAGAACGGGGCCTCGTCGGCTCCAGGTACTACACCGACCACCCGATCATCCCGCTGGAGGACGCCATCTGCGAGCTGCAGATGGACATGGTCGGTCGCAACGAGGAGCATCACCCTTCCGAGAACCGCACCAATGAGAAGGGCGAAGACAACGTCAAGACGACGCACCTGATCGGCTCGAAGCGGATCTCCCAGGAGCTTCACGAGACCGTGCTCGCCATGAACGAGCACATCGGCTTCACCTTGGAGTACGACCAGGAGGGTGTCTACACTCGCAGCGATCACTACATGTTCGCGCGCAAGGGCATCCCGATTTCGTTCTTCTTCTCCGGCTTCCACAAGGACTATCACCGTCCCTCGGACACGGTCGACAAGATCAACTTCACGAAGATCGCCAACACCGCGAAGCTGGTCTACCTCACGGTCCACGCGGTGGGGAACAAGCCCCACCGCCTGAAGCGCGAGCGCAAGTCCCGGTAGCGCGGACCTCCAGAGCGTGTGAGTAATCTGCTCTGATGGGAGCGCGGACCTCCAGAGCGTGTGAAGCAATCTGCTCCGGATGGGAGCGCGGACCTGGAGGTTCGCGCTCCCGTCAGAGCTCGAACACGACCTCGACGGCTCCCTTTCCCGGTGAGGTGATCTCCTGGGCGGTCACCTGCGTGCCGGCGCCGTTCGGACGCTCGAGGCTCACGCGGAAGCGGCCGGCGCGGAGTCCCGGCACGATGACCCGGGAGCGGCCGCGGGCGCGCTTCCGGCGAACGTAGCGTGGCTGATCGAGCGCGCTGACGACGACCTCGACCTCGTAGGTGGCGGGGCCGTCCGGCCACCTCAGGCGGACGATGCTCGTGTAGGAGCCCTCTCGCCACTTCAGCATCGAGGGTGGATCGATCCAGACCCGGTAGCGACCTGGCATGAAGCCGCCGAAGATGAACCGGTCGCCGATGCGGCGTGCCTCGTGAGTGGACACGATCCGGTCCGTGTCGGCATGGAGCAGCAGGACCCGGATGCGGCCGTCCGTGAGGAAGCGCTGGGGAAGCGGTAGCTCGGGCCGGAACGATGCCTGAGTGCCGGGGAGGAGCAGGATCGTGGGTTCGGTGGCGGGATCGAGTGCGACGGTCCGTTGTTCCTCGAGGGGCACGAGCTGAGGATGCCACGGCTGGATCGTCACCGAATCGGAGTCCAGAGTGTGAACGGTGAACCGTCCACGGGCGTCGCTGGTGATCCCGGTGCGAGCGCCGCGGAAGTCGCCGGCGTTGGTTGGCCCGACGCGCAGGATGCGCACGTCTTCGACGTGGTAGTCCTTCGGCACGGTGACGGTTCCCCGCAGCGTGGTGGCGACGGCCAGGTTGAGTTTGCGACGTCGGCGCCCCTCCTCGGGCCGGACCAGGAAGGAGGGCGAGATCCACTTCTTGCGATCCCAATCGGAGGTGAATCGGTAGAGGCCGCCCGGGAGGCGCCCGGCGAGTCGCGGGGTCCCTGCCGTCTCTAGCAGTGAGTAGAACGTCTTCGTCAGGTACCACGAGCCGTTGATGAACCGCTGGAGACTCGCCGACCCGCGTTCTTTCGTGGCACCCTCGAAGTCGACCACGAGCTCGCCGCCCGACTCGAGCGCGATCGGAATCACGGGGGAGGGGCCTGCTGGAAGCGAGAGGTGTCCGATGGCGATCGGGTGATCTTCGCTATCGATGTTGATCGTGATCCGCTTCGCGTTCGGCCACGGGACCATGTCGACAAGCAGACGCCCACCTTCCGCGTCTTCCTCGACCTTGCCGTGGTTCGCGTACGAGGCGAGCAGCCGCCACGACGCGGGCAGCCGTGGCTGACCATCGACGGTGATTGCGATCGCGACGCGGATGGCCGGCAGCCACGGGTAACGGAGGGTGGAGTCGTGGTTCGCGACGTCGGCGCTGACCTCGTACTAGTACGGGACTCCGTCGCCACCGCACTTGACCCGGTAGCGGCCCGGTGGCAGTCCATCGAACACGACCCGGCCCGCGGCGTCCGTACTCGCCCACCACAGTCGGTTGCCCGCGCCGGTTGCGTTGACGCGCCGTCCGGCGCACGGGGCGCCGTCGGGGTCATGGACGATCACCTCGAGTCGCCGCGGCTCGTGGAACGCGATCGGGGCGGGCGTCCGATCGGAGTAGAGGTCGGTGAGCGGGGCCACGCGTCCGTCGCCTATCACCGCGAGTGCGCCGCGTAGCGGGGGCTTCAAACCGCGGACCACGAGTCCGGACTTGCCGATGGACGCGCGGTGAGGGAGCACCCGCTCCGTCCCCAACTGACGGCTTACGATGCGTGCCGGCGTACCCAGGCTCGGGAGCCGTGCTGAGGGTATGAGCGGGAAGGTGACCGGGCGCAGCCGGTCCAGCGGGATCGTGTGCTCGTTCGCGGTCTTCGCGACCTTGACCGCGACCTGCCCGTAGCCCGGGGCGTCCGCGTTGATCATGAGCATGGCTGACGATGCCGGTCGCACCAGTCGAGTCGCCCCGGCTGCATCGGTCGGCGCGATGCCGTCGACGGGCCGACTCACGTAGCTCCGTGGTCCGCCATTGGTCGAATGCGCGACGATGGTCGCGCCGCGAATCGGCGCGTGGGACTTCGCGTCCACGACCACCAGGTGGAGCGCGCGCCCGGGGACGAGCTCCAGATCCAGCGTCACGTCCTCGAGCAGCACCCGCTTCCGCATCGCGATGGCCACGCGCCCCTTCCTTGCTGCGGCGAGCCGTAGCGTCTGCGGGGCCTCGCCGGTACGCACCCCCTCGAAGACCACCCGACCCTGCGCGTCGGCGATCCGCACGCCGTGCCGTGCGCAGCTGACGCCGACGACCTCGAGGTCGACCCGCGCTCCGGCGGCCGGACGCCCGAGGTCCTGCACCCGGACCGTGACCCGGTGGGCAACCAGCAACGGCAGCCGGCCCACGTCGAGCGGGATGCCGGGCAGGGGAACCGCATTCGGATGCCGCGTGAGCCCGGACCGGGCGGCCCGTCCCCGGTGCACTGCATGGACGGCGCAGGTCAGGAGATCGTCGAGCGGAATCGCGCGCGCATCGATCTCGAAGCGTCCGTCGGCCCCGGTCAGCGCTTCCAGGTGTCCGCGCGGCCCGAGCAGGCGCACCACCACCCCGGATACAGGTAGGCGGCGTTCATCCACGATGCACCCGGTGACCGTGCGGCCGGAGGAATCCTGCGCCGGGATCGCGAGAGAGAGGAGCGCGATAAAGACGGCTGCGTACGATTTCATGAGAACCCCATCGCCAGTGGACGCGTCTCACCAGAGGACGGATCGTTGAACGCAACGTTGCGCGTGCGGTTCCGAGGATTCTATGCAACTCGTCCTGCAGCTGACCCGCGACTGCAATTTCGCCTGCACCTACTGCTACCAGACCCATTCTGCGGGCCGAGGGATGACTCCCGAGGTCGCGGAGGCGGCGGTGGAGCGGCTGCTGGACGCCGGGCATGCCCACGTGGCGATCACGTTCTTCGGCGGGGAGCCACTGTTGGAGCGCGAGACCCTGGAGGCGTGCTGGCCCGCGCTGCGGGAACTCGGGGCGCGTCGCGGCGCCCTCGTCACGGCGAAGGTGTGTACGAACGGCGCTCTGCTCGACAGGTCGCTCGCCGAGTTCGCGCGTCGCACCGGGCTGTTCGTCTCGCTATCGGTCGACGGGGGGCCCGACGTTCAGGACACGGGCCGGCCCACGGTCGACGGTCACTCGACGTCGGCGCTGGCGGAGAATGCACTGGAGCGCTTGCGGGTCGCCCGCGCTCCATTTGCCACCTACCAGGTCATCACGCCCGCGAACGCCGCGGTGCTGGCCCGCTCGACCGAGTGGCTGCTCCGTCGGGGCAGCCGCGTATTCGTCTCGACGCTGGACTTCGGCGCGCCGTGGACGCCCGCCGATCTGCGTCGGCTCGGGGTCGCGTACCGCGGGCTCGCGCGCCGCTACGTTCGTTGGACGCGGCGCGGCGAGACGTTCTTCATGACGCCGTTCGACGCGAAGATCACCGCGCGCACCCAGGGCAGCCGGTTCGGCAAGGAGACGTGCTGTGCCGGTGTGCGCCAGATCGCGGTCGATCCGGACGGCGGAATCTACCCCTGCATCGAGTTCCTCGAATCGCCGAAATGGAAGATCGGCGACGTGGCGAGCGGAATCGATCCCGCCTCCCTGGCCAGCGTCTACCACGACCACGGCGGTAGCCGGCCCGAGGAGTGCGGCGACTGCGGGATCCGGTCGCGGTGTGCGTCGAACTGCGCGTGTCTGAACCTGCGCGTGGGTGGTGAGATGCACTCCATCGATGCGTTGCTCTGCGCGCACGAACGGCTCGTGACTCAGGCAGCCGACCGCATTGGCCGCCGCCTGTTCCAGAAGCGCGACCGCACCTTCTTGGACCGTCACTACAATCCCTGGCACCAGCCACTCGCGGTGCTGGAATCGATCTTCGAGGAGACCGCGTCATGACGACGCGCAAGGACGCCCTCACGCATGTTCCGGTTCCGCTCGGCTACGATCCGGGCTATCCCGACCGCCTCGACGAGGACGAGCGACGGGAGCTGATGGAGGGAGGTCTCTCGCGCCGCGTGCACCGCGTCGTCCTGGCGGCGATGGGTACGGCGGCGCTGGGTGGAGTGGCCGGCGGGCAGACCCCTGACGACCGCGAGACGAAGGTGCTCGACGTCCTGCGGGACGTGACGAAGAAGGGCGGCGGTGCCGGCCATTGGTATTGGGATGCGAGCTTCCCGCGCCAGAAGTCCCGTTCGGCGCACGGGAAGCAGCCGATCCCCCGCATCCCGATCAGCTACGGGAACTCCTACTGCGGTGTCTTCGACGTCAGCGTGGCGCGTGAGTATGCCGCGCGGGTGTTCCGTGCCTACGGATTCGACGTCGCCACTGAGGTTGCGATCGATCAAGCTGACGCGAGGGGCGTCCTGGACGGCTTCGACAAGAAGCGCAAGGTCGGGTGGGTGTTGCGCGGACGCACCAAGGGCCAGGGCATGTCGACCCAGGTCGTGCCGGAAGAGGACGTCAGCCACCTCGATGACGGCGAGCTGGCCGCGTTGAAGAAGGACGGCTACCAGATCCACGTGGCCGAGCTGGGTAACTACAAGGTGATGGACGGCGACAAGTTCGTTCCGGTGCTCGGCTACGTCGCGGGCATCGTGGAGTTCCTGAACGCCGCGACGCCGGGCCAGGACGTCGATCTCGGCGCGATGCTCTCCGGCTGGATGCAAGCGCTGCCGATCCGGCCTCAGGACGGGACGAAGCTCCCGCGCGGTATGAAGATCACACGGCCGGACGAGCGCACGACGACCCTGGTCGCCGCTTCGGCGGGAACGGTCGTGCTCGACTTCAACGCCAAGGACTCGCCGGCACCCCGTCTCAAGAGCCGTGGCCGATTCGGGGGGGGGTGGGAAGAGCTCGAGCGTCCGCTGCCGACCGCCGGTCGTCCCACGCTCCTGACCATGCCGCTGGGCACCCAGTGGGATCTGGCGGAACTCATCAAGGCCAACAAGGCGAAGCGTCCGAACTACAGACTGACCCAGACGCTTCCCGGCCTGCCGAAGATCCGAATCGAACGTCGTGGGTTGACCATGTTCCTGCCGTCGCACTTCGACGCATCGAAGCCGTTTCGCATCGAGATCGACCTCCCAGCCGGCCGGTTCACCTGGCACGGCCAGGCGGTCATCGCCACTTTGCCGGAATGATCACGCGGCGGCGCGGTGCGCGCGGGTCGTGAACGCGGCGTAGACCAGCACGCATCCGATGCCGATGGCCACGGCCCACATTCCGCCTTCGGTCGCGCCCTTGCCGCTCGACGCGAGCCCGAGCGTGTGCGCGAGCGCGCCTCCGAGGAGGAGGCCGATCACGGTCACGAAGCCGTCCCCGTTCCCCTCGCCCGTCATCACGAGTTGCCGGACCGGGCACCCGCCTGCGAACGCGCCGCACAGGCCGACGAGGACCATGGCGAGGAAGTTCCACAGGTGTTCGCCGTGGGCTGCGGGCTGGCCGTCGAAGCCGAGATTGAACTTCCCCGTGCCCAACGACGTCGCCGCGTACGCGAGGACGAGGGCCGCGGCCGCGATCAGCATCGTCTTCTTCGCGATGAAGACCTGCCGGCACGCGGAGATCGCGCAGAACCCGGTCATCTGCAGCACGGCGCCCGCGCCTGCTGCGATCGCGAGCGCGAGCATCCAGGGTGCGTGTGCGGGTGGGCCATCGCCGCCGGGACCCGGGCCGGCGAGATTCCCGCCGAACCACAGCCCCGCGGCCACCAGCAGCATGATCGGCCCCGCGAGCCCGACCGGCGCGGGGACGACCTGGGTCTTGCCGACGTTGTACCCGCGCTTCTCGAACGCGACGGCCACGCCCACCCCTGCGAGCAGCCCGAGCAGTCCCACGACCGCGTTGAGGTCGCCGCCGCCGATTCGTTGCAGCATGCGGAACGGACACCCGAGGAACACGAGCGCACCGATGGCCGTCCACACCCCAAGGACGAGTCGGGTCACGGCGTAGCTGCCCGATCGCGCCGCGAACTTCTTGCGAAACCCGACGGCAGCGAGGGCGCCGAACACGATCCCGAGCCCCTCGGGCCGGAAGATCGGCAGCTTTGCCGGCTCGGAGAACAACCCGAGCGCCCCTGCATCGTCGCGCAGGAAGCACGCCCCGCAGATCCCCATGTTCCCGGGATTGCCGTTGGCGACGAGGAGCGCCGCGCCGATTCCGACGGCGGCGATGAGAGCGAACGCGAGCGGAGGAGTGGTGTCTCTGCGGAGCATCGGTGGATTATCCCGGGATTGTCCCGGAAGGCCACCCGGTTCCGCCGCGGACCCTACAGCAGTCGCCGTGCGCGCTTCGCCATCGCCGACTCGAACGATGCTTGCCTCACCGCGATGCGGCGGCGGAGGTCCTTGTCTTTCAGGGCGCGGCGGGTCGATGCGGGGACCCGGCCGACCAGGTCGGAGCTCGCGAGACCGCCTGGGTGCGCGTCGTCGAAGCCGGCCAGCGCGCGGTCATAGCCGACCTGACCCTTGACCCGCCGGACGCCGTTCACCAGCGCAGCGACGATCTCGGCGCGACCGTCCTCGGACAGGTGAGGGGAGGTTGCGCAGGTACGCCCCCAGTCGTCGAAGAACGGACCGACGGGCAGCAGCAGATCGGGGTGGGTGCGGAGGGCCCGCACGTCGCGCAGCGGATAGTGGCGGTGGCCGTCGCTGGCCATGATGTCCTTGTAGAGCCGCGCTGCGCGCGCGAACGCACCGCCGTAGCGGTCGAAGCGCTCGTGAGCGAGCCGGCCGAAGCGCTTCACCGGCGTGGATGAGAATGGCTGTCCCTTGCGTGCCGAGAGTCCCTGATCGACGTCGCCCGCGTTGTGGGTCAGGGCCGCCGCGGCGACCAGGAGGTCGCGCTCACGGCCGGGTCTTGCAACGAGCGCATCGAAGGCGCGCGCCTCGCGGTGAAGCTCTTGGTCCACGGTCTCGATGAGCACCTCCGCTCCGGATTCGTCCTTCGCCCGGAGCAGGCCCAGGATGCCGCCCGCGAGGATCGACAGCCGCTCTCCGTCGTGGCCGGACACCGGACCATGGTCAGGGACGTCGACGACGCGGCGCGACACACCTCGGATGTTCCAACCCGCCGTCGCGAGCGAGAGGTCCTTCAGGCGGTCGCGCTCCGATTCGGATCGGTCGACGTACCACAGCCGATCGCGGATCTTGGTGTCGACATCGGTCGGGACGTAGGTCGCGACCGTGCCGAAGTGCGCGGCGACGCAGAGCGCGAAGTAGTCAGTCCACGCTTCTTCGGTGGGCTCTTCCGCCGCGGCGAGCCGGTCGCCGGCGCGCAGGATGTGCCACCAGCCCAGCGGGTCGTCCGCAAGATCGGAGAGCCGCGCATCGGCTGGCGCCGGATCCGGAACGGGTCCGAGACGTCCGCTGTCGTCCCGCAACCAAGGAGCGGTGCCATCGACCAATGTGAGCAGGTTACGAGGGCCGATGAACCCTCCGAACGCACCTCTCGCCTCGGGGAGTACTCCCGCGGGGTTGGAGGGTCGATGGTCGCTGCGTCGCCCCATGGCGGGCATTATGACGTTGGCCCGGGGTTTTCGAGAACCCAGGGGCCGGTAGGCTCTGCGCGATGCCCGATCCGGATCTCGACCTCGTCCGTGCGCATGCTCCCGTCACCGATGCGTTCCCCGGGCTTCGCGAAGCGGACGACATCGACCGGTTCCGTCTCGACGAAACCCAGGTCGCGCACTTCGAGGAGCATGGGTACGTCGCGGGGATCCGCATCCTCGACGACGCGCAGGTCCAGGAGCTGCGGACGAGGCTGGAGACGCTGCGGACCCGCATCGTCGAGGGCGACGCCCGGGTGTACGAGGTCGAGGCCGCGTGGCGCGAGCGGCCCGACGAGGTCGTGTTCCACTTCCTCGGTGCGTGGATGGTCGACGCCTGGTTCCACGACCTGATCTTTCACCCCGCGGCGACCGTGCCCATGGCCCAGCTGCTCGGGGTCGAGCGTCTTCGGTTCTGGCACGACCAGGTCTTCCACAAGCCCCCGGGGCACCCCGGGTGCGTGCCCTGGCACCAGGACTACAGCTACTGGACGCGGACGACGCCGGCGCGACACCTCACGCTGAACGTCGTGCTCGACGACGCGGACGAGGAGAACGGTTGCATCCAATTCGTCCCTGGCAGCCACCGCTGGCCGCTGCAGCCCCAGGTCCCGTTCGACGCCGACATGGGTCGATTCGAGGAAGGACTGCCGCAGGACCTGCGCGACGCGTTCCGGCCCGTTCCGATTCCGCTGAACGCCGGGGAGGCGTCGATCCACCACTCTCACCTCGTCCATGGCTCGGGTCCCAACGCGGCCGGTCGCCCGCGCCGGGCACTGGTCCTGAACACGATGGCGCCCCACGTCCGCGTCGCGGACGCGTCGCGGCCGCTCCTCGATGGCGTTCCGCTGATCGCGGAGGGGGAGGTCGTCCAGGGCGATCACTTCCCCATCGTGCTGGATCTCACAGCCGCCCTGCGCGTCGCTCCTGATCGGTCCTGAGCAGCCCGCAGATCGTCTTGGAATCGGTGATGTCGCCGTTGACGACCTTCTCGAGCGCCTCGTGGAGGGACATCTCGACCACCTCGATGACCTCGTCTTCTTCCAGCATCTGCGGCACGGGCGCGAGGTCCGTGGCCACGTAGAGCCAGATCCGCTCGTCGGTGAACCCGGGCGTCGTGTGGATGGGGCCGAGCGGATGCAGCTTGCCCGTACGGAGCCCGACCTCCTCTTGGAGTTCTCGATGGGCGCAGGTCTCTGGACCCTCACCGGGATCGAGCTTCCCGGCTGGGATCTCGAAGATGTAGCCGCCCGCGGCGCTTCGATACTGCCGGATCATGACCACGGTCCCGTCCGGCCGGAGCGGGACCACCGCGGCTGCGCCGGGATGACGAATGATCTCGAGAGTCGTCTCGGCCCCGTTGGGGAGCCGGAGGCGCTCCAGGTCGATCTCCAGCAGCTTTCCGGAGTAGACGCGTCGGCACTCCAGGACTTGCGCTTGCTTCCTTTGATCCATCCGCTTGCAATCCTCCGCGTTTTGCGTTTTCTTCCCCGGGCACCACCCGGCCACATCTGCGCCGCGGACGGCTGAATCCGTCGCGTCGCGAAAGCACTGAAAGGCAGTCTCATGTTCAAGTCCAGTCGGAGATGCGCGATCCTCTACGTCGCCGTCACCGTCCTGGCCCTTCCCGTCGCCGCTCAGGAGACGGTGGAAGGGCGCCTGCTCGAGGTCCTCAAGGCGAAGGGGATCATCGACGAAGCTGAGTACGCAGACCTGCGGAAGCTCGAGACGGAGCTCCGCGAGAACAAGGCCACCGAGAATCAGCTCGACGCGCGCATCGACGAGATGATCTCCAGCGTCCAGGACGAGGCGCCGAGCACGAGCTACACCGTCGGCAAGGGCTTCACGTGGCGGACGGCGGACGAGCGCTTCAGGCTGTCGGTCGGCGGCCGGCTCCAGGTCCGCTTCACCTACGACGGCTGGAGCAAGAACGCGCGCACCGACGATGAGGACGAGCCGGACTTCGACGTCCCGCGCGCCCGGATCTGGCTGCGGGGCAACGTCTTCGAGACCTATCTGAAGTACAAGTTCCAGTTCGACATCGCGGGTGACGAGGCGGACACCACCGTCACGTTCCCGAACGGCACCATGCCGGGGTTCTCGTCGGGGAATCGTCTTACCGAGCTCAAGGACGCGCACTTCGACTTCGCGAAGTGGAAGGCGTTCAGCATCCGCGGCGGCCAGTTCAAGGTGCCGTATTCCCGCCACTGGCTCGTGAGCTCCGGCACGCTGGAGTTCGTCGATCGCTCCATCACGAACCGGGCGTTCTCCCGTGGTCGCGACGTGGGTCTCATGATCTACGGGAAGGTGGGCGGCGAAAACGAGGACCTGTTTGAGTACTACGCCGGTGCGTTCGACGGCGAGGGCGAGAACCGATCGAACAACGACCGGGGCTTGCTGTACGTCGGTCGTGTCGCGTTCAACCCGTTCGGCGGCGTCAAGTACACCGAGTCCGACACGAAGAACTCCGAGGACTTCAAGCTCGCCATCGGTCTCAACGCGTGGCTGCACGAAGACGACAACCACACGAGCGCCGGAGATGACTGGTCGATCGGCTTCGACGTGGCCGCGTTCTGGCAGGGCTTCTTCGGCATGTTCGAGCTCCACTACCGTGAGAACGATGCGGGCGCCGCCGCCGACGTCGAGATCCTCGGTTGGGTCGCGCAGCTCGGCTACTTCATCATCCCGAACGAGTTCGAGGTCGCGTTGCGCTACGCGACGATCGACTGGGACAACAACGGGACCGGGGACTCGGGCAGCCGCGAGTACCTCCTGGTGCTCGGCTACTTCTGGCACGAGCACAACATGAAGCTCCAGCTCGACTTCGGCCGGGTGGAAGATCACCAGGGTGACCATGCGGACAACACGGACGAATGGCGCATGCGCCTGCAGTTCCAGGTGATCTTCTAGCGGGTTGCCTGTATCAGAGCCGAGTGGACGCCTCCTGTCGGTTCCTCTTCAATGCGTCGGGAAAACTGGGAGTGATCCATGTCCGGGAAAAAGAGTCGTGGTTCGGTTGTCGTGGTCGCCGTCTGGGCGGCGTTGGTGCTTTCGCCCGCCGCCGCTCAGACGAAGCGGACTGTCGAGAGCCGTCTGCTCGAGATGTTGCGCGACAAGGGCGTGATCAGCGCCGCCGACCACGACGAGCTCATGGAGATCGCGGCGGAGATGCGGCGCGAGGACGCGCAGCAGGACCAGCTCAGCGCGCACGTGGACGAGCTGATCAGCCGTATCCAGGACGAGAAGAAGGCCGAGCCGTCGATCTCCTACAAGAAGGGCCGCGGCTTCACTTTCTCCCGACCCAGCGAGAAGTTCCGACTCAACATCGGTGGACGGCTGCAGGTGCGGCTCACCTACGATTTCTGGTCCAAGAACGACAACACTTCCGATCAGGACGAGCCGGACTTCGACGTTCGGCGGGCCCGGATCTGGTTCCAGGGCAACGCCTTCAAGAAGTGGATGAGGTACAAGCTCCAGCTCGAGGTCGCCGGTGACGAGGTCGAGACGGACGTCGGGGTTCTCGGCCTGCCCGCCGAGGAGTTCGACTCCAGCAACGACCTGACGGAGCTGAAGGACGCGTACTTCGAGGTCGCGAAGTGGCGCGAACTCCGGCTGCGCGCCGGGCAGTTCAAGGTGCCGTATTCGCGGCAGGCCATCGCGAGCTCGGGCGAGCTGCAGTTCGTCGACCGCGCGATCACCCACCGCATCTTCGCGCCGGCTCGCGACATCGGCGTCATGCTCTCCGGCGACCTGGGTGACGATGATGCGTTCCTGCTCGAATACGCAGCGGGCGTGTTCGACGGAGAGGGCGAGAACCGGACGAACGACGACAAGGGCCTGCTGTGGGCCGGTCGTGTGGCCATCCACCCGTTCGGCGAGCGAGGGTACGGCGAATCCGATCTGAAGGGGTCAGAGTCGTTCAAGCTCGCGGTCGGGTTCAACGCCTGGCTGCACCAGGACGACGGCCACGACGGTCGGGGCGACGACTGGAGCATTGGGCTCGATTTCGCGGCGGTGTGGCAGGGCTTCTCCGCATTGTTCGAGCTCCACTATCAGGAGGTCGATGTCACGGCGGGACCCGACGTCGACGTCCTCGGGTGGATGGCGCAGGTCGGCTACATGGTCATTCCCGAGAAGCTGGAGCTCGGGATTCGCGCCGCGAGCATCGACTGGGACGGCAATGCCGGAAGCGAGTCGGGCCACCGTGAGTACCTCGTGGTCGTCGGGTGGTTCTTCGACGACCACGACTGGAAGGTCCAGGCGGACTTCGGGCGCGTCGAGGACCACGAAGGCAACGACCACAGGGACAACAGGGACGAGTGGCGGCTGCGGGTGCAGTTCCAGATGATCTTCTGAACGCGGCGCCGTGCGCATCGTGAGCCTGGTGCCCCCGTTGACCGAGACGTCGTTCGCGCTCGGCTGTACACCCGACGAAGGTGGTCCGACCTGGGGGCGCGGTCCGGGTAGGCGTCCTTCTTCCCTGAGCCGCTTGCTTTGTCTTCGACGTTTCGATACTTCTAAAAGTATGGAAATGACCCACGCCATCGCCGCTTTCGGCGCGCTCGCCCAGGACACCCGGTTGGCTGCGTTCCGACGGCTGGTGCACGCCGGACCCGACGGCCTCGCCGCGGGGGACCTGGCGCGGGCGCTGGCCGTGCCGCCGCCCACGCTCTCCTTCCATCTACGGCAGCTGCTGGGCGCCGGCCTGGTGACCGTACGGCGCGACGGCCGGTCGTGGATCTACCAGCCGGATTTCGAGCGCGTCGAGGGGGTGCTGGCGTGGCTCATGGAGAATTGCTGTTCCGACGGAGGATGCTCATGAAACGTCTACACGTGAACCTGACCGTGTCGAATCTCGAGACGGCGGTGACCTTCTACGAGGGGTTGTTCGGGGCCGCGCCGACGGTGAAGAAAGGCGACTACGCAAAGTGGATGCTCGATGACCCGCGCGTGAACTTCTCCCTGGAGGCTCGCGGGGGGGAGCCCGGCGTGTCCCACCTGGGAATCCAGGCGGAGAACGCGGGTGAGCTCACCGACATCCGCACCCGCTTCGCGAGCACGCGCGGCAACGTCCTCGACGAGGGCCGAACCGTCTGCTGCTACGCGGAGTCGGACAAGAGCTGGGTGACCGATCCCGACGGTGTGCCGTGGGAGGGGTTCTTCACCCTCGGCGCGTCCGAGACGTTCGGCAGCGAAGCGCCGCCCTTGCCGCAGGCGGCGCCCGAATCGGGTGGCGCCTGTGCACCGGGCGGCGGTTGCTGTTAGGTTGCGCGCGCCACCTCGACCATGGATACGCGCCACCCGACCATCGCCCGTCGCGACGAGAGTCTGCTCGTCGTCGTCGACTGCCAGGAACGTCTCTGGAAGGCGATCGATGGGGCCGACGCGCTCGAAAAGAAGCTTGGCATCCTCATCCGCGGCGCCCGCATCCTGTCGGTGCCGGTCGTCGTGACCGAGCAGTACCCGAAGGGGCTCGGACCGACGATCGCTTCGTTGCGCGACGCTGTGGGCGATTCCCCAGTGCTGGAGAAGAGCACGTTCTCGTGCCTCGGCGACGAGACGTTCGCGTCCCGTCTGCGCGAGAGTGATCGCGGCCAGGTCGTGGTCTGTGGCATCGAATCCCACGTCTGCGTGCAGCAGACCGGGCTCGACGCGCTGGCCGACGGCTATCAGGTGCAGGTCGTGGCGGATGCCGTCGGATCGCGCGACGGATCGAACAAGAGCATCGCGCTGCGCCGACTCGAACAGGCCGGTGCCGTCGTGACGAACGTCGAGTCGGTGCTGTTCGACTGGATGGAACGCTGTGATGTCCCCACCTTCAAGGAGGTGCAAGGGCTTCTGAAATGAGTGGCCGCGTTCACCACCAGCCGATCCGTATCGACTTCGCGCACGCGGACATGGCCGGAATCGTGTACTTCCCGCGGCTGTTCCACTTCTGCCACGTCGCCATGGAAGGGCTCGTCGAGGCCGCGATGGACATGTCCTACGCGAGGTTCGTTTCGGAGCGGAACCTCGGCTTTCCCACCGCGCACACGGAAGCGGACTACCACCGTCCCATGTCCTACGGGCGCCACCTCGATCTGGCGATGACCATTCGGCGCCTCGGCACCAAGAGCGTCGACTTCCGGTGGACGGTGACCCTGGACGGCGACGACATGCCGTGCGCGGAGGTCCGCAGCACGACGGTCTGTGTGAACATGCGCGAGTTCGAGAGCCGGCCGCTCCCGGACGACGTGCGGACGGCCTTCGAACCCTACGTGGAGGCTTGATGCCGAAGAGCTTCACGCTTCGCGGCGGCCCGGACTTCGACTTCACAGCAGTCGCGACCTCCCACGGTTGGAGCATGCTCGAGCCCTATGCGTACGACCACGCCGCGAAGCGTCTCGACGGTGTGCTGGGCACGGTGGCCAGGCGTCCTCTGGGGTTCTCGGTGCGCGGTGTGGACCGCGGAGTGTGCGTGACGTTGCACCGCGAGGTCTCGCCGCGAATGCGTGACCGCGCGCGCGTCGCGGTATCTCGGATGCTCTCGTTCGACATCTCGCTCGCCGCGTTCCACGCACACTGTCGGCGTCATCCCCCCCTCCGTTGGATCGCGCGCCAGCGCATGGGCCGCATGCTGCGCGCGGAGACCCTGTTCGAGGACCTCGCCAAGACCCTGATGACCACCAACTGCACCTGGACCGGAACGGTGTCGATGGTGCAGCGTGCGGTCGCGATCTTCGGCCGCGTCGGCGACCGAGAACGCCGGGCGTTCCCCGATCCGGAGTCGCTTGCCAACGCCGGCCCCGAGCGTCTGCGCGAAGAGCTCCGGGTCGGCTACCGGGCGGGTCCCTTGTGCCACCTGGCTCGCCAGGCCGCGGATGGGGCCCTCGCTGGATTCGAGACCCTCGAATCGCAGGAGCTGGCCCAGAATCTGCGGTCTCTCCCCGGGTTCGGGGAGTACGCAGCGTCGTCGAGCCTGCTCGTGATGGGTCGCCCTGACTACCAGATCGTCGACTCGTGGGCGCTGGCGCGGGCCGCGGAGCAGCACGGAGCCGGACGGCGGATCACGCCGGCGCGGCTGCGCCGGATCTACGCCCACCACGGGGAGTTCCGCGGGCTGGTGGCCTGGTTCGACCTGCGACCCGGCTGATGGCACCCGAAAAACGGGTCGCCTTGGTCGGGTTTGGGCATTCGTCCGGCTTCCCACCGAGGGGGGGCGTACCTTTAGACTGAGAAGAGACCGCGCCCCGACCCGACCGACACCCGAGAAAGCCGAATCATCATGCGACCTTGCACCGTCGTCACGCTTGCTTTGTTGTCTCTACTCGCCCCGGCCCAGGTCCAGTTCACCGACGTGACCTCGGGGGCGGGCATCGCGTGGATGCACATCGAGCCCGGTCAGATGATGGGCGTTGGTGGGGCCTGGCTCGACTACGACCAGGACGGCTGGCTCGACCTGCTCTTCGTGGGCGGAATGACCGATCCTGCGCTCTATCGCAACCTCGGCAACGGGACGTTCGCGGACGTCACGGCCCAGTCCGGGATCGCGCCGCCCGTCATCGCGGAGTGGCACATGAGCGCTACCATCGGCGACTACGACGACGATGGCGACCCTGACGTCTATATCGGCACGCAGAACTTCAACGTCCTCTACCGCAACAACGGCAACGGGTCGTTCACGGATGTGACGGCGCAGGCCAACGTGGCGGGACAGGAGTGGACCACGGGTGCGGCGTTCGGCGACTACGACGGCGACGGCGATCTGGACCTCTACGTCGGCAACTACGTCGCGGTCGTCAACTTCCCCTATCACACGCCGTTCCCGAACCGGCTGCATCGCAACAACGGCGACGGCACGTTCACGGACGTCACGCTGGAGACGGGCACGATGGGGACCGGGACGACACTCGCAGTGTCCTGGACGGACTTTGACGATGACGGTGACGTCGACCTGATGGTCGCCAACGACTTCGGCGCCTTCATCGAGCCGAACCGGCTCTACCGCAACGACGGTCCGGCACCCGGTCCGCCGGGTACGTGGAACTTCACCGAGGTCAGCTCCGCGCTCGGCTCCGATATCGCCATCTATTGCATGGGCATCACGGCCGGCGACTTCGACCGCGACCTCGATCTCGACTACTACTACTCGAACCTCGGTCGCAACGTCCTCCTCAGGAACGACGGCGCAGCCGGTTTCGCCGACGTCACGACGGCGACCGGCACCGAGAACACCTACGACCCGACGACGTCCAACCCGCAGCTCTTCGCAACGAGCTGGGGCGTCGGTTTCCACGACTTCGACCTCGACGGTTGGCTGGATCTCTACGTGTCCAACGGCCACATTCCGGCAGCCCCGATGATCGCCAACGGCACGGCGACGCCCGGTGTCCTGTTCCACAACGATGGCGCTTCCAACACGTTCTCGGACGTCTCGATTGCCGCCGGCGTCGCGCACACCGGGATCGGCCGCGGCTGCTTCTTCGGCGACTACGACAACGATGGCGACGTGGACATCGTCCAGGCCAACATCCAGGGCACGATCACGCTGTTTCGCAATGACTCACCGAACCAGGGCCACTACCTCAAGCTCAAGCCGCGGGGCCGCGTCAGCGCAGCCGACGGCCACGGCACGCGGGTCCGGGTGGACTGCGGGGCCGTGAGCCACATCCGTGAGGTCAACCAGAACTACTCGTTCGAGTCTTCGAGCGAGCCCGCCGTCAACTTTGGACTCGGTACCGAAACGAAGATCGACCGCATCAGCGCCCGCTGGCCGTCCGGCATCACGCACCAGGTGTACGAACTCCCCGTCGATGGAACGGGCAACCTCATCGAGCCCGTCGTGAACGTGGGCCCGACGACCAACGGTCCGGACGTGCTGGCCGAGGGCACTACAGCGACGTGGACCCTCGAGATCAAGAACCACACCGCCGTCCCACAGGGCGCGTATCACGTCCAGGTCATCGAGATCGCCGGCATCCGGGTGATGCTCCCCATCGACACCGCGAGCGTGCCTGCCTACGGCTCGGTAACGGTCCCGTTCTCCGTCACCCTCCCGCTCGGCGCCACCGGCGGGGCGACGTTCCCGGCGACCCTTACGTGGTGGGTCTGGGACGCAGGGTCCGGCGTCGATCAATGGCGCCAGCAGATCAGCGTGATGCCGTAGCCAGCCGCCGGGAGCGAACAACCTGCCCTGCACGGGAGCGCGGACCTCCAGGTCCGCGCTCCCGGGGAGCAAGTTGTTTCACCCGCTCTGGGGGTCCGCGCTCCCGGGGGAGGCGGCTCGCCTTCAGAGCGCTGGAGTGTCAACCCTCGAAGGCCCGCTGCTCCTCGGTCGGGATGTACTCGTCCAGGAAGTGGAGCTGGGCCGCTTCCTTCATGAGGTTGCGGGCGATGACCATGCGCTGGATCTGGTTGGTGCCTTCGTAGATCTGGGTGATCTTGGCGTCGCGCATGTACTTCTCGATGGGGTAGTCCCGCATGAAGCCATAACCGCCGAAGATCTGGACGGCGTCGGTGGTGACTTGCATGGCGACGTCGGTGGCGAAGCACTTGGAGAGGGCCGCGAGCTTGTTGACGCTGCTGTCGCCGTGGTCGATCGCCTCGGCCGCGGCGTAGATGAGCTGGCGGGCGGCTTCGGTCTTCTGGGCCATGTCCGCGAGCATCTTCTGGACCATCTGGAACGAGGAGACCGGTTGGCCGAACTGCTCCCGCTGCATGGCGTAGCGAGTGGCGAGTTCCATCGCGCCCTGAGCGAGGCCCATGGCTTGCGCTGCGACCCCGGGGCGCGCGAGGTCGAGCGTGCCCATGGCGTGCTTGAAGCCCGAGCCCGGACGTCCGCCGAGGAGGCGATCCCGGCCGACCTTCACCCCGTCGAAGACGGTCTCGACGACGGGCACACAGCGAATGCCCATCTTGTCCTCGACCTTGCCGACCGAGAACCCGGGGTCGTCCTTCTCGACCAGGAACGCCGAGATGCGGCGGGAGCGACTCTCCGGATCGGTGACGGCAAACACTGTGTAGAGGTTGGCCGCGCCGCCGTTCGTAGTCCACTTCTTCTCGCCGTGGATGCTCCAGCCGTCACCGTCTGCGATGGCGCGGACGCGCAGCCCCTGGGCGTCGGAGCCCGCGTTCTTCTCGGACAGGCAGAACGCGATCAGGGTCTCACCCTTGGCGATCTTGGGCAGGTACTCCTGCTTCTGCTCCTCGGTGCCGGCGACGAGGATCGGGAACGACCCCAACGCGTTGACCGCGAAGAGCACACCGACCCCGCCGCAGGCCCGGGACAGCTCCTCGATGACCAGGCAGAGGTTGAGGACGTTTCGCTCGCCCTTCCCCGAGCCGCCGTAGTGCTCTGGGATCCACACTCCGAAGAGACCAGCCTCCGCCATGGCCTCCTGAATCTCCCAGGGATACTCCTGCGCGTCGTCGTACTTCTTGGCGAGCGGGCGTACCACCTTCTCGGCAACCTCGCGGGCGATCGCCTGCCAGGTGCGGTTTTCTTCGGAGAGTCGCGTCATTTGTTTCCTCGTGGCGTCCGGCAACCGGCCGGGTCCGCAACAATGTAGGCTCCCCGCGAGAACCCATCAACGCGCGTCAGCGAGGAGCCCACGTGCGGCGTCGGCGACGAGGGACTTGACGTCCTCCGCGGCGACGGCATGTCCGAGCTCCACATCGACCGACGTCATGACATCGGCTTCGAATCCGCAGGGATTGATGGCCTCGAACAGCGAGAGGTCGATTCCGACGTTCAGCGCGAAGCCGTGCCAGGTACACCAGTTCCGGCATGCGACGCCCAGGCTCGCGATCTTGCGGCCCTCGACCCACACCCCGGTCGCGCCGTCCCGGCGTCCCGCAGCGAGGCCAACGCCGTCCAGTGACCGGATGACGATCTCCTCCAACAGGCGAAGGTGGGCGTGGAGGTCGCGCTGTCCTTCGTCCAGCCGACGGATGAGATAGCCGACCAGCTGGCCCGGGGCATGGAGGGTCGCATCTCCGCCCCGCTCGGATTCCACGACGGGAAAACGGCTCCGGTCGCGCAGGTTCTCCGGATCGGTGCCGCGTCCGAGGGTCACGACCGGCAGGTGCTCGACGAGGAAGAGCGTGTCGGGGACTTCTCCACGGACTCGTTCTGCCAGCCTGGCGAGCTGGAGCTCGCGGGCCGCCTCGTACGAGATCCTGCCCAGATCCTCCACGTGAAGCATCGGACCACGATAACGGCTCTCCAGCGCCTTTCCCGGACCGGACGACAGAGTGAGAGGGTGAGGGTTGCGTCGGCTGGTCCGACTCACCCCGCCGCTTCCCCGCGGCCACCCGGGAGTGGAAATGAGCGATTTCGAAATATCGGTGACCGGCGCGGTCGTCCCGCACGCACCCGATGCCCCGGCGACGGGGCGCGGGAAGGACGTCTTCGTCGGGCGACAGCCGATCTATGACCGGGCTCTGAATCTCGTGGCGTACGAGCTGCTGTTCCGCAGCGGAGACGTCGATACGGCAAACGTCATAGACGGCGACCAGGCCACGTTTAAGGTGATGCTGAATGCCCTGGTCGAGATCGGGCTCAAGCGGCTGGTCGGCGACAAGAAGGCGTTCATCAATCTCACCCGCAACTCCGTGCTCTGCGAGTACGCGCAGTTCTTCCCTAAGGATCAGGTGGTGATGGAGGTCCTGGAGGACGTCACCGTCGACCAGGAGCTGCTCGACATCGTGCACAAGTTCGCCGATCAGGGTTACCAGATCGCGTTGGACGACTTCGACTATCGCGAGGAGCTCGCTCCGCTGCTCGAGATCGCCGACATGGTCAAGATCGACGTCCAGGCGCTCGACGACGAAGCGGTGCGCGATCACGTCGAGAAGTTCGGGAACCTGAAGCTCCTGGCGGAGAAGGTCGAGACCAAAGAGGAGTTCGAGTTCTGCAAGCGACTCGGATTCCAGTACTTCCAGGGGTGGTTCCTCGCGAAGCCCAAGGTGATCACCGTCAAGCACGTCCCGACGAGCCAGCTTGCGACGTTGCGACTTCTCGCGGCGCTGTACTCGGACGATCCGACCGACGAGGATCTGGCGGAGGTGATCTGTCAGGACGTGTCGCTGAGCTACCGGCTCATGCGGACGGTCAACCCTGACAACTTCGACCATCCGATCGCGATCGAATCGGTGGTCGACGCGGTTGGTCTCCTCGGCCGCAAAGAGCTGAACCACTGGGTGACGCTCCTGTCCATCTCGGGGCAGGACGACATCGAGCCCGAGCTCATGCTCCGCGCCATGACGCGGGGCCGCTTCTGTGAACTCCTGGGCGAATGCTCCGGTGCGGAATCCAGCTCCGCGTTCTTCATCGCCGGGCAGCTGTCGACGATCGACGCGCTGGTCGGCGCACCCATGGGCGAACTCATCGAGAACGTCCCGCTGGCGCCGGACATCTCCTTGGCGTTGCTCGGCGGCGAGGGGCCGATCGCCGACGCCCTGACTTGCATCACGGCCATCGAATCCGGGCAGAACGACCTCGCCTTTCCGGGATTGACGAGCGACCAGATTCGCGCGCAGTACGACGATGCTCTGCAGTGGGCGGACGACGGTCGCCTCGCCATGGGCTACTGATCTCCCTCGCACAACGCAGCGCGCCCGCCGACGCCGGAGCCGGGACCACGCTCCGGACATCCCGCACACTTGACAGTGCCACATGGGGGGATATCCGGATCACGACCAAGGAGCCGAAACCCGGGGTGAGGCGGTGGGGTCCGCCCGGAGCGCGGACCCGGCGTCGGCGTCGGGGAACTTCTGCTGCGTTGTGGGGTAGAGCGGGTGTCGCTCATTCCTTCATCGGCCGATCTGTCTATCGACCCTCAGCCCGCGGATGTACGGGTCGGGTTCCCCCGGTGACGGTGCCCTCGAGACCCGCCGGCCACGCGTCGACTCGGAACGCCTGATCCAGTGGTGGTTTGCAGAGCGAGCTGCGGGTTGGGTACACGCTTTGCAGAGGATCTGGCGACCTGTCTGCGCAGAACCAGGAACCCAAGCAGGAACTTGCGATGCGACTCATCACCTACACGTTGGCCGTCTTCTCCCTGACCATCGCCGTCGCGGTCGGGCAAGGCCCGACCGTCGCCGTCTGATTCGGACCTCCCGTTTCGGAGTTACCGGAACCTCAACCGACTGCAGAACGTCCCGAGCCCGAACCGATTGGCCGGGGCTCGGGAGGCGGCGCATCGAGCATGCCGCGACCCGGCGGCCGTGGTCATGGCGCTCCGCGCCCGGGTGGCGGCGGGCGGCGCGGACTCGCTGGCGGTCGTGGCCGCAAGGGCCACGGCGGAGCGCGCTTCGGCGGCCGCACCCGCTCCGGCGCCCGCGGTATCGCCACCGACTGGACCTACTGGTGGGGCATGAACGGCGAACAGTACCTACTCGCCGCACGTGGATCTCCGGCGGGCGTTCCCGGGTCGAACAACCGCGACCATGACCTCGGCGGCGTCGACGACCACGAGGTCCAGCCGATCACCTCGCGGCGCGTGAAGCGAGAGGTGCTTCCCGCGCTCCGGGCCGCGTTGCGCGATCGTTCGCCACCCGTGCGCCGTGCCGCGGCACTCGCTCTGGGGCGGGCGGCCGAGCCAACGGACCTGGCGACCGTGTCGGCGTTGCGTGCCTCGCTCTCCGATCCGGATCCGGCTGTTCAAGAAGGCGCCTGTCTGGGGCTCGGGTTCCTGGGTGCCGCAGAAGCCGCGGTGGATCTGGCAGCCATCGCGGCGGACTCGCCCGCAGGTCGGCGTGTGCTCGGACTCTCACGTCCCGTGCCCGTGCAGACGCGCGGGTTCGCGGCCATCGCTGTGGGATTCCTGGCTGCGCGTGCGCCGGAGAGCGTGAGCGGACCGGCGCGGATCCTGATCGACCTCGCGTTGACTCCGTCCCGCCCTGATGTCGAGGTGGCCGCCGTCGCAGCGCTCTCGCTTCTGCGGGACGGTGCTTCAGTGTCGGTCTGCCGCACGGTGATGAAGAACGCCGATCGTGATCCGCGCGTCCGTGCGTTCGCGGCGCTCGCGTTGGGTCGCCAGGGCGTGCGCAGCGTCCGGGGCGAGCTGCGGGTAGCGCTGAGCGACCCGCGCTTCGAGGTCTCACGCGCGGCGGCGACCGCGCTCGGGCTGATCGGCGTCACCGACGATCCGATCGTGGCGAGGGCCTTGCTCGCAGCCGCAGAAGGCCACGCGGATCGCACGACGCGCAACCGCGCGTGGCTCGCCTATGGTCGTGGTGGCGGCGCGCCGGCGCAGCTCGTTCTCGTCAAGCGGCTGGCGATGGCCGGCGCGGTCGATCGTCCCTGGATAGCCCTGGCCCTGGGACTGTCGCCCTCGAAGTCGAGTCCGGAGCTCAGGACGTTCCTCCTCAAGCGTTACCGCGCCTGCCGATCGTCCGGCGAGAAGGCCGCCTATGCGGTCGCGCTCGGGCTGATGGGCAACTGCGATGCGCGAGAGGTCTTCGCCCGGGACTTCGCCACCTCGCGGACGCCCGCACTCCGCTCGGCCCTCGCCAGCTCACTCGGACTGCTGAAGGGGCTCGCGGCTACGGAGCCGCTTCGCCGGGCCGTCGGTCACCTGCGGCACCCCCACGTCGCTCGGTGGAGCGCCCTGGCGCTCGGGGTCTTCGGCGATGCAGGCGCACGGGAAGCGCTGGAAAAGCACTTGTCGCGACGTGGAGCCAGTCGGCGCACGCTGGCGCTGGCGGGGCGCGGCCTCGCGTGGCTCGGCGACACCCGCAGCTTGCCGACCCTGGTGCGGGTGCTCTCGGACACGAAGCGGAGCGACGAGGCCCGCGCCTACGCCGTGGCCACGATCGGCGTCATTGGCGACAAAGACGGAGAAGACTCGTTCCTGTACCGGCTCCGCGCCGAGGTCGACTGGACGGCGCTGCCCCGACCGGTGTTCGAGGTCCTGAGGTTGTTCTGATGCAGAGCCCGGAGTCGAGAGCGTAGACTGACGCCATGTCAGTCCGCGCTCTCTTCCTTGGTGTCGCTCTGCTCGTCGTGGCCCCCGCTCCGGGCCAGACCCTACCCGAGAAGCACGCGAAGTCGTGTTGGCACCAGTGCCAACGATGTCGGGTTGCGTACGACCGGGCCAAGGCCCACACGCTCACACGCCTGCGTCAGGCCAGGTTCCCCGCCAAGATGATCATGGGCTGGTTGCTGCTCGCGGACGGTCGACAACCGAAGGAGCTGAAGGCGGTCGTGAACGACGCGATGCGGTGGAAGCAGAGCGCAGGCGCCGACCGGCCGCACAACCACCGGCGCAACTGGTATCCCGCGCTCGCGGGCATCCTGCTCGCGGAGGTCGCGAAGTTCCAACCTGATGCAAAGGTGAAGAACGCGTTGCAGGGGGTCGTCGACCACTTCGTGAAGGTGCAGGAGCGCACCGGCGGTTGGTACAAGTGGTTCGAGGGAGCCTACAACGACCGGCCGGACTACCCGGTGAAGGACCTCGGCATGCTCGACGCGATCGTGCTCGGGTTCCTCCACGAAGTGCGGTCTCAGGGCGTGAATGTCCCGGGGGAAACGCTGGCGAAGGCCGAGGCGTGCGTCGCGAAGCTGCTCGGCGGCCGCGGCATCTCGTACGGCACCGGATCGCGCAGCGGCGATCCGACCGGCGCGCGAGGCGCGTTCGCGATGAACGGCTTGCTATACGCCAGGCAGAGCGGCCACTCCATCGTGAAGACGTACACGCGCCTGCTCCCGAGGTGCATCGGCAAGCTCGACCAGGGACACCACGTCGGCGGATTGCATGCGCTCGGCGTGGTCCTCGGTTGCCACCTGCTCGGGCCGGGCGAGTACAAGAAGCTGACCACCCGCTGGCTCGACGAGTACATCGACAAGCAGCAGCCGGATGGTGGCGTCTACATCGGTGACGACGGCGACGCCGGCGGTGAGAAGGGTCTGCTCGGTGAGGACGATGCGTCGACGGCCGCGTTCGCGTTGATGATCCTGCTTCAGGACCCGTCGCGGTTGCGGCCTTGGAAACGTCCGCAGATCGATTGGCTCACGATCGACCTGCCGCGACCCTCGACGGAGGCGCTGCTCAAGCCCGTGAAGCTCGCCGCGCGGGGCAAGCTGGACAAGGCGCTCGCCGGCGTGGATGCGGTGCTGGCGCGCCGACAATCCCTGGACGCCGCGGCCATCCAGGACGCCGAGTCGGTCAAGCGGCGGCTCGAGGATCACGCGTTGTCCCGGCTCGAGGAGGGTCGCGCGGCGCTCGACGTCCGCGACGTCCTTCAAGCGCTGGACATCCTCGAGCCCCTGGCGAAGACCCTGGCGCGCCACGATGTCGGGACCGCCGCGAAAGCCCTCGTCCAGAGCGTCCGCTCCGATCCCGAACTCCGGCGGGAGCATCAGGCCCAGAAGGCGTTGTGGAAGGCCTGGGAGACCGCGGGCAAGAGGGGATATGCCAAGGCGGGCAAGGCGTTCGGCAGCATCGTCAAGCGGTTCGGAGGTACGCGGGCGGCGAAGAAGGCGCAGGAGGCGCTCGACCGCTGACCGCCCCGGAAGCGCGGATCTCCTGAGCGTGTGACGCAATCTGCTCTGCCGGGAGCGCGGACCTCCAGGTCCGCTCTGGGATCCGGATCCGGCTTGGCGGTAGCGACCTAGTGTCCCGCTGCGAGGCGTACGTCGTCGACCAGGACGCCGGCTGACGCGGGCGCGCGGCACCGGAGGCGGACGCGGGTCGTTCCCTCCTGCAGCCGGCACCTCACCGCCGTGAGGAAGCGCGCTCCGACCGCGATGGTCGCGTCACCGTTGTAGACCTCCAGCCACGTTCCATCGTGGTTCGCCTCGATGCGGAACGAGAACGGCGGGCGGCGGGTCCAGCGTTCGGCTTGGAGCAAGAGCGTCCGG
>NZBC01000264.1 GCA_002687715.1 Planctomycetota bacterium | reverse complement strand
GCTGAACATCCCGCGATCGAGTACCCACCTTGAGATTCTCACTCTGGCCTTGTGAACCGGTGGGAAGTCCAGGTCCGCGCTCCCGGCTTGCCGTGGCGCGTCCTGCAAACTAAGATCTACCAGTCAGGTCGTTAGCGACGACGACCCGCTACGACATGTCGTTGGTTGTTGCGATAGGGGGCCGATGGGAGATCCCCGCGCCATCCTGATCGTCATCACTCTCGCGGTCCTCGGGGCCTGTATCGGCTCGTTCCTCAACGTGGTGGTCTACCGGTTGCCACGGGAATGTATGTCGCTCGTCAAGCCTCGTTCCCGGTGCCCGCGGTGTGCGACGGCGATCGCGTGGTTCGACAATTTGCCGGTGCTGTCCTGGATGGTGCTCGGAGGGAAGTGTCGACACTGTGCGCTCGGAATCTCCTTTCGGTACCCGGCCGTGGAGCTGGCGACGGCGGGGTTGTTCCTTGGGCTGGGTCTCATCCTCGTCCCGTGGAAGGGGTTCACGGTTCCGGTCGAATGTGGCGAGCGGTGGCTCGCCTGGGCCGTCGCCGCGGTGATCACGTCGGCCCTCGTGGCGTTGTCGCTCATCGACCTCGACTATCGCATCCTGCCTGACGAGATCACGAAGTCGGGCATCGTGCTCGGGCCGGTGCTCGCATTCCTCGCCCCGTCGATGCATCACGGGAAGTTCATCGTCGGAGTCGACGCGGGGGAGTGGACGGAGCAGATGAGCGCGGTGTCCAGCGGCGTTCTCGGCGCCGTGATCGCGGGAGGCACGTTGTGGTTGATCGGATGGCTCGGGACCAAGGCGTTCAAGAAGGACGCCATGGGCCTGGGTGACGTGAAGATGATCGCTGCCATGGGCGGATGCCTCGGGCTGTGGGCCCTGCTCTCGCTCGCGGTGGCGGCGGTCGTGGGCGCGGTGATCGGGATCGCCGTTCGTGCGGTGACGAAGGACACCTACATCCCGTTTGGTCCGTTCCTCTCGGTGGGAATGTGGACGGTGATGTTGTGGGGCGAGGAGATCCTCGAGTGCTACCTCGGGCTCTTTTCGTGACGAGACATTGGGGAGACGAAACATGAAGCTTCACCAGATGATGGTGATCGCGGTCGCGAGCCTGCTCGCGCTGACGGGCTGCAAGTCCAACGATGACCTGGTCGCGAGCAAAGACCGCGAAATCAGTGAGAAACAGGCCGAAAACGACGCGCTGCGCAGGCGCCTGTCCGACGGCGAGAGCGTGCGCCTCGTCATGGACAAGCAGCTCAAGGAGAGGGAGGCGGCGCTCTCCTCGGCGCAGGCCGATCGTGACCGGTTCCGTGACGAGCAAGGTCGGTTGGCGAACGAGGTGGCCACGTTGCGCAACCGCCCGGAGCCGGCCCCCGGGGACCGCGTCACCAACCCTGCACCCGGCCTCGAGGTCATCGAGCGTAACGGCGAGCTCGTGCTGCGTCTCGACAACGCGGTCACCTTCTCGTCCGGCAGCGCCATCCTCACTGACGGCGGCCAGAGGCTCCTCCGCAAGGAGGTCGCGAAGATCCTCAAGGAGCATGGCGGGCACCGCGTCTCCGTCGAGGGGCACACGGACGACGTGCCCATCAAGCGCAGCCGGTGGAAGAACAACCTCAACCTCTCCATCGCCCGGGCGATCGAGGTCCGCCGCTTCCTCGCCGCGCAGCTCAAGGTGACGGCGAAGAAGATGCGCGTCGTCGGCTACGGCGACACCAAGCCGGTCATGACCAAGAAGACGAAGAAGGCTCGCGCCAAGAACCGTCGCGTCGAGATCGTGCTCTACAAGGAAGCCAGCGACAACTGAGTCTGGAATCGAGGGGTATTGTGCCTTTGCGGTAGGTTCTCGGTCCCGGGGGCCCCTGCCGCTCTCGGCCGCCGCCTGATATAAAGCGCGTCTGCCTGGGGCTCGCAGACCGGTGGTCGCGAGCTTCGGGTCACAAGTCACCCCGGAGCAAGGTCTTCCGGCAGAGGCGCAACATGCCCAAGTACAACATCCAGGATCTCCGTAACGTCGCGATCGTCGGCCATGGCGACGCCGGCAAGACCACCCTCGCCGACCACCTCCTGGCCAAGGCAGGGGGCAGTCGCCCGGGTAGCGTCAAGGAGAAGACCTCGGTCTTCGACTACGACGAGACCGAGAAGGACCGCGGTCACTCGATCGACTCCGCCAGTGCGCATCTGTCGTACAACGGGCGCGAGATCAACTTGCTTGACTGCCCCGGCTATCCCGACTTCATCGGCGAGTCCGTCGGAGGCTACAACGCGGCGGACCTCGTGCTCGTCTGCGTCAACGCCTCCGCCGGCATCCAGGTGAACACCAAGCGGTCGTGGTTCCTCGGCGTCGGCGGTCAGCGCGCGCGCGCGATCGTGGTGACGAAGTGCGACATGGCGAAGGGCAAGCTCGCCGACGTTCTCGGGCAGATCCGCGACACGCTCGGTGATCGCTGCATTCCGTGGCGCGCGCCGGAAGAGGTCGGCGATTTCTCCGAGGCGTGGACGGAGGCGGTCGTCGAGGTCGACGAAGGCCTCATGGAGCGCTACCTCGACGAGCAGGAGATCAGCGCCGACGAACTCGCGAAGACCGCCGGTCCCGCACTCGCGAAGGGCACGGTCGTTCCAGTCATCTTCACGAGTGGCGAAGCGGACGAAGGTCTCGACACGCTCCTCGACTTCATCGTCGAGTTGGGCCCGAGTCCGATCGCCGCGGCGCGCGATCTCGTGAACGCCCAGGGCGAGGAGGCCGAGGACATCGGCGCCGACCCCGACGCGCCGTTCTGCGGTGTGGTGTGGAAGGTCCAGGTCGACAAGCACGTCGGCAAGATCGGCCACGTCCGCGTACTGCGCGGCTGCCTCAAGCCGGCAGACCAGATCTTCAACATCCGGGCGCAGAAGAAGGAGAAGGTCGGCCACATCCTGCGCATGCAGGGCAAGGAGCAGACCGAGGTCGACGGGGCGATCCCTGGCGACCTGGTCGTGCTGCTGAAGGTCGATAGTCTGCGCGTCGGCGACACGCTCGCCGCGACCGACCTCGGGAAGTCGGTGAAGCTGATCCAGGGACCGGCTGCGATGTACCGCCTCGCCGTCACTCCGCAGAAGCGCGGCGACGAAGCGAAGATCTCCGAGGGGCTGGGCAAGTTCGCCGAAGAGTCGTTCACGTTCGATGCCTACCGCGAGGCCACGACCGGTGAGCAGGTCATCGCCGGCATGAGCCAGCTCCACCTCGACGTCGTCCTGCGCCGGCTGAAGGAGCGCATGGGACTCGAGGTCAACACGGCAAAGCCCAAGGTGCCGTACCAGGAGAGCATCACGGGCAACGCCGACGGTCACTATCGCCACAAGAAGCAGACCGGGGGCCGCGGCCAGTTCGCCGAGGTGTACCTCACGGTTGCGCCGTCCGAGCCAGGCGCAGGACTGTCCTACGAGTGGGCCATCTTCGGAGGCTCCATCCCGCGCAACTTCGAGCCCGCGATCGAGAAGGGGGTTCGCGAGAAGATGGCCCTCGGCATCATCGCCGGGTTCCCGATGGGCGACGTGATCGTGAAGGTCACGGACGGGAAGTTCCACGACGTCGACTCGTCCGAGGCGGCGTTCAAGATGGCCGGGGGGCGAGCTTTTGCCGACGCGGTCTCCAAGGCCCGCCCGGCGATTCTCGAACCCATCGTGAAGCTCGAGATCACGATCCCCGGCCACTACATGGGCGACGTCTCCGGCGATCTCAACACCCGTCGCGGTCGTATTCAGGGCATGGATCAGGTCGGCGAGGACCAGATCATCCAGGCCGAGATGCCCTTGGCCGAGGCTGCCGACTACGCGCGCGTGCTGACCTCGATCACCTCTGGTGAAGGCTCCTTCACGATGGAGCACAGCCGCTACGAGCCCGTTCCCCGCGACATCCAGGCCGAGTTGGTCGCGAAGTTCAAGCCGTCGGCAGACGATGACTGATCCGGGTCTGGTGTCCTGACTCAGGGCACCAACCCCTCGGCTCGACTCTCCTTCCGGAGCGGGGCCAGGCGCCTGAAATAACCGGCGCCGGCCCGCGGCTTTGCTCCGACCCCCTCTTCCGACGATAGCCCATCTGCGGGGTCCCGTTTCCCGGGGCCCGCTGCGCTCGGTGTCTGAAGAAGAGGACGTCCCGATGGTCACGCTCGAGGAACTGCTGGAGACCCTGGTCACCCGGGGTGGTTCGGATCTGCACATTTCGGCAGGCTCCCCGCCAAAGGTGCGCCTGTTCGGCAGGTTGATGGACGTCATACCGGACCCGATGAGCCACGAGGACACGAAGAAGATCGTGTACTCGGTGCTGTCGAACGAACAGATCGCGAACTACGAGAAGGACCTCGAACTGGACCTGTCGTTCGGGGTGGCCGGTCTCGGTCGCTTCCGGACCAACGTGTTCCAGCAACGGGGCACGGTCGCGGCGGTCTTCCGGTTGATCCCGTTCGACGTGAAGGGCTTCGATGAACTCGGTCTGCCCGCCGACGTCTGCACGGACCTGTGCTTGCTCCCGAAGGGACTGATCCTGGTCACGGGTGCGACCGGCTCGGGCAAGAGCACCACGCTCGCGGCGATGATCGACTACATCAACCGGACGCGAGAATCGCACATCGTCACGATCGAGGACCCGATCGAGTTCCTGCACTCGAACAAGCGCTGTCTGTTCAACCAGCGCGAGGTCGGGTCGGACACGCACGAGTTCAAGAATGCGCTGCGATCGGTGCTGCGTCAGGACCCGGACGTCGTGCTCATCGGCGAAATGCGCGACCTCGAGACGATCGAGGCGGCACTCACTCTCGCAGAGACGGGCCACCTCACCTTCGCGACGCTGCATACCTCCGACGCCGTGCAGACGATCAACCGAATCGTCGATGTCTTCCCGGCGTACCAGCAACAGCAGATCCGTACGCAGCTGTCGTTCACGCTCCAGGGCGTGTTCTCGCAGCAGCTCTTGCCGCACTCGAGCGGCTCGGGGCGCATCCTCGCGTCCGAGATCATGCTCGCCAACGCTGCGATCAGGAGTCTCATACGTGAGAACAAGGCCCACCAGATCTACTCGCAGATTCAGACCGGCGGCAAGGACGGCATGAAGACCATGAACACGTCGCTGTTCGATCTCTACGAGGTACGGCAAATCACGATGGAGGAAGCGCTCAACCGCTCCTCCGACAAGGACGATCTTCTCCGCCTGATGAACGGCGGACTGACCGGAGCGCGCTACTAGATGTCGACTTTCAAGTACAGCGCCAAGGACTCCGCGGGCAAGAGCGTCACCGGGACGATCGACGCTCCGACCCAGGTCGAAGCCCTGGACGTCTTGCGCAAGAAGAACGTCCAGGTCCTCAAGGTCCAGGAATCGAAAAGTGGAGACGAGGCCAAGGGCTCCGGCCTCAACATCAACCTCTTTGGCGGCGGGGCCAAGAAGGGGGAGATCGAGCTCTTCACGCGGCAGTTGTCCACCATGGTCTCCGCCGGCATCCCGCTCCTCGAGTGCCTCGAGATCCTGGAGGAGCAGGCCGAGAGCGCCACGGTGATGCTCACGCTCGGCAACGTCATCGAGGACATCCGCTCGGGCTCCGACCTCTCCGCCGCGCTCGCCCACTATCCGAAGGTCTTCACGAACATCTACGTGAGCATGGTCCGGGCCGGTGAGGCGTCGGGTCAGCTCGACGAGATTCTCAGCCGCCTCGCCGACTACCTGGAAGCGACCGCGAAGCTGAAGCGAGAGATCAAGGCCGCGATGACGTACCCCGTCGTTTCGATGATCCTCGTCATGGCGATCACGGGCTTCCTGATGATCGTGATCGTTCCGAAGTTCAAGGAGATCTTCGACGGTCTGGGGGTCGAGCTCCCGGGCATCACCCAGTCGGTCATGAACACGAGCCTCTGGCTGAAGAACAACTTCTTCATCGCGTTCGGCGCTGTCATCGGTACGTTCGTGGGTTTCATCTGCTGGAAGCGCACGGAAGGCGGGAAGGCCATCTGGGACCGTGTGGTCTTGCGCGTGCCCATATTCGGGAGCCTCTTTCGCAAGGTCGCGCTCTCGCGGTTCAGCCGCACGTTCTCGACCATGATCAAGAGCGGTGTCCCGATCCTGGGCTCGCTCGAGATCGTCGCAGAGACTGCCGGCAACACCGTCATCAGGTCGGCGGTCTACAACGCGATGGACTCGGTGCGTCAGGGGGACACGCTTGCCACTCCGCTGGGCCGGGAACCCGTTTTCCCACCGATGGTCGTTCGCATGATCGGCATCGGTGAAAGGTCCGGTGCGCTGGAGACTCTGCTCGGGAAGATCTCCGAGTTCTATGACCAGCAAGTGGAAGCGGAGGTGAAGGGACTGACCTCCCTCATCGAGCCGCTGCTCATCGCGGTCATGGGCGTGGTCGTCGGCGGCATCGTGCTGGCCGTGTTCCTGCCCATCATGAAGCTGCAAGAAGCCCTGACTCCGAAGTAGGGGGAGAAGGCGATGGCCGACGAAGGCAGACGGTTGAAGCGCCGGATCGCGCTCTACGGTGCCGCCGTCGCGATCTTGGGCGTGCTGGTGTACCTCGGGTGGGTCTACGTCCCGCATCTCGGCTACTCACAGGACCGGGCGGAGGTGTTCGCGCTGGTCGCCGACGGCCAGTTCGACGAAGCGCGCTCCCTCATCGATGAGATGAGGGAGCGCGACCCTGATGACGTCCGAGTCCTCGTCCTGCTCGGATGGCTCGAAGACGGGGCCGGCGATCTCGCCGCGACGCAGAGCGCCTATGAGGCTGCAGTGCCTCTGTGCAAGAACGACGAACAGCGTCGCGACCTGCTGCTCACCCTTGCGGACATCGACCGCCGCGTGGGCCACCTGGACGAGGCGTCGAGCGGCCTGAAAGACGTGGTCTCGCGCTTCGGTGAGACGGCCCGGAGTCGGCAGCTTCGCGTACTCCTTTTGATCGATAAACGCAGCTGGGATGATGCGTTAGGTGAGATAGCCAAACTGGCCGAAGAGAACCCGGTGAACCCTCACACTCAACGTTTGCGGAGTCGCGTCCGCAGACTGCAAGAGGCCGAGGCCACGCGGGACTCAAAGGCCGTGACAGACGGCGAGACCTCGCGGAAGTAGCGGTCCCTGAGCGAGATGTTCACTTCCCTCACCACATCATCTGAGTTTCAAAGAAGCGCAAGTTTGGAGACCGCACCGAAATGACCAGGAAACAACAGGGTTTCACCCTCATTGAGCTGATGATCGTCATCGCGATCATCGCCATCATCGCCGCGATAGCAGTTCCCAACCTGCTCTCGTCGCGCGTTGCAGCCAACGAGTCGAACGCCATCTCGACGTTGCGGAATCTGGTGTCCGCCCAGGCCCAGTTCCAGAGCACGTCCGCGATGGACGACGACCTCGACGGCACCGGCGAGTACGGCTGCTTTGGCGAGCTGTCCGGCGACCAGGACCTCGACCAACGTGTCGGCGGTGCCGGCCTGGCCGCTCCGCTCGACCCGCCGATCCTCGGCGCCACCTTCCAGAACGTCGACGGGAACGGCCGCGTCAACAAGTCCGGCTACTTCTTCCAGATCTTCCTGCCCGACGCTGCAGGGACGGGCGTAGCCGAACCGGCTGGCGGCGTTCCCAGCGCCGCTTGGGATGCCGACAACTGCGAGATCTTCTGGGCGGCCTACGGGTGGCCCGTAGGTGAACGAACGACCGGCAACCGCGCGTTCTTCACGAACCAGCGCGGTGAGATCATCCAGACCAAGATGGACGTCTTGCTCTACAACAACGCCTCGGCCCCCGTGTGGAACGCTGCCCTGGGCGGTGCCCTCATGGGCTCCCCGCTCGGGATCAACGGCACCGCCGCGACCGACGGCAACGCCTGGACCGCCATCCAGTAGTTTCGGCCTGTGCCGAAACAGTTCAGGACGGGTCAGCCCAGCCAATCCAGCCGGGCTGGCCCGTTCTGCAGTTGACCCTCCCACCGGTCATCCTGTGACGGAACGCGATTCGCCACGCGAGTCCGTAGTCTTGGAGGAGCTGCGCTCGGCCGGGCCAGCTCGAGTGGAGAAATGAAAGCAATGAAGTCCCCCCAACAGGGTTTCACCCTGATCGAATTGATGATCGTGGTCGCGATTCTCGCGATCATTGCCAGCATGGCGATCCCGTCCCTGCTGTCGTCGAAGGTCGCCGCCAACCAGAGCAACGCGGTGACGTCCCTTCGCAACCTCGTCACGGCGCAAAGCCAGTTCCGAACCCTCGGCTCGGTGGATGCCGACTCTGACGGGTCGGGCGAGTACGGCACCTTCGCCGAGCTCTCTGGCGCCGTCGCCCTGAACCTCCGCGGAGGTGCGGGCGTTCCGTTCCCGCTCGACCCTCCGATTCTCGCGCCGCCCTTCGAGCAGGTCGACGCCCAGGGTCGGGCCACCAAGTCGGGCTACTACCTCATGATCTTCCTCCCCGACGTGAACTTCGAAGGGATCGCGGAAGCCGCGAATGGTGGGCCGGCGGCCGGTATCGATGCCGACGCCTGCGAGTACACCTGGTCGGCCTACGCCTTCCCGGTCGAGGCGGGCTCCACCGGCGGCATGGCCTACTACATTGATCACCGAGGTGAGATCCTCGTGACCCGCATGGACAGCACGATCTACGACTCGAGCAGTTCGCCCGTGTTCAATGCGGCCCTCTCCGGCCCCAACATGACCTCGCCCTTGGCCATCGACGGAAACGTGGCGACCGACACCAACAGCTGGGCCCCGCTCTAACCGGCCCAGGTCGCACGCGCGATTCGCTCCCGCCCGAAGACCTGTCGGCTCCGGGCAGAGCGATCTGGAGGTCTCCGCCTCCATCCGCTAAGGTCGGAATCCCCGCCATCCGCGCCGATTCCGATGTCTCTCGACGACGACGTCATTCCTCCACCGCCGCTCGTCACGCCCGCGCGGATTCTCGCCGTGCTCGCGCTCGCGGGTGCCGGTGCGTTCGCGTGGCTCTGGCATGAAGAGCGGACGCGCCCACCGTCCGGCCCGGAGGTCGAGCGGGCGACGTCCGATGTCCACGCCGAGCTCGAGCGCGCTGCACGCGAGCGCGACGCCGCGCGTCAGGAGCGCGAAACCGACCGAGCCACCTGGGCGGAACAGACCCGCAAGCGCGATGGCGAGCACCAGTCGGAGCTCGACAAGCTCGTCGCGGAGCGCACGCGGCTCGTCGGGGCGATGGATCGGCTCGAGAAGGACCTCGCCGACGCCGTCGCGGCGCGCGCCACGTTGAAGACGCGCGCGGACAAGCTGGAGAAGCAGATCGCCGAACGTGCGCCGAGCGAAGAGGCCGCCGTACGTGCGGAGCTGGCCGTCGCGACCGGCGAGCTCACCCAGCTGGGTATTCGGATCGCGGAGAAGGATCGGACGGTCGCGGACTTGAAGCGTCGCGTCGCGGAGCTGGAGAATCGGACGGAGCCAGCGGCGGCCGAGAGGCCAATGACCGCAGCCCTGCGTGCCCATCTCGACGGGGTGCTCGTGTTCGCGGTGGTGGCGGGGGCCGACGCTGCGGCGCTGCAACTGGGGTCGGGCCCCTACTGGCTGCCGATGCTCGCGTCGCGCTTCGCGGATCAGGCGCAAGGTGTGACGGCGGTTCAGCTCGCGGCTCGGCTCCAGGTCGTCGACGGCCCGGAGCTTCTGAAGGGACTCGCGGTGGCAGATCGAACTGAGACGGAGTTCGTCATCGCCGCGGGGCTGGCGCTGCGTCGCGCGGGAGCGGACGCCGCTCGGCCCGCGTTCCTGGCCGACGCAGCGCGGCACCCGTCGGCGGGAGTGCGCCTGGCGGTGCTCGAGCTCTTCGCAGACGACGGCGACGGCGCTGCGCTCGTGCACGCGCTCTCGGACCCCGCGCCTGCGGTTGCCGTCACGGCGCTCGACCGGCTCGTCGAGCGGGGGCACCGGGGTCGCTTGCTTGACGCGGTCGAGCGGGCGGGCACGTTGTCGCCGCCCATGCGGTCGCTTGCCTGGCGGCGTCTTCTCACGGGGCCAGAGTCCGACCTGCCGCGGTTGGCCCGGACCGCGGTGGCCGCGCCGGGTCTGCTGACGTCGTTGACCGGTTTCACCGGCGACGAGTCCCGGGGCGTCATCGGCGAGGTGCTGGCCATGAAGCCGGCGGCGCCCGTGACCCGGGTTGCAGCCCGACTGCTCGGGCTTCCCGACGGTGCCACGCAGGCCGCGTGCTGGAAGGCAGCGGCGCAGCGCGGTGACCTCGGTCAGTCGCTGGTCGCCGCAGCGCGGCGACCCGGTGTCGACGACGAAGAGCGGGCGAAGCTGGCGGGTGTCCTCCCAGTGGCCGGGCTCACGATCGACGATGCGGCGTCGCTGGCCAGCGTCATCGCGTCGGCGCGTCCGTCGCATCTGCCGTTCCTGCTCGTGAGCGCGACCCACGTGGGCTGGGCGGCGCGGCTCGACGTCGCCGTCGGTCTGCATCGTCTCGAGCATCCGCGCGGGGCCCGAATCGTGCAGGAGGCAGTCGGCGCGCCGACTCCGGGCATTCGCGCCCGGGCGCTTCGGCTCGCCGCGCGCCTCGGGTTGGCCAACGTGAGCGACCTCGCCACGTTGGGGCTGCGCGACGTCAATGAGGGAGTTCGACGTTCGGCGCTGTTCGTCCTGCACCGCTCGGAGGGGTCGTTGTCCGTCGACGAGGCGACGACGGCGCTGACGTGGGCCGGTCCCACCGTGGCGCCCATGGTGCTCGCGGCGCTCGAGCGCCGCTCCGAAGACGTACCGAGTCTCCGGCGGCAGGTTCTGACCGTGCTCGCGGAACAGGATGCCGTGGTGGCGGATGCGACGGTGGCGAGGTGGGCGATTCCTCTCGACCCGGCCGCCGACGCGACGCTGTGTCGGGCGGTGCTCCGCCACGCCAACCCCGCCGTGCGGGCGCGGGCAGCGGAGGCGATCCACCGGATACCGGCACGGGAGGCCAGCGTTCGGGTTCATGCCCTCGAGCCGCTGGTCCAGGACTCGGAGTTCTCGGTCCGTGTTCACGTCGCGCGCGCTCTTGGCGGGGTCCGTCACGATCTCGCCCGTACCGCCCTGGTTCGCCTCGCGCGGGATGAGGCGCCCCACGTCCGCGAGGTGGCGCAGCGGTCGCTCGGCCATCAGGACTCCCGCCGGGTCATTCCGGTGGTCCGGCAGGGGGTTCTCGACGACCACCCATGGGTCCGCAACGCAGCCCGGATCGCGCTGCTCTCACACGGCATGGCGGACGAGGCCGAGGCGTTGCTGCAGGACCTGGAAGACCCGGTGCTCGGGCTGCGGACCCGCCGCGCGCTGGATCGCATTCTGTCCGTCGATGGCAAGGGCGTCGCCGAGGCCTACCGCAAAGCGATTGCGCGACTCAAGTAGCTGCTGGTGAGACGGGAAGAGATGCCAGGGAGAGCCGGGAACTCGGGAGAAAGAAAGATCTGCCCTGATTCCTGGGTTCCTGGGTTCTCCTCGTCACCTCTGTCTTACTAACGTCGCGCATGTCGTCTCCGCTGTACCTCGACAACGCTGCCACCTCGTCGCCGAAGGCGCCGGCGATGCGGTCCGCGATCCTCCGCTATCTCGATGACGTCGCGGCGAGCGCGGGTCGCGGCGCCTACCGAGAGGCCGCCATTGCCGGCGAGATCCTCGAGGATTGCCGGTCCGCGCTGGCGCGGCTCCTAGGTGCGCCGATTCCCGAACGGATCGTCTTCACGCTGAACTGCACCGATGCCCTGAACCTCGGCCTCAAAGGCGTACTGCGCGAGGGCGACCATGTGGTCACGACGTGGATGGACCACAACTCCATCCTGCGTCCGCTGTCTCACCTCGAGGCGAGCGGCTTCGTGACGGTGACCCGGGTGCGGGCGGATCGCGACGGCATCGTCGATCCGGACGACATTGCCCACGCGTTCACGCCGAAAACACGGCTCGTCGCCACGCTGCACGCGTCCAACGTCTCGGGCAGCGTCCAGGACATCGCGGCCATCGGCGCGGCCTGTCGCGAGCGGGGCGCGCTCTTCCTCGTCGACGCGGCGCAGACGGCGGGTGCGCTCCCGATCGACGTCGGGACCCTGCCCATCGACCTGCTCGCCTTCCCGGGCCACAAGGCGCTGCTGGGACCCCTCGGCACGGGCGCTCTGTGGATGTCCGACCGTGTCGATGTGGCTCCGCTGCGAGAAGGCGGAACCGGGAGCCGCTCGGAGCTCGCCGTGCAGCCCGGGTTCCTCCCCGACCGCCTCGAGTCGGGGTCCCACAACCTCGTCGGCATCGCGGGGTTGCTGGCGTCCGTGGAGTTCGTGCTCGAGCAGGGCGTCGACGCGATCGCGGCGCACGAGCGTGGGCTCTGCGAGCGGTTCGCCGCCCGCGCGAAAGCAGTTCCCGGAGTCACGATCCACGGCCCGCTCGATCCCGGTCGCCGCGTGCCGGTGTTCTCCATCACCGTGGATGGCTACGACCCGCTGGAGCTCGGTGCGCATCTCGACGCAGCGTACGGGATCAAGGTGCGCTCCGGCCTCCACTGCGCGCCGCTGGCCCACCAGACGCTGGGGACCCACGACACGGGGACGACCCGCATCTCGGCTGGTTGTTTCACCACGCTCGAAGACGTCGATCGCGCCATCGACGCGGTCGAGGAGGCGGTCACATCCCGAGGTACTTCGGACCGCCGTTGTCCTGCGGCACCGTCCACGTGATGACGCCGTATGGGTCGGCGATGTCGCACGTCTTGCAGTGGACGCAGTTGGAGAAGTTGATCTGCATCTTCTTGCCGTCCCCGGCTGCGTCGACCATCTCGTAGACCGCAGCGGGGCAGAAGCGCTCGCAGGGGTTGCCGTACTCCTCGCGACACTTCGTCGCACAGAGGTTCGGATCGGCGATGAGGAGGTGGCTCGGCTGGTTCTCGTCGTGCACCGAGCCCGCGTGATAGACCCCCGTCACCTTGTCGACGGTGAGCCCTTCCTCGACCCTCACCCCACGGTTGGCCTGCGCGTCGCCCTTCTGCATCGCGGCGGCGTCGGTGTGGATGGGGACCGGGTCCTTCAGGATCTTCCCGCCGAGTGCCCACGCCAGACCGGCGACGAAGCGTCCTTTCGAGAAGCCGTTGCGCGAGAAGATCTGGCGCCAGTTGCGGACCCGCCAGAGCTCCTCCTTGATGAATGACGCCGAGAGGCGCTCCTCGTATCGCTTCAGGACCTGGTCGGTGGCGTCGTCTTCGAGCAGCGCTTCCGCGATGACCTGGCCCGCGATCATGCCCGACTTGATCGCGGTGTGGATGCCCTTCAGGCGGGCGATGTTCAGCAGTGACCCGGAGTCGCCGACGATGAGGAATCCGTTGCCGTGACTCCTGGGTCGCGACCACCATCCTCCTTCGGGGACGGTCTTCGCACCGGACTTCACGAGCGTGCCGCCCTCGAGCAGCGTACGGAGGAGATCGTGCGTCTTCCACTTCTGCATGATCTCGTACGGGTCGCACGCGGCATCGCCGCCGTCGAGCGCGGTGACGAACCCGATGCTGACGCGGGTGTCGCTCATTGCGTACATCCACGACCCACCGTAGGTCGAGTTCTCGAGCGGCCAGCCGGCCGTGTGCCACACCTGCCCCGCCTTCACGCGCCCCGGGGGGACGTCCCAGATCTCCTTCACCCCCGTGCCGTACACCTGCGGGTTCACGCCGCCGAGGTTCAGCTTGTCGACGAGGACCTTGGTCAGCGACCCGCGGCTGCCTTCACCGAACACGGTGATGCGGGCTTCGATGTCCGCTCCGGGCTCGAATCCGCCGCCCTCGCTGCCGTCCTTCTCGCGTCCACGGTCGACGAGCCGCGCGCCGGTCACGGTATCGCCGTCGAGCAGGACGTCGGACGCCGGCTGCTCCTCCGCGATCATCACCGAGTCGCCGAGCTCGGCCTCGACCTGTTCCCGCATCCACCGCACGACGTGGCTCAGCGAGACGATCACGCTGCCGTGGTTCTTCAGCGGCGGCGGGATGAAGGCCATCTTCCTGGCCTTCGATTCGGTCAGGGTGTACACCGTCTCGTCCCCGACGTCCGCGTCGACCGGACACCCCTTGGCCTGCCAGTCGTCCCCGACCAGCTCGACCATCGCTTTGGGGTCCATGATGGCCCCGGACAGGATGTGATCGCCGACCTCACGCCCCTTCTCGACGATCATGATCACGTGCTCATCGAGCTTCCCCTTCTCCTTGAGCACCTGACCGAGTCGCCACGCGGCGGCGAGATTCGCGGGACCAGCACCGACGAAGAGCACGTCGGCGGGCATCGTGTCACGTTCCATCGAGTCCTCCGGACGGCATCCTACGGAACCGCCGGGGACGTCCCAATCGACCGGGGAGCGGGCTCCTGCCGAACCCGGCTGCATATCCCTCCGCTAGCAGTCCCATGGCAAGGCGGTGGAGGTGCCTGGTCGTCGCGGCGGCCGTCCTCGTGGCGTCGATCGAGGTCGGGCGATGTGCACGTCGATGAGGGAGGCCTCGAAGCGTCGATGCCGCCGAGATTCGCCACTGGATTCGTGCGGTCGCCGGACGTGGTGGTGACGATCCCGTAAGAATGGTCGGTTGCCGTTCGGGTTTGCCACTCCGCACGATATCGTGACCCATGGCCGCATCCACCCGGATCCCGTTCCGTCAGCTCCTTGGGCGCGCCCTCCGCTTGCGCTGCCCGGTCTGCGGCGACGGACGCCTGTTCCGCGGCTATCTGAAGATGAACGACGTGTGCCCGGATTGCGGGTACGTCCACGCGCGCGAGGGTGGATACTGGCTCGGGGCGATGTACGTGAACTACGGGGTCGTGGTGGCGGTCTCGATGGCCGCGCATCTGGTGATGACCGACTCGTTCCAGGTTCCCGTGACGATCCAGATGGCGGTCCTGGTGCCCGGCGCAGCGGCCCTGGTCCTGCTGTTCGCGCCGTGGGCGCGGGCGTTGTGGCTGGCGCTCGACCTCATGTTCGACCCTCCCAAACAGGAGGACCATCAGCGGGCGGTGGATCGCGCGAAACTCGTCGTCAACGAGGACGGGGAGCCGGTGGAGCGGACGTGACCGGACTCTCGGCTATTCTGAATCCGTATCCACCTCCGGCACCGTCCGCTTCGCGAGCTTGAGCACCATCGACCCGAACCGCACGTTCCCGGAGATCCGGAGGATGGGTCGGTTCGGGGTCTCCGCGACCCACGCGACGAGGTCGTTCCACGGCTTCTCCACGATCAGCTCGCCGTTATCGTCGAGGCGATCGGTGCGCAGCGACACCTTCGTGCACTGCACGCGCTGGCCGTGGAACATGAGCGCCTCTTCACCCGCGTGCCGGACGGTCATGAGGTGCTGATGCGATCCTTCGATCATCATCACGCGGATCTCGGATCCGTCGTCCGGGAGCTTGACGAGTCGTCCGTAGAAGATGATCCCCAGGGGGTCCATCATTCGGATGCCCTTGACCTCGCGATACTGCAGCAGACCGTCTGCCCACTTGCCGGCGAGCGCGATGCCCTTCTCCTGATCGAACACCGTCGTGCGCTTGTGAGGACTCTTGTTCGCGGTGACCCAGAACGATGTCACCGGCAGGAACGTCTTCGGGTCCGCGAGCGTCCGGATGGTCCCCGCCGACTTCAGGAACGCCTCCACCGACAGCAGCGGCTCCGTGATGCCCTCGTAGACCAGGAACCGCCCCTCCTTGGTCTCGACCTCGTCGTACCGATACACGATCCGCCCCACGGGCAGCAACCCCGCCCAGCTGATCCCGTAGTACGACTCCTCCCCGGGCACGAGGATCTCATGCGCGTCGGCCCGCAACGGTATCTCGGTAACCAGGCTCGATCCCGGCGCCTCCGACTCTGGGCCGCTGGAGCACCCCGACCCCAAGAGGACCACGAACCCCACCGCCACCGCGATCCGCCCCGAGTCCGTCCTCATCCTCTTACCCCACCACCGATTACCCACGATCCGCACCTCCCTGCTCCGGTTGATCACCCCCCGGGCCCCGGATATCATCCCCCCCTCCCGTCAGGGAGCAAGGCGCCGTAGCCAAGTGGTTAGGCAGCGGATTGCAAATCCGCGCACCCCGGTTCGATTCCGGGCGGCGCCTCTTGGGTCAAGAGAAGGCTCTGGAGCGGATCCTCGACCTGGCTACGGGTACTGGCAAAGCCTCGAGCTGGTGGGGCGGTGGAGGCGGCGGAGGGAGTGCGGGCATCAACCTCCTCTCGTGGCGCCAGGTCGCGCCGGCCTCTGTGCCGGGTGCTGGCCGGTAGTCGGACGGGCCGTTCATTCTCGTTGTCGGCGGGATTCAACTCCGCGCAAGTCCATCCAGGAGCGGGCGATCGCCTTCCGGGACAGCGCACTCCGTCCGCGCGGGCCGTGGTGCTCGATTGGATGAAGAAGCGACTGAGGGAGCGCCGTTGACGGGGCCGGCGGGTGGGGCGTCTGTCCTGCTCAGGCCGGCGGGAGGATCACCAGCTCGAACCAGTAATGTTCCAGCGAGCGAATCAAGGCGACGAACTCGTCCATCTTGTGCGGCTTCTGGATGTAGGAGTTGGCGCCGCATTCGTACGCGAAGCTCACGTCCTCTTCCCGTGAGGAGGTGGTCAGGACGACGGTCGGGATCCGAATCAGGTCGTCGTGGCCTTTCAGCTGGAGCAGGAACTCTCGTCCGCCCATCCTCGACATGTTCAGGTCGAGCAGAATGAGGTCCGGACGCGGAGCGGTGGCCGGGTCGACGAACGCGCCACGCCGCAAGAGGAAGTCGAGAGCCTCCTCACCGTCGTTGACGATATGCAGCTCGTTCTCGATACTCATGTCGAGGAACCCGCGCCGCATCAACTCCTGATCGCCGGGGTCGTTCTCGACGACCAGTACGCGAGCCACGGTCCGGGCGTGGGCAATCGCGCCTCCGTCGAGTGAGGGAGTCATCCGCCGGTAGCCGCCGGCGCCCTGGCCTGCTGTCATCTCTGTCCACTCCCTGCCGGGTACTGGCTCGTCGGGAGACGCCTCTTCGGCGGCGTCGCGCTCGCCGCTTGAAGACGTTGCCGACAGATTGAAGACCACGGCTTCCTACCTGGAAAGAAGACCCGGCTGATCTTCCACGGTCGCACACACAATCAGCAGCTCTCTATCGACCTCGGAGCGCTGGAGCGGAAAGACAACTGCCCGGGCATGATCCCCCGCCCAACTCGAGCTCAAGGGTCAACGGCGCAGCCTTGGGCCTCGACGGCGCTGTCGCCGCTCGACCATCCGATGACCTCGCATCCGAAGAAGGTCACGTCGTCGCCGACGCTCAGGGGGCGTAGCTGTTCGAGCCACCTCTGATGGAACGTGCATTGGACCGGGGGGCCACCTGCGATGCCGGCCAGCTTGATGGTCGGGTATCCGAGGAGGTTGACGTTGACCGAGATGACCTTGCCGGCAATGTCGATCTCGCGGGCCATGTAGGTCAACCTCGCCTTGCCGATGTCATCACGGAAGGCCGCTGACAGATCAACCGCGGCCACCGCGGAGCTCTCGCGGCGTTGGCGCTCGGCCTTCCGTTCTCGAATCGCCGCGGCGGAGTGCGCCTTTGATGCCCGCTCCTGCGCTGATTCCTCCTCGGCGGCCCTCCTGATGGTGGCGGCCAGCTCCTGCTCGTGGAGGAACCGGGCAGCTTCCGCCGCACGCAGTTCACGCTCCGCCGCGGCGGAGACCGTGTAGGCGACCCCGGCTCCGATGACCAGGAGAAGGACGGCGCCGATGATGATCGCCACCAGGGTGTTCTGACTCATTGCGGTTTCCTTCACCGACTCGGCTGCAGGAGATCCGTCTTCCGGTTCTTCCCGTAGTTCCGCATCCTACCCCCGCGGCTGCCGCCGTCTCGCCCAAGATGGACCTGGACCATCGGTGACGACCGTTCCGCGCTCTTCCTGGCCGGCAGGTGGCGCCGGCCGAGGGGTGCGTCGATAAAGCGGCGCCGTGACGCGTGATCGGACCGCGCGAAAAGCGTGTCCCCTTCGAGGCGCCAGAGCCGTTGCTCCTGAGGCATGAAAGTAGTTCCCAGGCTGAGACCAATCCCCAGACGCAACCAGGTCGGCACGATGCTGCTGATCACGTTGAACGTGATCCTCGTATTGTCCGCCATGGCGGCCGCCTTTCTCACCGTTGCGTTCTCCGAGCACAAAGAGCACGTGTCCGCGAAGGAAACGATGAATGCGTTCTACGTCGCGGAGGCAGGCCTCAACGACGCCGTCTTCCGCGTGCGCAACGGGGACACCGCCTGGCTCGGCAGTCCCACCTCTCCGACCCCCTTCAATGAGGGCAGGTTTACCGTCCACGCGGAGCAGGTCGCGGACTCCATCGTGATCATTGCGACTGGGACCTATGGCAACCAGACCTATGCCATCGAAGGGGTCGTGGTCGCGGGCTCGTCGACCCTGTTCGACGCCGGAGGCATCGGTGACGTCGGGATCGATCTCGTCGGCAACAACGTGGTCGATAGCTACGACTCCGAATCCGGCTCGTACCTGACGCAGGCGACCCGGGAGACCGGCGGGCAATCGTACGCTGACTCCAACGGCGATCTGAAGAGCAACGGTGAAATCGATCTGTCGGGTTCGGCGTTCGTCTTTGGAGACGTCGATGCGGCGAGCGGTGTCTCGGGCGTCGGCGTCGCGTTCATCGACGGCGTCACGGCTCCCACTGGCGACGGGTTTTCGCTGGACCAGCTCGAGCTGCCGGTGATCGCCGCGACTCCTGGCCTGCCCTACTCGATGCAAAACGCTGAAACGGCGTTGCTCACCAGTGGCGAGCATCGGTTCTCGACCGTCGACCTCGGCGGTAGCTCCGTCCTGACCATCGTTGGTCCGGCCACCGTTGTGCTGGATGACCTGATCATGCATGACACGGCGCGACTGGAGGTCGACGCTACGGTGGGCCCGGTGATGTTCTACGTTACCAACGGTCTCGACATCTCCGGCAACGCCATGCTTCACAGCACGCGGAAGCAGGCGCCGGACGTCCTCGTCTATGCCGACACCGACAACTACACCGGCTACGAGAACACCGACAAGGGCGACTCGACCAAGTTCGTCGGCCTCTCCGGCAACGGCGTCTTCAACGGCGCCCTGTACGCACCCAACGGAGTCGTCCACCTGGGTGGAGACTCCCACGTCTACGGAGCCGTCGTGGCCAAGAAGCTATGGGTCGACGGCGACGCTGCCCTTCACTTCGACGAGCTTCTGCTGCGAAAGCCCTGGCTTCCTACGGGCACGAGCACGTCGGGCACGACCTCGGGCACCTGGTCTGAGCTGGAGTCCAGAGGGGGAACGCTGAACCTGAAGTCCTGGCGACGGGTTGCGATCGGGACGGAGCCCCCGGAGCCGGACGACGAGCCCGGCGAAGGCTACCCCCCAGGGAAGCCGTTGAAGGACTGACCGCCGCTCGGTCCTCCGCGCGCCCGCTCATTCCGGTGATCCTGCCGTGCCGATAGGCTGATCATGCCGGGTGCGGACCCCCGATCAGATGACACCGTCGCTGCGGCCGCGTACGACCGATTCGCCTTGCTGGAGTTGGTCGTGCCCGGGCTCGGGCACCTCTTCCGGGGTCGGTACCAGAGCGGATTGGCGTGGCTGGCGGGAGCCGGATTCGTCTTCGCCCTCGTGGTCTCCAACTGCTTCCAGCTGTTCGGGTACGGACTGAAGTCCCGGCTTGCCGCACTGGAGGACTGGAGCTGGTTCGTGCTGGTGGTGCTGCCGTTTGGCCAGACGATCCTGCTCGTCCTCGCGGCGGGGGCGTCGATCGGGCTCCCCCTCGTTTGTGCCGGGCTCCACCCGGGCGTCGCCGCCGCCAAGGCACACTCCTCCCGCCAGCCGTGGGGCACCGCGCCGTGGGGGCTGCCCTGGTCAGTGCTGCTCGTCATCGCGACCCTCGTCGCGAGCGCGCTGCTGGCGCCGATGCTCGGACTCATCATCCTGGCTCTCACCCACCTGGTCGCGGTCAGTGTCGCCTGGTGCACCGTGATCCGAGGCAGGCCCGCCTTCGGCGCTGCGGTGGCCATCTGGGTCGCGGGCTGGTGCGGCGCGTTCCAGTCGGCCGAGGTCCAGTCGCTGGTCGTGCCGGACCACAGCGTCTCCATCTCCGTTTCCGAGGCTCCGACCCACGCCAGGCGTCAGGTTCTGGTTCTCGGCGACGCGCGATTCGGGTGCGGAGTGGCCGGCGGATACGCCCGCCACTTCACGCCGGAGACGGTCGATTACTACGAGACCCTCATCGGCTACCACCTCCTTCCCCTCGTTCCGCCGGGTTGGACCGAATCGGACCCGGTCCCCGCGTGGGCGCTCCACGTCTCGAAGGGGAGAGGCATCGCCAGCCTCACGGCGCTACGGGATCAATGGCATGGACGTCCCAAGCAGGGCTTCGTGCTCCGGCCGCTGGATGCGATGGAGATCGGCGAAGCCCTCGAGAACGCCGAGGACAAAGGACTCCGCGGCGCGCCGGACGCCCCGATCATCCGGCTGAGTTCAGACGCCGCGGCCGATCTCGCTCTCCGGAGCGTGTGTGTGATGGTCTTCGCGCTGACGCTCGTGTTGGTGCTGGCTCTCGAGGCCAGCCTGTACAGGCGATGGATCGGCAAGCCGTCGGCCGCGGTCGTTGACGACGCTGCCGCCTGATCTCCGGGTTTGCGACCGGTCACCCCCACGGCCCCCGAGCCGGTTCCACACCGGGATCCCGGTACCCGGGCGTGCCCGAGACCGAGCCGTACCGGAGCCCGCACGCGTCGACAGAGTCGGAGCCACCGCCGCCGGCGCGATCCAGGTGGATCATGAACCCGTTCGAGACCTGCTCACGTTCGTCGCGCCGCCGGTCTTGATCCTGCCGGTGGCGCTCGGACTCGGGGCAGCCGGGTTGCGAAGGACCCATCCGTCGGCGTGTTCAGCCGGCTCTTCTTTCGGCCGAGCTGGCTCTTGGCGCTCGTGTACGTGGGGTTGGTGATCGGGTACGGCTCGATCGGACCGTGGGCGTCGACCACCCGAACACGCGTCGCATCCCGGCCGGGCCATGACCACGTCCGCCTTGCTGCACCTCTACTTCGATGGCTTCATCTGGAGAGTGCGCGGAGCATCGACGCGCGTGAACCTCGGCGTCGCGGGGGAGGGGCGAACGACGCCAAACCCACTCGGGCGCCCGCCGGACTCGGGCATGTTGCGAAGTGGCTCTTGCTCGTGATTCCGGTGAGCGCGCTCGGGCCCGTCGAGCACGGAGGCACGGATTCCCCGGTCGACGGTTGCTGAACCTGATCCAGCAGGAGGCGCGGTAGCGCCGGGCCGGGCCCGCTATTTCGACTGACCGAGCGTCTTCTTGATCGAGATCTCGAGCTCGTCGCACGAGAAGAAGAACGGACCCCGGCCGCCGGCGTAGGTGAGCTTGCCGTCCTTGCCGACGAGGTACAGGCGGTCCGGCCAGCCCTGGTAGGCCTGATTGACCTTGTCGTCGAGCTTGTCGACGACGGCGGGCATGGGGAGGTTCAACTCGGCGACGCAGGTGCTCGCGACCTTCTGGCGTTCGGCGAGGGTGACCGGGTCTTCGACCAGTCCCCAGTTCATCGGCGAGCGGCTGTCGATCGCATGGGCCTCGCGGATGTAGACGATGTAGAACGCGACGTCCTTCTGGTACGTGGCGTAGATCTCACGCAGCCGACCGGCTGCCTGACGGAAGGGCGGTCACGTGTAGCTTCCGAAGATGAGGCACACCGGCTTCTTGCCGCGGTGAGACGAGAGGGTCAGCGTCTTCTTGCCGTCCTTCATGAACGGCAGCGTGAAGTCGGGCGCGACCTCACCGACGCCCGGCGGCATCGAGATCTCCGTGCCCTGCTCCACCGTGCCGTTGCCGTCGGTGTCCATCTTCGCGAACAGGCTGTCGACTTCCTTGACCGTAACCGTGCGGTCTTCGTCAACGTCGAACAGGCGCCGCATGCGTCCCGTGACGAAGCGGGCCATGCGGCCCTCGCCGGCCTTTCCGAGCAGGCGCGGGAGGTTGTCCGACGCGATGACGCCCTTCTCGTCGGGACCGAGCTTGGTGATGACCTCTTGCCACTCGATCTTCGTGATGCCGGGCTTGCCATCGGTGTTGATGAACGACCCGAACATGTCACCGATCTGCCGAGCCGTGTCGCTGATCTCGCTCGCCGGCCGCGAGCGCTGCCGGCCGCGAGACCGGCCCTCGAAGTCGGCGAGCGAGATGTTGCCGTCACCGTTGCGGTCGAGGTTCTTGAACGACTTCTCGCCGCGGGGGTACTCCTTGACGGTGATCTTGCCGTCACCGTCCTTGTCGTAGCTCTTCTTGAGGTGTTCCCACGCGGCGGTCCGATCCCGCTGCGCGGGGAGGAGGACGGCCAGGAGGAGGGCAGCAGGCCAGGCGTTCTTCATGAGGGCGCTCCGGGTGATGCGCGCTTCCGGCGGAGGCGTCGTCAGCGTGCTGGCGTCGGCTTCTTCTCGAGGACCCTCCACGAGAACGTGATCCCGTCCTCGTCCATGCCGAGAATCTGGACAACCGCGATGCGGTCGGACTCTCCCCAGCGTACGGACCGGACAGCGTAGACGCGTCCCAGCTCGGTCTGCGCATCGGCGAGCCGGACCGCGCGCAGCTTCTGCTTGAGGACCTTGGGGTCGGCGACGGTGATGAGCTCCGGGAGCCCATCGAGCTTGGCGTCGCCGAGCCGACGGATCTGCGGCAGCGCCATGACGACCCCGAAGTCGCCGCCAGCGAATCCGGACGTGAGCGAGTTGTCCTGGAGCTCGATGTCCGGGCGGTCGTCGTAATCGTTCGACCTGGTCTCGAACGAGAAGTAGGCTCCGCCGCCCCGCACGTAGGTCTGACGCTCCCATCGGCCGCGATGGAGGATGCGGTTGATGCCGGCTTCGTCGCCGTCCGGCTTGTACTGCTGCCACTTCTTCTTCGGAGTGAGCAGGCGTTCGTCGAGCTGCTTGCGCAGCCGGATAACGACATCGCCGTGATCGACGATGTCCATCTTCTTGACCTTGGTGACGATCCGGTCTTTCTGCACCTCGACGCTCTGCGCGGGCGCGGTGGGCGTGAGGAGAGACAGAACGAGGGCGAGGAGGGTCATAACCGTCGTGCGTGACATGTCGGGGCTCTTTCTCTTGATGGCGGCGATCGGCCGCGTCCGCACCGGGTACCCAGGATAGACGACGCCCGGGTTGCCGGTGGGTATCAACCAATCTCCATCCACTGCCCGCCTCCAGCCCTCGCCAGCTCCCTAACCCTTGCCCGCTCGCGTGGTGACCCGCGCGAAGAACCACACCAACAGCGCGAGGAGGGCGGCGGTTCCGATTTGCCCGCCGACACCCTCCAGCTTGACGCCGATGCCCCCGCCCGCGTCGGGCCACTTGAGGACGACCATCGCCAGGCCCACCCCGAGCAGCCCTTCCCCGCCGACGAGGCCGGAGCCGAACAGCACGCCCTCCTCCTTGCGGGAGGTGGCTTCGGCATCGCTCTTGGCGCCTCGTTCCACGATCTGGCGGAGCATGCCGCCAATGAAGACGGTCATCATCGTGGACAGCGGGAGGTAGACCCCCACCGCGAACGGCAAGCTCGGCAGCCGGCAGAGCTCGATCCCGACGGCGATGCCCGCGCCGATCGCGACGAGATGCCAGGGCAGCTCTCGTTCCAACACACCGTCGATCACCAACCGCATGAGCGTGGCCTGCGGCGCCGGGAGTTCGGCCGTGCCGAATCCCGGACTCTCTCCCAGGGCGATGATCGCCATCGAGACGAACACGGTCGCGGTCAGCACGCCGACCAGCTCACCCATCTGCTGCCGCCGCGGAGTCGCCCCGAGAAGGAACCCCGTTTTCAGGTCCTGCGAGGTGTCACCCGCGATCGATGCGGCGATGGCGACGATGCACCCGACAGTGAGTGCAGCGACCTTGCCCGACGTGTCCGTCCATCCCAGCAGCAGGAACACCGTGGCGGTGCCGAGCAGCGTCGCGATCGTCATGCCGCTGGTCGGGTTCGACGTCACGCCCACGAGGCCGACGATGCGCGATGAGACGGTGACGAAGAAGAACGCGAAGATCGCCACGAGGACCGCGGCGAGCGCGCGCCCGCCGACGGAGTCGAGCGCGTCGAAGCCCTGAGGGACCACCGCCAGCGCGACGACGACCGACAACACACCGATGCCGACCACCTTCAGAGGGAGGTCCTGTTGGGTGCGCGGCAACCCCGGTCCGCCGCCAACGCCCGCGCGGTATTGCTCCATGCCCGCGCGGAAGCTCGCGATCATGGTGGGGATGCTCTTGATGAGCGTCATGATCCCGGCAGCGGCGACGGCGCCCGCGCCGATGTAGCGGACGAAGCGGTTCCAGATGTCGCTCGGAGCGGCGTCCTTCACCGGAATCTCGGTGGCCACCGCACCGTCGAGGACCTCGAGCATTTCGTTCGGCGTGAAGATCGCGATGGCGGGGATGATGACGACGGCCGAGAGCAGGCCTCCACCGACCATGATCGTCGCGATGCGCGGGCCGAGGATGTAGCCGACTCCGAGCAACGCGGGCGAAGTCTTGGCCGCGAGCATCGCCTTCGGAAGGAAGGGCACCTTCACCGACAGCGCGCCGGGTACGACCTTCAGCGCGCCGGTGACCAGCTTGAGCGCTGCGCCGACTCCGATCCCGAGGAAGACGCCGCGCGCGCGTGCGCCGCCGGCTTCACTCGCGACGAGCACCTCGGCGCACGCTGTCCCTTCGGGGTACGGCAGCTTGCCGTGCTCGCGCACGATCAGGAACCGCCGCAGCGGGACCATGAACAGGATGCCGAGCATGCCACCAGCGATCCCGAACAGCGTCATCTGGAGCAGGCTCGGCGGTGCGCCCCACAGCCACAGCGCGGGCAGGGTGAAGATGAGCCCGCTCGCGACCGAGCTCGACGCCGACCCCGTGGTCTGGGCCAGGTTCGCCTCCAGGAGCCCCCCCTTCTTGCCCATCTTTGCGAACACGCGGAACGCGGCCACCGTCATCACGGCGATGGGGATCGAGGTCGAGATCGTCAGCCCGGCCTGCAACCCGAGGTAGGCGTTGGCGGCGCCGAAGATGATTCCGAACGCGATTCCCGCCAGCACCGCTCGCAACGTCGCTTCCGGAGGCGATAGATCGGCGGAGATGAGCGGGGAGTACTCCCTGCCTTCCGGCGGCGGCTCGTACGCGCCGGCTCCGAGCTTCAAGTCGGTCATGTGGAGGCTCCCGACAGAGTGCCCGCTCACCCTGCGGCGGTGATCATACGAGAAGACCGGGTTGGTGGCGCTGGTGTGGAAGTGCCCTCGTCGTTCGAGGCCTGTTTTCGGACCCGGTGTCACATCCCTCGCTGCGCCGTCGCTACAGATAGAGTGTTCACCATGACGTCAAACGCTCCCGCCGACCCGCTCGTGGGTCTCAGCTTCGGCAAGGACGACCGCCTCCAGGTGCAGCGACGCCTGGGGCAAGGCGGAATGGGAGTGGTGTACCTGACGTGGGACCGGCAGAAGGAACGCCACGTTGCGCTCAAGGTGCTGCTGCGCCAGCGCGCCGACGACCCCGAGTTCCTGCGGAGATTCAAGCACGAGGGCGTGCGCTGGAAGGACGTCATCCATCCCGGGCTGTGTCGCATCTACGGGCTCGGGCGGCAGCACGGGCACTTCTACATCGTGTCCGAGTACATCGAGGGGCGCGATCTCGACCTCGTGCTCCAGGAGGAAGGCCCGTTTTCGATCGAAGAGGCGCTGCGGGTGCTGCGCGAAGCGGCGTCGGCACTTGCGGTCGTGCATGAACGACAGATCGTGCACCGCGACCTGAAGCCCGAGAACATCATGATCACCGAGCCAGACCGTGGCGTGAAGGTGCTCGATTTCGGGCTCGCGAAGTACCTGTCGTCCGACTCCATGCTCACCATGGCCGGCGACTTCCTCGGGACGCCGGGGTACGTCGCGCCCGAGCACATCCGGGGCGACGAGATCGATGGTCGTGCCGACGTCTTCGCCATGGGCGCGATCCTCTACGAGATGCTCACCGCGCGCGGCGCATTCCGCGGACGCCACGTCCTCGACGTGCTGCGTTCGACGCTGAAGAGCGACCCCATCCCGGTGACGAAGTTCAACGACGGCGTCGCCAAGCCCGTGGTGGCCCTCATCTCCCGCATGATCCAGAAGGACCCTCGCAAGCGCCCCAAGGGCATGCCCGAGGTGATCGAGGAGGTGGACAAGATCACCGCCAGGCTCGCGGACGGCGGCACCGACGACGACAAGAAGGGGCTCAAGGGCCTGCTGCGCCGCCTCCTCGACGATTGACGCGATCGGTCCTGGTTGGGTCCGGCTTCGCCGTCGGAGCGGACCAGGAGAGCGCGTGTGAAGCAATCTGCTCTGGATGGGAGCGCGGACCTCCAGGTCCGCTCTGACGGCGCCGCCGGATCCGGACCCAGAGCGGATCTGGAGGTCCGCGCTCCCGTGGTGCTTCCTACAACGATGCCAGGATCGCGTCCGCTTGCCCGCCCGGGTCCTCCGTGTCGATCGCCTGCGCGATCTTCCCGTCCGGACCGATCACGTAGGTGATGCGCGCGGGGTACCCGGCGTCGGCGTTGTCGGCGGCGCCGTACGCGAGACCGACGCTCTTGTCGGTGTCGCACAGCAACCGATACGGGAAGTCGAACTTCTCCGCGAACATCGCGTTCTCGGTCTCGGAGTCGAAGGAGATGCCGAGCACCTCGATGTCCTTCTCCGCGTAGTCGGGGGTTCGATCACGGAACCCGCATCCCTGGAGAGTTCAGCCCGGCGTGTCGGCCTTGGGGTAGAACCAGAGCACGACCGACCGGCCGGCGAAGTCGCCTAGCGAGACGGGCTTTCCCGTGTGGTCATTGATGGAAAAAGCGGGGGCGTCGGCGCCGACTTCGAGCATGGCTTGTGTCTCCTGGCCGGCAATATCTCGCGGTCTGGCCGTATGGGCAAGAGCGCTCCTTTCAGGCCCCGCCGCGGTCGCCCCTTTGCGCGGCCAATGGAAAAGCCCCAATGCCAATGAAACCCCACGCTGTCGATGCGTCCATCCTGCCGCTGCGTCTCATCTTCTGGGGCGGTCTCCTTCTGGTGATCGACTTCCATTTCCTGCAAACCGTGAACGGCGAGGGGTTCCGGTTCGACCTGTTCAATGACGCCGTCGGGGCGTTGATGATCCTGGTCGGGGTGTGCAAGCTGCGGGCGATCGACGTGAGTGATGGCTATCGGACACTCATGACGTTGGTGGTCTGCGTGTCGGCATTTACCCTTCTCGATGCGGTGCAGGCGCACGTCATCACCCGGGATCCGTGGGAGTTGACCCCTTGGCTGCAGAACCTCCTCGGCCTGGCCGAACTGGGTGCCATCCTCGCGTTCTGTGTGGCCATGCGCGGGTTATGCGGGCGGGCCGACCTTCGACGAGCGGCGCAGAGCTTTCGCACCACGACCCTCCTGTTCATCTTGATCTACCTGGTTCCGCTCGGGCTGTTCCGACTCGCCGTGCTCGCCGCCCTGGCGCGCCAGGAGTCGTTCAACGTGGACCTCGGGCCGGCTGCGCTCTTGTTGATTCCCGTGTTCATGATCCCGGCGATTCACCTCTTCGTGAGTACCTCGCGCATGGAAGCGGACGCGCGAGCCGCGCCGGGACGCATCGCCTTGGGGTAGTCGGCGCCGCCGCTATCATGGCGCGTTCTTCGCCAAGGGAGAGATGCCGTGACCACGCCTCGCGTTCGATTCGCGCCGAGTCCGACCGGATACCTGCACGTCGGGGGAGCCCGCACGGCGCTGTTCAACTGGCTGCACGCGCGGCAGACCGGCGGGACGTTCATCCTGCGGATGGAGGACACCGACGCCGCCCGAAACACCAAGGAGTCGCGGGAGACGATCTTCCGGGGCTTGCGGTGGCTCGGGCTGGCCCCGGACGAGGGACCTGAAGAGGGCGGCGACCTCGGACCGTACAGTCAGAGCGAGCGCGGTGAGATCTACGCTGCCGCCGTCGCTGACTTGCGTGCGCGGGGCGTCGTGTACCCGTGCTTCTGCACCCGCGAGCGCCTTGCCGAGCTGCGGGCCCGTCAGGAGGCGGCCAAGGAGCGCTACGGCTACGACCGGTGCTGTCTCGGTCTCGATGCAGACGAGGTCACGCGGAAGATCGATGCGGGGGAGGCCCACACGCTGCGCCTGCGGGTCCCCGAAGGCGAGACCGTCATCGACGATCTCGTGCGCGGCGAGGTCAAGGTCGCCCATGCCGACGTCGAGGACATCATCCTGGTGCGCGCGGATGGCGCGCCCGTCTACAACTTCGTCGTCGTCATCGACGATCACCACATGGGCGTCTCGTGCGTGCTGCGCGGCGAGGACCACCTCACCAACACGTTCAAGCAGGTCATCCTGTTCAAGGCGCTCGGCTTCGACGTCCCGCTGTACGGCCACCTTCCCCTCATCCTCGGCCCGAAGGGGCAGGGCAAGCTCTCCAAGCGCAAGCATCCCGAAGCGGCGCTCGAGCACTACATCGACCGCGGTTTCCACCCTGAAGCGGTGGTGAACTGGCTCGCGCTCATCGGATGGTCGCTGGACGACAAGACGACCATCCTGAGCCGCGACGAACTCGTGCAGCACTTCTCGCTCGGCCGCATCTCCAAGTCCGGCGCACGCCTCGACCTCGACAAACTCGAGCACCTCTCGGGCCACTACATCCGCGAGATGGACCCGGCCGCACTCGCCGACGCACTCGTCCCGTTCCTCGCCAAGGCGGGACATATCGCCGAAGACCCGAACTCCCAACAGCGCGCCACCGTCGAGCACCTTGCCGCCGCCTATCGCGAACGCCTCGTCGCCTTCTCCGACGTCGTCGCCGAGGCCGTGTGGGCGTTCCAACCCGTCACCGATTACGAGGGCAAGGCGTCCAAGAACCTGGTCGAGAAACCAACCATCCCGGCGCTGCTCCGCGACTACGCAGACGCCCTCCCGGACCCCCTCCCGGACCCCGAAGCCCACGAGGCCCACGCCCGCGCCTTCGTCGAGGAGCGGGGAATGGGCTTCGGCCAGCTCGTCCACCCCCTGCGCGCCGCCTGGACCGGCCGCCCCGGCGGTCCTCCGCTCTTCGACTGCGCCGCCATCCTCGGCCGCAAGGAGGCCCACGCCCGCCTCCTCCAGGCCGCCACCTGGTCCGAAGAGAACCTCCCCGAATCTTGAAACGACCCGGCCTGACCCCTATCTTCTGACCCGCCACCCTCGCGGTGGCACCGGCTGGCCCCATCGTCTAGCCAGGTCCAGGACACAAGGTTCTCATCCTTGGAACAGGGGTTCAAATCCCCTTGGGGTCACTTCAGTTACGACCGGCCGGGCGCGCGTTGGCACGTATTTGGCACGGCGCCGCCCCCCGGAACACGGGAAGCGCGTCGATCGCGCCCCGCTTTTCGATCCGGTCGTAACGGCTGTAGACCCGCTGGGTCATCGCTAGCGTCTTGTGGCCCATGAGCACCGCGGCGGTGCCCACGTCCACGCCTGCCTCGCGGAGGAGGCAGCAGTAGCTGTGCCTCAGCGCGTGCCAGTCGAGCACCTCGCCGTCGGCGTACGGACTAGGAAGTTCGGCGATCTTGCGCACGCAGTGGAAGAGGCGCGACCGCTGTGACCTGCTCCCCTCAGATCGCCAGTTCCCGATGTGAGCCCCCGGGTGTATTGCGCCTGCCCCCAAGTTTGGACCACCCTGCGCCCCGCCCTTCGGCGCGTCGACGAGATCACCGCAGCCGCCGCGCCGCGTCGCGGACCTGCTTGGTCGTGATCGGCAGTTCGAGTTGCGTGCCACCGTCCGGCACGATCAGGCTCACGGACTCCGCGACGGACCCCACGCGCGGGGCCGGTCCGAGCAACCTCACGTCCAGGTCGTAGGTGCCGGGACGAGGGACTCGCAGTGTCACCACGCCGGACGGTGGGATGACATCCAATGCAAGGCCCCGCCACATCGCCGCGGTCGCGCCGCCGACTGGTGGGCGCTCGGTGAGCTTCTCCGCCAGCGAGACCATGATGATGTGGCCATCCGGGACGGTCAGGTCTCGAGGAGTGCGCAGCGTTGCTGGGATGCCCGGTTCGAGACGGACATCGGCATCCTCGGTGATGTTCTCGACGATGCGCATGCGGTGCCCGTGGTGCAGGAACATGACGTCGATGGCGCCCGCGACCTCGATCTCCGCGTCGTGGACGGATGTTCCGAAGGTCCAGCCGATTTCGGGCTGCCCTGACGGGCGAATGAAGAACATCGAGTACGGGGCGGCGTGGCCATCGGCGGTGCGCGTCCTGATCCGGAGGGGCTGGGGGTCGGGGTAGCGCTTCGGATCCCAGCGCTGGAGAGCCTTGGGACGGGCCGTCTCGCCGGCGCGGATGACGACCTCACCCAGAACCGCGATCCGGCGGCGTTCTCTCCCCGAGCGGACCTCGATCTGCAGATTGCCGGGGCGAAGGCCGGCCGCTGCCAGCCTATGAGGGCTGTCTTCCGTGCCGCAGATCTGTGCCGCGTTCCCGTCCAGATCCTCGTAGAAGAGCTGCGGTCGGGGAACGGCGGGGCCCTTCAGGACGGGCTTGGGACCGTAGTAACTCTCGTCATCATGGATCAGGCGGGCCCCCGCGAGGATGCTGCTTGGCGGGAGCGTCAGCTCCAGGTCTTGTGCGGCCTCGTTCAGCGGGATCGGATCGAGGATCCCGGCCTGACTGTCCACGGAGAGCCGCATCGGTCGAGCGTCGGGATGGCTGCGGATCTCGAACCGTCCGTTCTCATCGGTGAACGCGTTGTCGATCCTGCTCCACGGCGTCCACTCGGATGGTGGGAACCGACGTTCGACCTGTACCTCCGCGTCGATCACGGGGCGGCCGGATGCGTCGCGGACCGTGCCGCTGGCCAGCACCGGGGGAGGCTCGAGCATCAGCACGCGCCGGTAGCGTCCGTCGGTCGTCCAGTCCGTCAGCCGTCCCACTGCCTGCAGTGTCTGTCCATTCTCGTCCTGGCAACAGAGGTGGACCAGGTTCTGGTCGCCCGGGCGTAGAAGCTCCTCGACGATCCAGCGGATCCTCCCGTCGGGTCCGGTGGTCAAGGTCGAGGTGAGGTAGTCGACCGGAGCGATGGGGCCCTCGTACACGCGCGCCCACACCGTGGCATCGGCGAACGGGCGCCGGTATTGGTGGATGAGCTGGATGTCAAGGACCCGGGCTCGCGCTAGTGCTAGTTCGAGGTGGAGACGGGTCGTCCCCCCTGGTTCCGACGGCCCCCAGCCGACGCCCCATGCCCGGCTCCGGTCATCCTGCGTGCTCACGAATCGTGCTGCGAAGCAGGCCCCGGGTGCAACCAGAACCGATGCCCGCCCGTTTGCGACCGGAAACGTGAGATCAGCCGACGTTCTCAGACGTCCCCCGCTCACCCGAGAGATCTTGATTTCCCCGGAGGCCGGCATGCCAACGTCGCCGGGACCGGACACCTCGATTTCGAGCGTTCCGAAGAACGGGAGTACGAGGTGCGCGTGGCGGATCCCGACGTCCAACTCAGCCGACGCCGACCGGTTGGGGGTGCCGACGACAGCGATCCGGGCCACGAACGAGGTCCTGGCGAAGGGAGGCCCTCCCCGCAGCTCGAGGACGGTGTTCGAGGGTATGGTGGCGCAGCCGTTCGCGTCCGTCGTGCCGGCCCACCGGGCGGGGATGCCGGGGGCCTCGTTGGCGGCTACCACCCGGACCCCGGCCAGGGG
>NZBC01000263.1 GCA_002687715.1 Planctomycetota bacterium | reverse complement strand
TTCCTGTACGGGTGGTGTCTGCTGCTCGTCATCAACACCGGGACGCTGGCGGCCCTCGCGGTCGTGTTCTCGAGCAATCTCGCGAAGATCGTTCCCATGCAGACGGAGCCCGTCTGGGCGACGAGCTGGGGTGTGTCGCTCACGGTCCAGGACCTGATCGGGATCTCGATGATCGTGTCGCTCGCGGTGGTCAATCACTTCGGAGTTCGCTGGGGGGCGTTGTTCCAGAACGTGTCGACGACGGCAAAGCTGCTCGCGCTGGGTGCCATCGTGGTGGGTGGGTTTTTCGCGTTCGACGCCGATGTCGAGGCACCACCCACGGATGCGGTCGCTCCGCCGATGCCGGACCTCGTCTCGGGCATGGTCATCGCGGCGGTTGCGTTGTTCTGGGCGTACGAAGGATGGCACCAGCTCGCGTTCAGCGCCGCCGAAATGAAGGACCCGAAGCGCGACATCGGCCGCGGACTGATCATCGGGATCGTCGTGCTCGTGGTGACCTACCTGGCCGTCAACGCGGTCTACCTCCACGTCATCCCGTTGGAGGAGATGCGTCGCTACGGAGGAGATGCTGACGTCCCGCACGCCGCGATGGTTCGCATCTTTGGCGGCGCGGCGGGCTCGTGGTTCGCGGCGTTGATCTGCCTGAGCGTCTACGGGGCGTCGAATCCGAACATGCTGTCCGCACCGCGAGCGTTCTACGCGATGGCGAAGGACGGGGCCGTCCCGGAGGTGCTCACCCGGGTCCACTCGAGGTGGCGTACGCCGCACGTGGCGATCTGGGTGCAGACGGCGTGGGCGGTTCTGTTGCTGTTCTTGCTGAAGACATTCGAGAATCTCACTGAATTCGTCGTGTTCGCGGCGTTGATCTTCTACGCCCTCGTGGTCGCCGGCGTGTTCGCCTTGCGGCGACGAAAGCCGGACCTCGACCGGCCGTTCCGGTGCCCCGGCTATCCCGTGACGCCGCTGCTCTTCATCGCGGTCGTCCTGTTCGTCGACATCCGGCTCCTCATGCAGGAGGACGACCGTGACAACGCGCTCAAGGGACTCGTGATCATCGGGGCCGTGGTCCTGGCGTGGCCGGTGAAGCAGTGGTTCTCCGCGCGATCACGGGGGGTTGATTGAAGAAACCGGTAGGCCGAGGCCGAAAAGTGTGGGTACCAGTGGGTTATCGCTGGTTGGTTGGGGAGGGAAGCCCATGCCCGCTACGTCTGCCAGGCTCGATGCCGATCCCAAGTCCCTCGTGGCCGAGCTCGACCGCGCGATTCAGACCGGCCCGGAAGACCTTTCTGCCTGGCTCGACGCGACGGACGAGGCCCGCGAGGACGCAGCCTGCCACTTGCTCCGGGAAGGCGACCGTGACGGGTATTTCGATCTCCGGCTGCGCGAGTCCGTGGCGCTGCAGATCGCTGGCCGTCCGGAACAGGCGTTCGGCGCTGCCCACGAGGTGTGGGTCGGCGTGGATGGCCGCGCCCCGTACACCGCCTGTGCGCTCGTACTGACCCAGCTCGCCGCGTGCGCGCGGGACCGTGGGGACATCCGGGCCGCGCTTCGTGCCGCCCGCCGCGCGGAGGCCCTGATCGTCGCGGACTCTGGCGACGATCTGCCGCAGGTCCTGGCGATCCGTGCCTGGCTGCTGCGCATCCTCGAGTCCCGTGGCAGCGACATCACGGCAGTCCGCGATCGCCTGAACCGCACGCTCGCGGGGCTCACCCGCGCCGCCAAGGACCCGGCCGCGCAGGCCCGCCTGGACCGCATGCGCCGCTCCTTCATCGAGAGCACCGATCCCCCCCACTGGGCGTTCGTGCACTTCCGTCGCTGGAAGATCTGATCAGACCGTCGCCGCGTCCGGACCGTGGACGAACCTGTCCGCCGGGAGTTCGTTTCGTTCGGAAGCGCGGATCTCCAGTTCCGTGTCGGGTCTGGCCTGATCGTCAGATCGACTGCTGGGAGCTCCGCTCCGATTGGCCGCACGGAGCGCGCACGTCCGCTGACCGCAGACAGGGCAGGACAGTGGTTCGGTGTGAACTGCGACGGGATTCATGGGGGGTTCCAGACAACGGCTTCAACGAGGTCTGCCCGCTTCTTCGGCCGTAGCTCGCCGTGCTCTTGAGATGCCCTTCCATCCGTCCACGACCGATCTCTATGCTGAGGGGTGTCTGGGTCGAAGCGCGACTCCCGTCTAGGAGTCTCCCTATGCGTCGCTCCCTGGTCCTTCCCGTCATTCTCGGTCTTGGGGTCGCTGCGTTCGCGCAACCAGCGGTTCCGGAGCTTCTGTACTACACGTTCGACGAAGGCCTGGGTGCCACGACCGCGACGAACCTGGCCGTTCCCGGCGCCGCGACCACCAACCCATCACCTCTGACGGGTCTCACGATGAACTCCTACGGTGCGTTCGGACGCGCGCTGACGGGTACGGGCGGGTTCGCCCACAACCTCAACACGGGCTGGGTCCCGAGTCTGGGCACCGGCAGCTGGACGATCGCGCTCGTCCTGGACGTCTCCAGCGCACCCCCCGGATTCGCCGGTGGTTTTCAGCCGCGGATGTACGTCTTCGGCGAATTCAGCGCGAACCAGTTCAACTGCTGCGTGGGGCCGGGGGACCCGACGATGGTCCGCTTGCGCATGGGTACGCTCTTCCCGCTGGCCAACGCGATGAACAACTGCGACATCCTGGGTGCGGCAGACGGGAATGGCCCGCACCACATCGCCTACGTCTACGACCGCGCAGTCCCGGAGATCCGCATGTATCTCGACGGCGTCCAGACGGGAACGGTGGCGCAGCCCGCGCTGAACATCACGGGCACCGGCCAGAACGCGTTCGCTCTGGGCGCTTTCCAGACCACTCCCACCCTCGCCAACGGCGCGTTCATCGACGAGTTCCGAATCTACAGCCGCGCGCTGCCGTCGAGCGAAATCGCCAGCACCTGGAACGTGTCACTCGCCGGCGCCCCTCCGCCGTTCCAGGCCAACACTCCCGAGTGCAAGCTCGAGGTCAACGCGATCCCGGTGTACGCATTCGGACCCGCCACGATGTCCGCCCCGCTGAACTTCCCCAGCCAGGTCCGCGTCGAATCCTCGACCCTCTTCGGGGGCCCTTGGGACCTCGGCTACGGCATCGCCCCCCTTCGCGTCGGCGGTAGCGGGGCGCTGGTCACGCCTGGCAACCAGGTCATCAACCTCGACATCACCGACCCCGCCTTCGGCACCTGGTTCAACTACGGCACCCTGAGCCCCGGATTCGTCAACGTCACGATCCCGTTCACGCCCACGGTCGCGGGCGCGCTGTCGATGCAGATGGTCATCTTCGACGTCGCAATCCCGGACGGCTTCCGGTTGTCAGGGCCGGCGCGGGTGACGATGCAGTAAGGAACTGCTCGTGAGCAAGTGCGAGCTAGCTAGCCACTGATCGCGCCGCTTGCGGCACGGTTGCTGCCGCGAGCAGCGCCAGCACCGCAGCGACCCCGCACGCCGCCGCCAGCCCGCCCACGTTGGAGACCCGCTGCGCGGCCAGGATGCCGATCGCGATCGAGACCTGGACGCAGACGTTTCGGAGTGCGAGGTACCGGGGGCGGTCGTCGTCGTTGGGGAGAGTGCCGAGGTGACCCTGGAGGGCGGTGCGGCGCAGGGTCTCGATGAGCAGCGCGGCGATGAGTAATGCAGCGCCCGACCACGGGGCGGCCGCACCCAGCGGCATCAGCAGGAGCGGGACCGCGAGCGCCGCGGCGCCGACGACGGCGACGCGGCGGCGTCCGAAGCGGTGGAGCAGGCGCGGAGCCAGGGACAGGGCGAGAAGGGGACCGAGGCCGGCGAGGTAGTACAGGTTGCCGACCGAGTCCTGGGACAACGCCGCGCCGTCGGGGTCCTGCAGCGCGGTCGGGAACAGGGCGACGGGGCCGACCAGAGCCGCGCCGATGACGACGGACGTGAGCAGGCCGAGCGCGAAGCGGCGCTCCCTGAAGAACGAGGCGAAGCTGCGGGTCGACGTGTCGGGGGGCTTGGCCGTTCCCCGTGGGACTACGAACGCCGCCGTCACCGCGAGGAACAGGGAGACGGCCCCGAATCCGACATAGAACGTGGAGAGCCCGACCGACGCTTCGAGCTTGGCACCGGTGGGGATGCCCGCGACGTAGGCGAGCAGGAACCCGCTCGTCATGAGGGTCACCGCGCGGTTTCCCGCGGCGACGGCCTCGATGAGCAGCGCGTAGCTGAGGATGCCTGATGCCGCGCCCGCGAGCGCGCGCCAGCCCATCGCGACGGCGAACGGGGGCACCATCGAGAACCCCACCTGAGCGAACGCCAGCAGCGCGAGGCCGGTGACGATTGCGATACGGCCGCGGAAGTGGGGGAAGAGGCGGGTGACGAGGAGCGGGCCCGCGGCCGCCCCGAGTGCATAGGCCGCCATCAGGTCGAGCGCGCCGCTCTCGCCGATCTCCGGCCACTCGTCGCGTTCGCCGAGTCCCTTGACCAGCAGCGGGAGGACCTGGTTGTCCGTGAGCTGCAGAGCGGACGTGAGGAATAGGAAGATGGGCAGAGGCGACATGGAGGCTCCACGAAAAAACCCCGCGGGGGAGCGGGGTCTTCGCGGTCAGGGCGAGTTATGTGCGTCGACTTCGATTGGCCGGCGGGAGGCCGGTCACTTGACGTCCCAGATGTCGCCGGAGTGGATCAGCTTGTGGAGGTCACCGTCACCCTTCTTCTCGATAGCGGCGCCAAGCTGGGCGTGGATGATGTCGTCGAACACCGGAGCGTCGACCTTGCGCAATACCCCGATGGGGGTCGGCAGGTCGCTGTCCGTCGCCTGGGCCATGGTGAACGCCATGCCCGGGTTCTGGACGCCCTGGTCCCAGACGATGCAGTCGTCCGGACCCTTGCCGTTGCCGAGATCGATGGCCTCGACCTCGAAGCCGTTGAGCGCCAGGCCCTTGTTCATCTCCTTGCCGAAGATGAGCGGCTTATGGTCGCGCAGCTCGATGATCGCGTCCGCGCGGACCTCCTTCTCGGTCATGCTGTGGTAGGCGCCATCGTTGAAGATGTTGCAGTTCTGGAAGATCTCCACGAATGCCGACCCGCGGTGCTCCGCTGCGGCCCTGATGGTCTGGCGGAGGTGCTTCGCGAACACGTCGACCGAGCGCGCCACGAATGAGGCGCCCGCGCCGATGGCGAGGCTCAGCGGGTTGAACGGTGTGTCGGCCGACCCCATGGGTGACGACTTGGTGACCTTGCCGACCGGGGAGGTCGGGCTGTACTGACCCTTGGTGAGCCCGTAGATCTTGTTGTTGAACAGCAGGATCTTGAGGTTCACGTTGCGGCGCAGCGCGTGGATCAGGTGGTTGCCGCCGATGGACAGCGAGTCGCCGTCGCCCGTGACGACCCACACGTCGAGCTCGGGGTTGGCGAGCTTGGCACCCGTCGCGATTGCAGGCGCGCGGCCGTGGATCGAGTGGAAGCCGTACGTCGACATGTAATACGGGAACCGGCTGGAGCAGCCGATGCCCGAGACGATCACCGTCTTCTCTCGGGACATCCCGACCTCGGCGAACGTCGTCTGCACGGCGTTGAGGATGGAGTAGTCCCCGCATCCGGGGCACCACCGCACCTCCTGGTCGCTCTTGTACGCCTTCTTGCTGAGTGCTTCAGCCATGGCTCTACCTCAGTTGCTCCTCGATGGCGCCGGCGATCTCGGACGTCGTGAAGGGGCGTCCCTGGACCTTGTTCAGTGCCGCGGCATCCACACCATACTCGTCGCGGATGATGCGAACGAGCTGGCCGAGGTTGAGTTCTGGGACCAGCACTTTCTTGAAGCGTCCGATGATGTCCCCGAGATTCCGCGGCAGCGGGTTCAGATACTTGAGGTGACACCAGCCGACCGATGCACCGGCCTCCGCGGCCCGGATGGCCGGGCCGGCGATCGACCCGTACGTGCCGCCCCACGAGATGATCAGGAGGTCGCCGGACTCGTTGCCGACGACCGTCTGCTCGGGGATGTCGTTGGCGATCCGCGCGACCTTCTCGGCGCGGGTGCGGCACATGAACTCGTGGTTCTGGGCGTCGTATGAGACGTTGCCCGTCCCGTCATCCTTCTCGAGTCCGCCGATGCGGTGCTCCAGGCCCGGGGTGCCCGGGATGGCCCACGGGCGCGCGAGCGTCTCCGGGTCCCGGGAGTAGGGGAGGAAGTCCTGGGTTTCCGCATGGAACTGGGTCTTGATCGCGGGAATCGCATCGACGTCGGGGAGCTTCCACGGCTCGGCGCCGTTGGCGAGATAGCCGTCGGTCAGCAGGATCACCGGCACCATGTGCTCGAGCGCGATCCGACAGGCCTCGAACGCGGTCTGGAAGCAGTCGCCGGGGCTCTGCGCCGCGATGACCGCGACCGGGCACTCGCCATTGCGGCCGTACATGGCTTGCATGAGGTCGGCCTGCTCCGTCTTCGTGGGCAGTCCGGTCGACGGGCCGCCGCGCTGGACGTTGACGACCACGAGCGGCAGCTCGGTCATCATCGCGAGGCCGAGCCCCTCGCCCTTCAGCGCGAGGCCGGGGCCGCTGGTCGTGGTGATCGCGAGGTTCCCCGCGAACGCCGCGCCCACCGACGCGCAGACGGCCGCGATCTCGTCTTCGGCCTGGAACGTCAGGACGCCGTAGTTCTTGTACGCCGCGAGCTGGTGGAGGATGTCAGTGGCGGGAGTGATCGGGTAGCTGCCAAGGAAGAGCTGGAGTCCCGCCTTGCGCGCCGCAGCGACGAGCCCGAGGCCCGTTGCCTGATTGCCCATGATGTTGCGGTAGGTACCAGCAGGAAGATCCGCCGGCGGGACCTCGAACCGCTCCTGGAACACGCCCGCGATGTCGCAGAAGTTGTAGCCCGCGCGCAGCGCCTTGACGTTCGCCTCTGCGATGATCGGTTTCTTCGCGAACTTCTTGCTGAGCCAGGCGATGGTCGGATCGAGGTTGCGACTGAAGATCCAGTACGTGATGCCGAGCGCGAAGAAGTTCTTGCACCGGAGCTGGGCCTTGAAGTCGAGCCCCGTGTCCGCGAGTGCATCGCTCGTGAACTTGTTGAGATCGACCTGGATGACCCGGAACCCGTCGAGGTCGCTCGACTCCAGCGGGTTGTAATCGTAGGCGGCCTTCTTGAGGTCTGCGCTCCCGAAGTTGCCCGAGTTCACGATGACGATCGCGTTCGGCTTGATATCGGGGATGTTGACTTTCAGTGCGGCCGGGTTCATCGCGACGAGCACGTCGGGCGTGTCGCCCGGGGAGTGGATGTCGAACGACGAGAACCGCACCTGGAATCCCGAGACGCCGGGAAGCGTGCCGGCGGGCGCGCGAATCTCGGCGGGGAAGTCGGGGAACGTGGCGAGGTCGTTGCCCGCGAGCGCGCTGGTGTTCGTGAATTGTCCGCCGGTGATCTGCATGCCATCGCCGGAGTCGCCGGCGAAGCGGATCACCACCTGATCGACGGTCTTGACGGTCGAACCAGCAGGAGCTTCTTGATCGGTCGGGATGCTCATCGGAGCCTTCCAGCGGACCTGGTGGCGCCGGCTCGAGGGGATCGTCCTGGATGCCTCGGCAGAGAAGATGCCGGCGTCCTTGAGCGCGCCCACGCGTCCGGAGTTCAGGTCCGCAATGTGCTTGACGATCGTGACTCGGAGCCGCCCCCGAGCGCGCTGAGCGCTGATCTGATTGGGGGGGTGGGTCCCTTCTTCAGATACTATCTCACATGGTTGGTCGCAAAACCGCCTGCTGCGATCTTCCTCCCTCCGTATCTTTCGGCCGCACGTGAGACCTTCCGGAACCCAGCTTCCCCTCCCTTTTTGCGCGGCCCTCCTGTGGCTTCTCGGCACGACGTCCGTCTGCCCCCAGCCCGCGCCGGATGGAGGGACCCCGTCGCCCCGGCTCTCGTCCGGGCGCTGGATCGCGGCGCCGCTGCTCTCGCGGCATCTCGTCCCGAAGGTGGGCGGCGACCGGTCCGGAATCGTGATCTGGGCGCCGCCGGGAGAGTCTCGATTCGCACACGTCGAGGTTGGCTTGTTCACCGGCTTCCGATTCGAAACCACGCTGAGGCTGGCTGGCGGGGGGAGTCTGCGGCTGGCGTTCGGGGCCGACGCCTGGCGAACTCGCGGGTTCGAGCTGGACATCGGCGAGACGGAAGTCGTCCTGTCTCGGCTCACGCCGACCGGTCCGAAGCGGATGGCGACGGTCCGGCGGCCGGCGGCGACGGAGGGCGGGGTCGCCCTGAGGGTTCGCTTCCAGGGCCGACTCGAGGTCCGAATCGATGGCAAGAAGATCGCGCCGCGCCGGGGCTGGAGTGGGGTTGCGGGCGGCGCCGGCCGTCTGGTGCTCGGCGCGGCAGGCGGCGTCGTCCGGCTCGAGGGTTGCCGGCTGGAGGCGACTCTCGGCGCGGCGTCCCGGCGGCGGATCCAGCGGATCGCCGCCCAAGGTGCTCCGTCCTTGCCGCCACCGCCCCGCTCTCTGCCGTTGCTGGGGCCGCTCGCTAGGATCGATCGCGGCCGGCTCGTTGCCGGGCTGCCTGACCAGGACGCCGCGGCGCTCTGGAGACTCCGGGGATTGGCGATCGCGGGCAGGACGGGGGAAGCGCTGCGCGAAGCGAGCGTCCTCGCCGATCGGCACCCGAAGGCGCCGGGCCCGCCCTGGCTCCTCGGGGCGGTCCGCATGCTGGGGCTCGCGGACGCGTCCGGGGCGCTGGCGCCGCTCGCTCTCGCGGACGACCTCTGTGGAGCTGCGGGTCTGCGTGGTGATGCGAACTGGATGCTCGGACGCCTGACCGCGGCCGACAGTGCATACGCCGCGGACGACGACCTCGGCGGTCGTGCGCTGGTGGCCTGGGCGCGGGGCGACCGCGGACCCGCCCTGGAGCTGGTCCGCGAGGCCGAGATGCGTGGGTGCAGCCGGCGCGGACAGCGTATCCGCCTCGTCGAGGACCTCGCGCTCCTCCACGCATGGAAGCCCCTGGCCCGTGCGACGATAGGGCCCGTTACCGGCCTCTCGGACCTCGACGCACCCCGCGCGCGACGGGTCGTCTCGCTCGCGAGGCCGTTCCTACACTCTGCGGACGGCTGGCTCCCCGGCAAGGTGTCGGAGCAGCCGCTGACGGTGCTGCTCTGTGCCGATCCTCGGACATTCGCCCTCTGGAATGAACGGCTGGGTGGCGCGCGGTTCGAGGAAGCGGACGGTATCTACCGACCCGGGGCCGGCCTCATCGTTCTCCTCGACGACGATGATGACGACGTCATGCGTCGACGCCTGCAGCACGAACTCGTCCACCACCTGATCTACCAACGGGCCTGGGTCCTGCCGCGCCCGTTCGAGGAGGGCCTTTGCGAGTACCTCTCGGGAGCCCGTCCTCTCGGCCGTACGCTCACAGGGCTGGGCAGCCTCGTTCCTGGCCGCTTCGACCTCGTCAGCCGGATGGCGGAGGCGAGACATCTCGAGGACCCGGTCGAGGTCTTGCTCCGTCGGGACCTGCGGGATGGTGACCGTGGTCGCGAGGACTACGCTCAGGCGTGGGCCGCAGTCCACCTGATGAGCATATCGGGGCATCTGAAGACGGCGCTCGCGGGTCTCCCGGCGCTGGAGAAGTTCCTTCGGGCGACGCTGACCCGGGCCGCGCTGCGCGCACACGTCCTCGGGCTGAAGGGCCAGCGTCAGTGAGTTTCCGGCCCGCCCGGCGGCAGGGAGCGTGGTTGTTCTTGACCGCGATCGCGGTGGCCGCGTGCTCGCCGACCGGGGAGTCAGAAAAGCCACCGGCCTCGGAGCGCGATCTCGCTATCGAGGTCGCGCTCGCGCGCGACCGGTTCGACCTGATCCTCGAAGTGCTCGACGACGGACCGCTGCGTATTACCGACGGCGCCGTGCTTGATGCGATGGTGCGGGTGCCTCGGCATGCGTTCGTGCGGGACGTTGATCGAGCGTTCGCCTATCGCAACGCGCCGGTTCCGATTGGAGACGCCCCGGCCGAGGTCACGTCGAAGCCGTACCTCGTAGCGCTGATGACTCAGGCATTGCGGCTCACCGGGACGGAGCGGGTGCTCGAGGTCGGGACGGGCACCGGGTACCACGCGGCGATCCTCAGTCGGCTGGCCCGCGAGGTCATCTCGGTGGAGATCGATCCGGACCTCGCGGATCGTGCGCGGGCGCTCCTCGCGAAGCACGGGGTGGCACCGGTCGCCGTCCATTGCGCCGACGGCAAGGTCGGATGGCCTCCCGGCGCTCCGTACGATGCCGTGGTCGTCACCGGTGGGATGCTCAGCTATCCGGGACACCTCGTCGAGCAGCTCCGGGTGGGGGGGCGACTCGTCGTTCCCCTCGGGCCTGCGGGAGCGCAGCGCCTGGTCCTGCTCCTCAAGACCGCGAGCGGGGTGGAAAGGCGCGAACTCGCCCGGGTTCGGTTCCATCCGTTGCGCTGACCTGCGGCGCGCCTGATCCTGAATCGGCGCGACCTGCGACCTATACGAAAAGCACGATTCACCGCATGCCGGGCGGTGGGACGGCCGATACCTGTCAATGCAAAAAACAGGTTCCCGTCCAAGCAGGTGTTCCCCCAAGCCGGTGATCGTCCAAGCCGGTGATCCCATGCGGTGGACTCCCCCCACCATTGCGGAAGTAGTTCTCCATGCGTCGAATCGCCGTACTCATTCTCATATCCACGCTCGTGCCGATCGCCGGCGCGCAAGTGCGTCCGTTGTCCAATACGGACCTCTGTCAGCGTGCCGATCGCGTCGTCGTAGGCGGCGTGAACAAGCTGGAATCGCGCTGGGAGGGCAACAAGATCGTGACCGACGTCACGATCATGCCCACCGAGAACCTCAAGGGTTCGGGCGTGGGTCCGTTCGTCGTCACGATCCCCGGCGGAACGGTCGGCGCGGTCACCCTGCGCGCCAGCGAGGCGCCGCGCTTCACCGTCGGTGAGACGGTGGTGCTGTTCCTGAAGCCTGGCAGCTCGCCGTGCGACGTGTACGGCTGGCACAAGGGCAAGTACACCATCGTCAACGGCACGGTGCGGGAGTTGGTCAACACTTCGTGGGCCCAGTTCCGGCAGTCGCTCGTGGACATCATCGAGAACCTGTAACCGAGGCACCACGATGAAGAACACGAACAAGCGCCATCTAGCCGTCGCCATCTGCTGTGCACTGGGACTTGGCCTCCTCGCCGTTCCCGAGACCGACGTGCTCGCGTATTCGCTCACGGGCGTGTCCTGGCCGGGGGCATCCGCGACCTACAAGCTCAATCCGAACTTCACCGACCCGTCCGCGGGCTCGGCCGACGACCAACTCATGGCTCTGCGTTCCGGCGCCGACGAGTGGCGGCTGACTGGTCAGGGCAACTTCGAGTTCATCTACGGCGGTCAGACGACGCAGACGAACCTCGCGGCCGACGGCCAGAACATCGTCTTCTACAATCCGGGCGACGGCGGCGGTGCCCTGGCCGTCTGCTGGTACTGGTTCGTGGGAGCGTCGATCACGAACTTCGACATCGAGTTCTACGATCGCGATGGTGGATTCGATTTCGTCTGGGCCACCAACCCCACCGGGTCGCAGTTCGATATCCAGGGCGTCGCGACCCACGAGTTCGGACACGCGCTCGGCCTCAGTCACTCCTCCGTCTCCACGGCGACGATGTTCCCGACGGTCGCGGCTGGGGACACGACCACCCGCAACCTCGATGCCGACGACGTCGCGGGGTACCAGTCGATCTACGGCGCCGCCGGTCCGGCCACACCGATGGTCTCGACCGTGACGCCATCCAGGGGCTGGATCGATGGTGGTGTCACCGTCACCGTCAACGGGTCCAACTTCCCGGGCGGAGTCATCGATGTGAAGTTCGGCACCGTGCCCGCCACCAGCGTCACCCGCCTTTCGTCCACACGCCTCACCTGCAACGTTCCGGCCGGCACCGTTCCGGGCAAGCAGGACGTCAGCGTCACGGCCGAAGGCGAGACCGGCACGCTGCCGCAGGGCTACGAGTACGACACCATCCGCTACACCGGTGGCGGTGCGGCTCTCGGGACCTGGCATCCGATGGAGGTCCGCGTCCCGGCCGCGCCGAGCACGATCTTCCAGGGCCTCCTGTCGCTGGGCCAGGACGGAGTGGTCTGTTCGTCCTTCGGCGATCCGGGTGACAACCGCGTCGTCCCCATCTCCGTGGATTGGCTGTCCCAGTACTGCGTCTTCTACAGCGGAGACCACATCGCCCGCGACATCGTCGGGCTCACCGATGGAACCGGGACCCACCTCTGGGAGTTCAACGTCCCCAATCTCCCCTCCCTCCAGGGCGTCACGTTCTATGTGAGCTTCGTGCTGGGCGACACCGGCTCATCGCCTTCCGGCATCTCGTTCATCGGGAACAACGTTCCGATGTACATGCCTTTCCTGCCCTAGTCGCCATCTCCAGAATCCCCCGTGCGATGCGCGCGGCGGAGTCCGGCACGGAGTACTCCCGCGCCGCCTCTGCCGCGCGTCTTCTCGTTTCAGGATCGTCGAGCCACGTTCGCAGGTGTGCCACGAGGTTCTTGGATCTCGACGCGTAGTGGCCGATGCCGCGTGACTCGACGAGACGCACGTTGCCGACCTCCTGCCCCGGCAGATAGTCGTAGAGGAGGATGGGGAGACCGGCGACGCAGCCCTCCATGATCGAGCCCGGTCCGCTCTTCGAGACGAGGATATCGCTGGCCGCCATCAGCTCGTGGAGGTTGTCAACGAAGCCGTAGACAGAGTGCGGCGTTCGCCAGTCGTGGTCGTCGAGATCGGCCTTCAGCTTCTCGTTCTTGCCGCAGACGACGACGACCCGTGCGTCGAGGCCGGCGGCGTCGATCGCACGGGCGTGGTCGCCGAGCGCGCCCATGCCTTCACCGCCGCCGACCAGGAGGATCGTGGTCTCGGTCCAGCCGAACTCTTCCCGAAGCGCGGCGCGGCGCGGGACGGCCTCGCCGCACTTGGGGTGCACGGCCTGCCCCGTCATGACGAGCCGCGCCGGGTCCACGCCGCCTCTCTTCACGATGTCGAACGCTTCGGTCGTCGGCACGAAGATGCGGTCGGCGTCGCGGTCGTACCAGGACCAGTGCCCGGTCACGAGATCGGTGACGACGACGCCGAACGGGACGTCCTTGCCGAGGCTCCGCAGGGACCGGACGACGGAGCGGGTGAGTAGCGGATGGGTCGAGACCAGCACGTCGGGATTGGCGTCGGCGATGACCGCGCGCAGGCGTTTCGCCGTCGCGGGGTAGCCGAGGTCAGCCATGAGGCGGGCGCGGAACGGGCTGTTCCAGAGATGGAAGCCGAACGCCCACGCCCACCGGGCCCACTTCATCGCCCACGCGTAGATGGCGGGGGACCGGTTGAGCGGCCAGGGTCCGCCCTCGACGAGGCCGTCGCGCATCTCGAACTCGACTTCCGGCGCGATCTTCTCCAGAGCCGAGCGAATGGCGACGGTCGCGGCGCGGTGCCCGCCGCCGGTGTCGCTGAAGAGGATGACGACCTTCACGTTTCAGCTACCAGCTCTCGGCCTTGGATGAGCGGGTCATGAGGCTCTGCAAAGCAGCGGCCGCGTCCTTCCCCTCGAAGAGCACGTCGTGCACCTCGAGGGTGATAGGCATGTCCACACGGTGGCGCCGAGCCAGCGTCATCACCGCTTTGGTGGTGTAGACGCCCTCCGCGACCTTCTCCGTCTCTCGGAGAATACGGTCGAGGGGCTGACCCTCTCCGAGTCGTTGGCCAACGTGCCGGTTCCGGCCGTGCGGGGAGAAGGCCGTGGTGATGAGGTCGCCCATGCCGGCGAGGCCCGCGAAGGTCTGCTTGCGCGCACCGAGTTTCGACCCGAGGCGCACCATCTCGACGAGACCTCGAGTCACCAGCGCCGACTTGGTGTTGTCGCCGAAGCCGAGCCCGTCGCAGACTCCGGCCGCGATGGCGATGACGTTCTTCAGCGCGCCCGCGAGCTCGACGCCTACGGGGTCGACGTTCGCATAGACGCGGAATCGTTCCGTCGTGAACCGGCGCTGGAGCTGGCGGGCGCGTTCGCGCCCGCTCGCCGCGATGACGACTGAACTCGGGATGCGGCGCGCGACCTCCTCGGCGTGGCTGGGGCCCGACAAGATGCCGACGGCGTGTCCTGCGAAGATCTCGCGCAGCACCTGCGACGGCCGCTTCAGGGTCTCGACCTCGATCCCCTTGGTGAGCGACACGATGGGCACATCTCTCGGCAACAGGCCGCGAAACGGTTCCATGACCTCTCGCAGATGCCGCGTCGGAACGCCGCTCACGATCAGCTTCGCACTCTTCACGGCAGCTTCGTGGTCGGTGGTGAGGATCAGGTCGTCGGGAAGCGCTACGTCCTTCAGGTACTTTGCGTTTTCCCGTTCGCGGCCCATGCGCTCGAGGTTGACCGGGTCGTGGCCCCAGATGCGGACCTCGTGGCCCGTCTCGTGGAGCAACAGAGCGACCGCGGTGCCCCAGCCTCCGGCGCCGATCACGGTCGCGACCTTCATGGCGCTTTCCTTCCCACGCGCGGCTCCTGACCTTCGACGATCCGAATGATGTTCGTCCGGTGGCGGGCGATCACGAGGATGGTGACGAAGGTGAAGAACGTCAACCAGGCGAGCTGGGGCAAGACCACGGCGTCGCGTCGCTCCGTGGCGAGGTACGCGATCGGGAGAACGAACGCGCCGATGACGCTCCCGAGCGAGATCATGCGGAAGATCGCGACCGACAGGAGGAACCCGATCATGGCGGCGACAAATGCCGGCCACGACACGGCGAGGATCACGCCGGAGGCGGTCGCGACGCCCTTGCCGCCCTTGAACCCGAGATAGAACGGCCAGCAGTGACCGAAGAACGCGGCGGCGCCCATCAGCATCGGCAACGGCAGGACCCCGTCGGCGAGCGCGGCGCCGGGCTCCAGCATCCACAGGCCGATCCCCGTAGGAGCGAACCCCTTCAGGAAGTCACAGGCGTAGATGACCACCGCCCACCCGTGCCCGAGCGCGCGACCGGCGTTCGTTGCGCCGAGGTTGCCGCTCCCGACGGTACGCAGATCGACGCGCGCGACGAGCCGCGTGAACAGCAGCGCGAACGAGACGGATCCGACGAGATACGACCCGACGATCCAGACCAACGCCATCCCCGTGGACATGGGGCGGGATGGTAGCAAACGCGGTGCGCCCTTGAACCTCGGGTCCGGACGGGCCTCGGTCGAAGGATGAACGTCCGGCGGCCACTCGTCGTTGGGAACGGCGTGGAACCCGTGAGATCGCAAGTACCCTGGTTGCGGGCTGTGGCGGTCCGCTCTGCTATCCTGGTCCCGCGATGAGCCCCGCCGACCTTCCCAGCGAACCACCCCCCTGGCCCCCGCAGGGCATGGAAACGCCTCCAGCGGCTCCGCGTCCCACGCCGCAACCCGTATTGTCCGCGTTCCGGACGCACGAGACGGCGAAGCAGCCGGCGCCGGGTCGGCGGCTTCGACTGTTCATCATCCTCACCGCGATCTCGACGATCATCATACTCGGGTTCGTCGCGGTCACCCTGTTCATGGACGCCCCGCGCGACGACTCCCCATGGCCGGTCGCGGACCAGTTCCTCGAGTGGCTGAAGCTCGGCGAGGAAGTCGACGCCAGCCACGGGGACGGCGATCGCGTCGGCTACGCGCTCGCGTACGGCCTCTTCACCGAGGACCTCCAGGCCGAGCAGCCCTGGATCGACTTCCTCCAGAATTGGGCCCGCCTCACACGGCAGCACGGCTACATCATGTCCAGCCGTCGGGCGACCCAGCGCCGTCACCGGCGGGGCGACCGCCACAAGCGTCGCTTCATGTACGACCTCTTTCTGGGCAGCGAGACCGGATCCCACGAGGACATGACCCGGCTGCGCCTCCGCTTCGACCTCGTCCGGGTCGACGATACCTACCGGGTGAAGGCGTACGAGCTCGTTCCGATGGGGCCCCACGAGCGGTAGGGGCGGCCGCGGCAGCACCGCTGCTCTCCTACCGCGCAACTCGGGCTATTCTCTTGGCCCTCGTGACCACGCAGATTGGCATCGATACCGGCGGGACGTTCACCGACGTCGTCACCGCCGACGGGACCGCGTTCAAGGTGCCGTCCTCGCGTTCGGACCCCGCCCGGGTCATTGCGGACGCGGTGGCGTCCGTCGACGGGCGCGTCGAGCTGCGTCATGGGACCACGGTCGCGACGAACGCGGTGCTGGAAGGCAAGCTCGCTCGAGTCGGCCTGATCGTGAACGAGGGGTTCCGCGACGTGCTGACCATCGGGCGGCAGGCCCGGCCGGAGCTGTATGCGTTGGAGCCGCGGCGACCCGCGATTCCGACTTCGCGTGATCTGTGTGCCGAGGTGCCGGGCCGGCTCGGCCCGGGAGGCGAAGAGCTGACCGCGTTCGACGTCGACGCCTGTGTCCGCGCCGGCCGTCGGCTGAAGCGACGTGGGGTGGAGGCGATCGCGGTCGTGTTGCTGCACGCGTACGCGAATCCGTCTCACGAGGAGGCTGCCCTCGCCGCGCTCGCGCCGATCGGGCTCCCGGTGACCGCGTCGTCGGGTCTGAACCCCGAGTTCCGCGAGGTCGAGCGCGGCTTGTGCGCGCTGTTCAACGCGGGGCTCCGTCCGCTGGTGGGGCGATACCTCGCTCGGCTCGTGGATGCGCTGGGTGATGACGTTCGCACGACGGTCATGACGAGCGAGGGCGGACTGCTTGCACCAGGCGAGGTCGCCGAGGAGCCCGCGCGCCTCCTGGTCTCCGGACCGGCGGGCGGACTCGTCGCGTCTCAGGTGTGGGCTGACGCGGTCGGTGCTTCGCCGGCGATGACGCTGGACATGGGCGGGACGTCGACCGACGTCGCGTTCCTCGATGGCGACGTCCCGCGGGCGTCCGCGTTGAGCATCGCGGGGCACACCATCCGGCTTCCGAGCCTGGAGATCCACACCGTCGGCGCGGGTGGGGGCAGCCTCGTTCGTGCCGACCGCGGCGGTGCGATGACGGTCGGTCCCGAGAGCGCTGGTGCCGACCCCGGTCCCGCGGCCTACGGCATCGGCGAGGAGATCACGGTCACCGACGCCAACCTCCTGCTCGGTCGCATCGCGCCACGGTTCTTCGCCGGAGGTGCGGACCGTCTGGATATCGCGCGTGCGGACCGATGTGCGCGCAAGCTCGCGAAACGCCTGGGCCTGGCGCCGCGGCGGATGCTGGAAGGGGTGGTCCGGCTGAGCGATCTCGTGATGACGCGGGCCTTACGCGTGATCTCGCTCGAACGCGGACGGGACCCGCGCTCCGCGGCGCTGGTGGTGTTTGGCGGCGCGGGGGGGCTGCATGGAGTCGCGTTGGCGCGTGCGCTGGGGGTCTCGCGCGTCGTGGTGCCGCCGCGGCCCGGGGTGTTGTCCGCGCAGGGGCTGCTGTGGGCGTCGCCGGCCCGAACGCTGTCGCGATCAGTGCTCGAACGCGGATTGCCGTCGTCGACGGCGCGCCGCCGCCTCGTTCGACCGTTGGTCGAACGACTGCGGGACGGGTTCGTGGCGGAAGGGTACGGAAAGCGTTCGCTGATCGCGAACGTGTCGCTCGACGTGCGGTATCGGGGGCAATCATTCGAACTCGAGGTGCCGGAGGGAGACGATCCGCTCGCCGCTTTCCATCGAAGCCATGAGCAGCGCTACGGGTTCGCCGACCTGTCTCGCGACGTCGAACTCGTGGCGGTGCGAGTGCGGGTGGCGGTGCGGACGCCCGCGCCCATGGTGGCGCGGTTGAGCGCGAGTCGGAAGTCGCCGACCTCCGTCGGGCGCCGGTCGGCACCGATCGGCGGCAAGGCCGCCTGGCCCGTGTTCGACCGCGACGCGCTTCGTGCCGGGCAGGCCGTCGCCGGACCCGCACTGATCGCCGACCGGACCGCGACGGTCTGGGTGGACGACCGCGCGCGGGCAGTCGTCCACCGTACGGGCGCCTTGATCGTCGAGGTGAAGCCATGACGTTGGATTCTGTCGAGATCCAGGTCTTTCGTCATCTGCTGGCGGCGATCCCGGAAGAGATGGGCGTCGTGCTGATGCGGGCCGCGTTCTCGCCGAACATCAAGGAGCGGCTCGATTTCTCCTGCGCGCTCACCGGGCCGGATGGCGACATGGCGGCGCAGGCCAGCCATATCCCGGTGCACCTCGGGTCGGTCCACGTCACGGGACGTCACCTCCTCGAGCGCGTCGACCTGAAGCCGGGCGACCTGGTGTTACTCAACGACCCCTATCGGGGCGGGACCCACCTCCCTGACGTCACGCTGTTCGCGCCCGTGTTCCTGGCGGGGGTGAAGGGGCCGGCGCTGGGTGCGATGGTCCGCGCGCATCACGCGGACATCGGCGGCGGGTGGCCGGGCAGCATGGGGCCGGCGACGGACCTGTACGGCGAGGGACTCGTGATCCCGCCCGTGCGACTCGTCCGCGAAGGTGTGATCGACGACGACGTCCTGCAGATGGTGCTCGCCAACACCCGGACCCCTGACGAGCGGCGGGGCGACCTCCTCGCGCAGAAGAGCGCGGTCGAACGCGGCCGGGACCGGTTGAAGGGGCTCGCCGAGGAGTACGGCGGTAAGCGTCTGCTCGCCGCGGTGACGGCCTTGCGGGCGCACGCGGCGCGCGTGACCCGCAGCATGCTGCGCAGCCTCGACGACGGTACGTGGACCGCGGAAGGTCACCTCGACGGCCCGGGTACGCCGTGCATTCGCGTCCGGATCACCAAGCGGAGGGCTCGGCTTCACGTCGACTTCACCGGAACCGACGCCGAGATCGATGCCCCGTTCAATGCCAACGAGGCGATCACGCTGTCGGCGGTGTTCTATGTGGTGCGGCTGCTCGTTGCAGAGGAGGTCCCGACCAACAGCGGCTGCCTTGATCCGGTCCGCGTGACGATCCCGAACGGGTGCCTGCTCAATGCAAACCGTCCTTCGCCGGTCGCCGGCGGCAACGTGGAGACGTCGCAGCGGATCGTCGACGTGCTTCTGCAGGCGCTGGCTGCGGCCGCGCCCGACCGGGTGCCGGCGTCGTCGCAGGGGACGATGAACAACCTCACCGTCGGTGGTCGGCTTGCGGACGGATCGCCCTTCACCTTCTACGAGACGTTGGGGGGAGGGACGGGCGGCGGTCCGCGTGGGCCCGGAGAGTCCGGCATCCAGAGCCACATGACGAACACGCTGAACACGCCGGTCGAGGCTCTCGAGAACGCGTTCCCCGTTCTCGTCCGGCGGTATCGGCTTCGCGACGGGTCGGGCGGCGACGGCGATCACGGCGGCGGGGACGGGCTCGTTCGCGAGATCGAGCTGCTCGCGCCCGCCCGGGTCACCGTCCTCGCGGGGCGGCGAGCGGAGGGCGCCCCCGGGGTCGGCGGTGGCGCCGCGGGCGCGCCGGGTCGCGATCGGGTCGATGGGGGGGGCAGATGGCGCCGGCTGCCGGACGATGGAAGCGTGACGCTCGATCCCGGCGACGCCGTTCGGATCGAGACTCCGGGCGGCGGCGGCTTCGTTTCCCCTTGAGCCAGGGTCGCCAAAGCACGACGATTGAAGGTCAACCCCCGCAGCGTCCGAAAACATGACCACGGGGAAGGGATACCTCGCGAGGGATTACAGATGACACGTTTGATCACGATCCTGGCTGCCGTGGCCATCCTGCTGTCGATGCCCGCCTGCCAGCCGGCCTCCACGGGTGCGAATTCACTTGACGGCGTCCAGTTCCAGGACGAGAGGGACGTGGCCGCCGCCCAGGACAAGATCCAACCGACGAAGCGCTTCGTTGCGATGGCCGACCACGAACTCCTCTGGAAGGCCGCGCGGGGCTACGTGGAGCGCGTCTTCGACGTCGACGCGCTCGAGGCGGGCTTCATCGAAACCAAGACAGTGGAGTGGACCCAGAACCGGTTCCCCCGCCGGACCCGCGTCACCGTGGAGATGACGAAGGAGGACGGGAACGACAACAACGCCTGGCTCTATGTCACCGCGTTGAAGATCGAGCCTGTCCTCGCACTCGAGTCTGCGCGCACCGGCAAGCCCATCCGCCACGCCTGGGCGTTGAAGGGCAGCCGTCCGAAGGTGGAGGAGGTCGTCGCCGGCCAGATCATGCGCCGCTACCTCCTGCTCCGAGACGGCAAGGACCCGGACGCGGTTCCGCTCGAAGGTCCGATCCCCGGCATCAGCCCGACCGGCGAGATGTACAAGTCGGGCGTTGCCGGCAAGAGGAAGTAGGCCTCGCGACGACCCGGCGGTTTCCGGCCGCGGTCGGTTTCAGCCAGCCGTGCCGCTCCCGGAAGATCCGGGATTCTCACGCGCCGGCCCGCTCGAAGCACCATTCGCCCCGCTTGAGCACCCGAGAAACGAAACTCTCGCCGAAACGATAGGGGAGCGAGCGTAGGTTCGGGAGATCCCAGACGACGAGGTCGGCCAGGGCTCCGTCCGCGAGGGTCCCTACCTTCCCTTCGCGGCCGATGGCGCAGGCGGCGTTCCAGGTGGCGGCGCCGAGGGCCTGGGCGGCGGTCATGCCGTACTTGAGGCAGGCAAAGGTCATGACCAGGGGGAGGGAGCGGGTGGGGGACGAGCCGGGGTTGAAGTCCGTGGCGAGGGCGGGGGCGAGGCCGCGGTCGAGCATCTTCTTGCCGGGGGCGTCGCTGGCGAGGTTGAGGTAGAGAGACGTGGCCGGCAGGAGGATCGGGACCACCCCGGATTCGCGCATGCGGTCGAGCCCTTCGTCGGAGACGGCCACGAGGTGGTCGGCGGACAGAGCGCCGAGCTCGGCCGCGAGCTCCGCACCGCCGAGGGGGCGGATCTCGTCGGCGTGGAGCTTGACCTTCATGCCGAGCGCGCGGGCGCGCCCGAGGATGCGGCGCGACTCATCGACGGTGAAGACGTGCTCTTCACAGAACACGTCGCAGGCTTCGGCGAGGTTCTCCTCGGCGACCCGGGGGAGCATCTCGTCGATGAGGAGGGCGATGTAACCCTCTCGATCCTCCCGGTACTCGTCAGGGATCTCGTGGGCGCCGAGGAACGTGGGGACGAGGTCGAGCGGGTGGTCGGCGTCGACGCGTCGGATCGCCCGCAGGGATGCCAGCTCAGACTCGGTAGACAGCCCGTAGCCGCTCTTGGCCTCGATGGTCGTCGTTCCCAGCGCCAGGAACCCGTCACAGCGTGCGCGGAGATCGGCGACGAGCTCGTCCTCCGACGACGCCCGCAGTCGCCGGGCGGAGTTGCGGATCCCGCCGCCCGCCTTCGCGATGGCTACGTAGTCGTGACCCTGGTTGCGCATCTCGAACTCGTCTTCACGGGTGCCCGTGAACACCGGATGCGTGTGCGGATCAACGAGGCCTGGGGTGACGAGCGAGTCGCCGAGATCAGTCGTCTCGGAATCCGGGTGGCGGGCGCGGAGCACATCCGGTGTGTCTGACTCGACGATGATGCCGTCTTCGACGAGGATGGCCCAGCCGTCGCGAAAGCCGGCGTCGAGCAGTGCGCTGGCATCGCGGGGACCCGCGATACCGGTGTCCAGCGTCGCCCAGGGGCCGTTTCCGTGGAAGATCTTGGGCATGCGAGGAGGCTACTGCTATCGATCACATCATGGAAGCTGCTACCGACCCAACCGTGACCCGCACCCCGGCGGTCCGTCTGCGCGGGCTCTGCAAGACGTTCGGTGAGAAGGTCGCGGTCGATCGGCTCGACCTCGAGGTTCAAGAGGGAGAGTTCTTCGGATTCCTCGGGCCCAACGGTGCGGGCAAGTCGACCACGATCAAGATGATGTGCGGCCTGCTCGAGCCGGACGCCGGTGACGCGTCCGTCCTCGGTGTCGACGTGGCGAAGGAACCGCTTGTCGTTCGGCGCAGCATCGGGGTCCTTCCGGAGGAAATCGCGACCTACGAGCGCCTGACGCCACTCGAGCTGCTCGCGTTCGTCGGTCGCCTTCACGGGCTCGCCGCCGACGCCGTCGCGAACCGCTCCAACCAGCTCCTCGACCTCATGGAGCTCGCTGAGGCGGACCGGCGCAAGATGGTCCTCGACTTCTCGATGGGAATGCGAAAGAAGGTCGCGCTCGCGTGCGCGCTCGTCCATGGCCCGCGCGTGCTGTTTCTCGACGAGCCCTTCAACGGGATCGACGCCGTCACCGTGCGCGCCATTCGCGACGTCCTGCAGGACGCAGTGGCTCGCGGCGTCACGATCTTCTTCTCGTCGCACATCCTCGAGCTCGTCGAGCGGTTATGCACGCGCATTGCGATCATCACCCACGGCAAGCTCCGCGTCTGCGGGACCCTCGACGGGATCCGGGCTCAGATGCAGCGCGCTCCCGAGACCTCGCTCGAGGACATGTTCGTCGACCTGGCGGGCGGCGTCCGTGCCGAGAGCCGCGGGCTGGAGTTTCTCGGGTGAGCCAACGGTTCCCCAACGGCTTCGAGCGGTTTCGGATGTTGATGGGCTTGCGGACCCGGCTATGGCTGCGGGCATCTGGGCAGAGCTCGCGGAAGGTGATCACGTTCGCGCTGGGATGGTCCGTGTTCTTCGCCATGGCGATTGGATTGGGTCTGGGTGCGCACGGCATCGTCAGCAGAAACCCCGGAGCCGAGGAGTCGTTCGTGCACTTCGCGTGCTTCGGAATGTTCCTGATGCAGGTGATGCTGGGCATGGTCAGCCTCGCCGTCGCTGAGTTCTTCGACGTCTCACGCATTCTCCACCTCCCGCTCGGCTACCGGGAGGTGTTCGCGGCAATGGTCGTGAGCGGGCTGTTCGCGCCGGCCATCCTTCTCTACGCGTCGCCGCTCGTTGGCGCGGTGTGCGCGCTCGACGACGGCGGCCCCGTTCTCGTCCGAGTCGCGTTCATCGTCGTTCTCGTCGGGATGGGGCACGCGACCGCGCTCACCATCAATCTGTTCCTGCTCAGCATGATGACGCGTCGTCGGCTGCGCGACATCGCGACCCTCCTCGCCAGCTTGATCGGCGTCACGATCTACTTCCTGTGGCGGACCTCGGTGCGGGGCGGCGCCCTGGAAGACCTGATCGCGAGCGACCCGACGTCGCACCTGCGGTGGCTGCCCACGTCGTGGATCGCGGACCTGTTCCTCTTTCGACACGACGCCGTGACACTCGCCTGCCGGGGGGGATTGCTCGCGGCGCTCCTCGTGCTCCTCCTGATGCTGGGGGCGCGCCTGCTGCGGGCGACGTTCCTCGGGCACCTGCCGTCGCCTGAAGTGAGCCAGGTGGGGTCGGTCGCCAGGCGTCGGGACTGGTTGCCGGCCGATCTGGCGGTTCTCGTCCGAACGGCCCGCACCCTGTGCTTTCGCGAACCGCAGGTCCGTGCGCTGTGGCTGCAGCAGACCGTGTTCCTCATGGCGCCCGCCGTCTTCATGCATCTCGACGCGGGGGGCGCGGGCGCGGTTTCGGTCGTCTTCATGACCGCGGTGTTGCTCCCGATGTCGCACGCGCACTTTGCGTGGAGCTTGTTCGGACTCGACGGCAAGGGGATCACCCTTCTCTTGCTCTCGCCAACGCCGCGATGGCGCATCCTGTTCTCGCGGTGCATCGCGTTCGGAGGTCTCTTCCTGATCTCCGATCTGGTGATGGTGTTCTTGCTCTTCCTGGTCATCGGGATCATCGACGGCTCGCCCCTCGGCATGCTGCACCTCGTGCCGTGGGCGTTCTTGCTCACGGCCATGGCGGACCTCATGCTGATGAACGTAGGCCTGGTGACGTCGGTGTGGTTTCCGATGCGAATCGCCACTGCAGGTCGCCGAGCCATCTCGGGCCAGCGGACGGAGAACAGCGGCTGCGCGACCCAGCTCATCCGGATGATGATCATCGTCCCGTCGATCCTGGTCGGCAACCTGTTCGGAGCCGTGGCGCTGTGGCCCGTGATTTCGTTCATGGTCGATGATCCTCCGTCCATCCTGTCGCTGGACCCTGCGTGGGGTTTCGTGACCATCCCGGCAGCGTTCGGGGCGGTCCTGGCCCTCCAGTGGGGAGTCATCATGGTTGCCGGACGAGGGCTCGAGCGGCGGGAGCCACAGCTTCTCGGGGCGCTCGTGGACACCGGTGAGTAGCTTGCGCGCCGCGTCGGGTCCGGTCCGTCTTCTCTCGTGTTGACCGGACCCAGGTTTCCAGTGCGCGATCAGCGTCGCCGGGGTCAGCCCGAGCGGTCGGAGACCGGTGCCGTCTTGGTCGCGAGATCGGCCTCGCCCGTGAAGCTGTCGTTCTCGCGGTGCATGAGATCGACGAGCAGCTCCTCCTGGTCCTCCGTGGCGGGACTGGGCAGACCCGCTCGCGCGTAGAGAGGCGCGAGGATACGACGAGCGAGGCGCTGCCGGGTCGCTTCGGTGAGCGTGCGCGTACGGAAACAGAAGGTCCGCAACGCCTGGTATTCCGCGGGGGAGAGCGCGATCTGGTCCAGGGCGTCCACGTCATGCCGGGGCTTGGCCCGCGACGGGAGGTTGAGGAAGAGCCGGATCGGCGCTGTCGAGATGCGCTCGCTGACGACGATCGTGCCCGCGAGCAGATCTCCCAACCGGCGTGTGCGTCCGTCGAGCGTGACGACGAGGATCTCCATCAGGTATGCGGCAGGGAAGACCCACGCGAGACGGAGCAGGTTGCGAACGATCGCGCCGCGGGTGTCGATCGCCTGACCGTCTTCCAGCAGGACTCGCAGCTCGAGCGCAGCCTTGCCGGGAGTGCGCCCCGTCACCATCTCGAACGACGCGAACCACGCGACGTACAGCAGGAGCGCCGCTGCCTGGAACAGGCTCGTGTCATACGTGGGCAGGACGCCGGCAGCCTCCAGCGTCACGACCACGCCCGCGACCATCAGGGTATCGATGAGCGCGGCCAGGAATCGCGACCCGATCCCGGCGGGGATCAGCGTGAGGGTGATCTCGCCGGGAGCCTCGATGACGTTGCGTTGGGGAGCGGGCATCCGATCGCGGATCCTAACCCGGGTTAGGATTCGGTCGTGCATACCGCCGACCGTCTCGTTCGCGACCGCCACGACGCGTGGGAGGAGCTCGAGTACCTGCTCGACCGCTCCGCTGGGCGGAGGATCCGCCGGTTGGCGTCGCGGGATATCGAGCGACTGGGCACTTTGTACCGTCGGGTGATCAGCGACCTCGCCGTGGCGCGCCGCGACTTTCCAACCGATCCCGTCACCGACTATCTCGAGAGCCTCGCGTCGCGCGCTCACCCCGGAGTGTTCCGGGGGCGGGCGACCGGGTGGGGCGACGTGGCGGCGTTCTTCGGCCTCGAGTTCCCGCGTACGGTCCGGAAGCTGACCCGCGAGATGACCGTGTCCGGCCTCGTGTTCTTCGGCTCACTCCTGGTGTCGATGGGGTGGGCACTCTCGAACCCGAAGCAGGCCGAGGGCTTCCTCCCGTCGATCGCGATGGAGCGGATCGAGGATGTCGGCACCGCCGTCCGCGAGAGCGGCAGCAGCCCGTGGGTCGAGATCCCGCCGCTGGAGCGCCCGCTCGAGAGTTACCGCCTTGCGATGAACAACATTCGGGTGACGCTGCTCGCGTTCGTCGGAGGCGCGGTGCTCGGCCTGCTCACGCTCCACATGCTCGCCGTCAACGGTATCTACCTCGGTCTCATCACCGCGTTCTGTATTCGCGAGGATGCGATCATTCCCCTGGGTACGTTCGTCGCCGCCCATGGGTTCGTGGAACTCTCGGTCGTGGTTCTCGCGGGAGGCGCGGGGCTCGCCGTCGGGCGTGCCTGGCTGCAACCCGGTGACGGCCCCCGCCTCGTTGCCGTCACGCGCGCCGCGCGTCAGGCCGTCACCGTCGCTCTCGGCGGCGCCGGCTGGCTCCTCGT
>NZBC01000262.1 GCA_002687715.1 Planctomycetota bacterium | reverse complement strand
GATCACCACCATCGCGAGCCCCACCACGCGCCGTGGCAGCCGTCGGCGTAGCCGACCGATGACGGCGATGAGGAGTGCGCCCAGCCACACCACGTCGGCGGCCGAGAACGCGGAGAACGCCGGCCAGCGCATCGTCCCCTCGACCGACGCCCACAACGGCGCCTCCCGGGCGAGCAGCGGCGCGAGCGCCCCCAGGACGAACAGACCGAGCAGGGCGCGGAATCCGAACCGAGCCGCTCGTTGCCCCTTGAGGCGACGCCCCGTCTCCGACCAGAATCCCATCGATGACGCGCTCATCCGGCTCGGATCCTCGGGTCCACGAGTGCGTAGATCACGTCGGTGAGTACGTAACCGACCATGGTCGCGATGCCGGTGAGCGCGACGATGGCCATGACCACCGGCACGTCCTGCTGCATCACGCCGTCCCATGCCAAGAGGCCCATCCCCGGGATCGAGAAGATGCGCTCGACGACCACGCTCCCGCCCACGAGCGTCGGCAGGACCGTCCCGAACAAGGTCACCAGCGGGAGGATGCCGTTCCGCAACACGTGCCGCCGCAGCACCGTGCGCTCCTCGAGCCCCTTGGCGCGCGCGGTCCGCACCCAGTCCTGTCGGAGCGCCTCGATCATCCCCGAGCGCCCGTACCGGGACAACACCGCCGCTCCTGCATAGGTGAGAACGAACACCGGCAGCACGAGGTGCCAGGCGAGGTCGGTCAGCGCGCGCCACGACCACCGCGACAACTCCCCCGAGGTGAGGGCGGAGTCGATGTCGGGGGTGTGGAGCCCTCCCAACGGGAAGACGCTCCCGAGCCACAGCAGACACATCGTGGCGACCCAGAACCGGGGCGCGGCGATCAGCCCCGCAACGACCACCGTCACCGCGCGGTCAGAGAGCTGGCCGCGCCGCGACGCCGTCCACAGAGACACCGGAATCGCCAGGACGTACATGAAGAAGATGGCGAGCCCTTGCACCAGCAGCGTGATGGGCAGCCGGTCCGCGAGCAGCTCGCTGACCGGACGGTTCCACCGGAGCGAGGTCCCGAAGTCGAGCGTGGCCACGCTCTTCAGCCAGCGCGCGTACCGGGTCCGGGTCCAGGAGTGCCAGCCGTAGCGCGCGACGCCCGACACCTCGCGAAACTGCAGCTCCGAACGCCGCCACCAGCGCTCGAGGCGCACGTCCTCGACGGCCTGCCGGCGCGCGCCGTCCGCGTCGAGTGGCCGCCCGCGACGACCGTAGGCGTGGTACCCAAGGTCCCGCGCGGCGTGTTCGCGCAGCAAGCTGGACGCCGCCGCCCTGACGAAGCGATCCTCATCCAGCAGACGCGGCAGCAGATGCGGGACCATCAGACCGCCGAGCACCGCGAGCGGGCGCTCGACGTCGGCGAGCTCGCCCGAGGTCCGCGCGGCCCGAGCCCTGGTCACCCAAGCGTCGACCAGGGAAGCGATGGCCGCCTGATCGGTCCAGGCGGCGCGATGGCCGTCGACGTGGTGGCGCAGCGCGTCCACGTCGGCAAACCCGACCGCAGGCTCCGTCCGCGACAGAGCCCGCTCCGCCGTCGCGAGGAGCAGCGACATGCCCGCGGAATCGACGTCACCGATGATCGGCGCGAGGTACAGCACCGTCTGTGCGCCGCACCGCGCCAGCCGGTCGAGATCGTCCGCAAGCTCCAGCAGCGGGATCACCACGCGGCCAGCGCCGGCTCGAAGCGCCCGCCCCCGCGCGTCGTCCGCCACCCGGGGGAGCTCGCCCGGCCCGGCCCGCGCCACCGCGCCCGACAGCAACCCGATCCGGTTCTGCTCGACCACGTGCTCGGCCCATGCGCCCGCCACCGTCGGGGAGTCGCCCTGCGCCAGGGCCACGGCCTCCGCCAGAACCGCGAGTTCCCGGCGCGCGTCGTGCCACGTCGTCGCGATGCGCTCTGCGCGGAACTCGACCCAGCGGCGCGCGTCCTGGACGTCGAGGTTGACCAGCGCGGGCAGGTCGTACCCCATCGCCTCGTGGATACGGCGGGCCGATCCGACGGACAGCGTCCGCCCGCCGAGCGTCCCGTCCTGCAAGCGCGCACGTTCCAGGTCGTCGCCTCCGATGGACATCACGCCGAAGGTGAGCAGCGTGATCCCCAGGAAGGTGGGGATCATGAGGAGGATGCGCCTGAAGACGAAGCCGGCCAACCGGGCCTCAGTCCTTCTGGAACCGATCGCGCAGCACGAAGTCCCGGAATCGAACCCCGAGCGCGTGGATCTTCACGTTGGCCCACCGCCGACTGATCACCACCGGCGAGTACACGGTGTAGAGGACGGTGAAGGGATGGAGCTGGTCGAACACCCGGTGGAACTGCTTGCGGAGTAGCAGCCGCTTGCTGCGATCGAACTCGACTCGCACGGCGTCCAACAGCTTGTCGGCGAGCAAGGGGTCCGTGAGTCCGACGTAATTACTCGAGCCCGGAATGGTCGCCTGGGAGGAGTGGAACATCGGCCAGAGGTCCTGTTCGATGGGCGGCCGCAAGCTCTCGCCGATGATGTACGCGTCGAATCTCTTGCCGCCGATTGCGGCCGCAAACGGATCCCACGGCTGCGTGAGGAGGACGACGTCGACCCCCGCCTTCTTCGCGCCGTCACGGATCACGGCGGCGGGCTCGGTCCACATCGGCAGGTTGTAGACCCCGAGCTCGAACCGAAACACCTGCCCGTCCTTCTCGAGCAGGTTCTCGGCGTTCAGCTTCCAGCCGAGGCCCTCGAGGATCTTCCGGGCTCCGTCCGGGTCGTAGGGGATCTGGGCGACTGTCGTGTCGTACTCAGGGTCACGATGCCAGTACGGACCGTTCACCCGTTTCGCCATCCCCTGTCGCATCTTGGCGATGATGTGCTCGCGGTCGATGAGCATGGCCATCGCACGTCGGACCGCGGCGGTACCGAAGAGCGGGTGGGGTCGCGACGGATTCTTGGGGTCCTTGGTGTTCCACGCGACGTACTGATACGCGGGAAGGTCGAAGAGCGAACGCCAACACACCCGGCGGAAACCCGGGTCCTTCCCGACCGCCTCGAAGCGCAAGGGCTTCAACGCAGCAATGTCGATCTCGCCCTGCTTCGCCAACTCCTCGATCGCGCTGCTCTCCGTCGTCCGGTACACGATGTTCTCGACGTAGCACGGCCAGAGCGGGAACGGCTTCTCGCGGTACTCATTGCGCAACGTCAACCGGAGCTGGGCCGTGTCCCACTCGGCGATCTTGTAGGGACCAAAGCTGAGCGTCCGGTGCGTGTCGGTCAGCACTTTCGCGTCGGGACTGGTTGCATGGGCGGGTACGACGGGAAACTCGACTCCGAAAGTCGCGATGGAGTTGTAGTACGGGCGCTTGAAAGTTACCTCGAGAGTGTGAGCGTCCCGGGCCTTGACGTCCTTCACGAACGAGAGGACGCCGCGCTTCCTGAACGGCGCCTCGGGGCTCTGCACGAGGCGCCAGGTGAAGGCGTAGTCCTCCGCAGTCAGCGGCTTGCCGTCTTCCCAGGTCAGGTCGTCGCGCAGGGTCCACACCGAAGAGAGTCGGTCGGCGGATAGCGTGGGCAGCTTCTTGGCCGCACACGGAATCGGCGCGAAACCGTTGACGGGATGGGGATCAGCCGGAACCGCGAGCAAGTAGGGTGCGAGGAGGTTCTCGAATATCCCGCGCAAGGACTCCGTCCTTCGCGTGATGTTGTTCAGCGACTTGTACGCGGACTGTCGCGCGAACACCAGTGTGCCCCCGACGGCCTCCGGTCGGAATGGAACCGTCGACAAGTCGACCCAACGACCGCGGTCGGGATTCTCGGCCTCGGGGTCGGTGACGCTGGCCTGCAGACCCGTGGCGGTCCCGCCGTTCGCTCCGCCTGTGCCGTCAGCCTCGTCACCGTTGCAGCCTCCGACGTTGACGCCGACGACCACCAGCAGGGCGACGACCACGAGCAGGGTCCAGCCGGTCTTCCTTTGCATGAGACTTCCGCTCCCTTCGAACTCGCGGAGAGTATCAGGGACTCGACCGAAGCAGGGAGTCGGGCAGGTGGTTAGCGGATCGTAACCGATGGACCGCCCGTCCAGCCGCGCCTACAATCGCGTCCTCACTCTCACCCATGGGCGGCGGCTTCACCCGGAACCTGGTCCTTCTCGGACTCCTCATCCTCACCGGGCTGCTTTTCCGCAGTGTCCTGGCGGACGCGACCCTCCCCCCGGCGGACCTGGTCATCGCCAACGGTCCTGACCCGCGAAGTCTCGATCCCGCGGTGACGACGGCGATCGCGGACGGGCGGGTCCTGTCCAGCCTCTTCGAAGGCCTGCTCGACGTCGACCCCAGGACCCTGGAGCCGGTGCCTGCCCTCGCCGCCACGATGCCCGAGGTGTCCGAGGACGGCCTCACGTGGACGTTCGCGATCCGTGACGGGCTGAAGTGGAGCGACGGCGAGCCGCTCGACGCGACCGGCCTGAGGTGGTCGTTCCTGCGCTTTCTCGACCCCAGCACCGCAGCGCGCTTCACCGAGCTCTTGTATGGAGTGCGCGGCGCGAAGGCGTTCAATGACACCGGGGACGGCCAGGACGCGGTCGGCATCGAGGCGCCCGACGCGCGCACCCTGATCTTCCGGCTCGAACGTCCGGTGCCTCACTTCGCAGCGATCCTCACGCTGTTCCCGCTCTACCCCGTGCCGCGTCACGCCGTCCTCCGCTTCGGCGCGCAGTGGGTCAAGCCCGAGCACTACGTCTGCAACGGGCCGTTCCGGCCGGTGTTCTGGCGCGTGCGCGACCGCATCCGCGTGGTGAAGAACCCCCACTACCGCTGCGCCGACGAGGTCGCACTGCAGACCGTTGACTATCTCTGCACGGAGAGCGCGGCCGCCCAGCTGAACCTCTACGTCAACGATCGCGCCGACATCATCACCGAGGTTCCGACCGCCGCAGTTCCCGAGCTCATCCGGCGCTACGGCGAGGACGCGACGGGCGAATTCCGACCCACCGCCCGCCTGGGGACGTTCTTCTACCGGATCAACACGACGCGGTCGCCGTTCACCAACCGCAAGGTGCGGCTCGCGCTCAGCCTCGCCGTCGATCGGCAGTCGATCGTCGAGAACGTGACCCGGGCGGGCGAGCTGCCGGCGCGGTCCCTCGTACCACCCGGAACCCGATGCGCGAGCGTCGAGTACGAGCCGCCACTGGTCGCCCGCTTCGACCTCGCCCGCGCGAAGACCCTCCTCGCAGAAGGACTCCAGGAGCTCAACCTCACCGTGGCGGACGTCCCCGTGTTCGAGGTCCTCTACAGCGCGGACGTGGTCGACCAGGCCGTCGCCGAGGTCCTCCAGAAGCAGTGGGAGACGCTCGGGCTGCGGTGCCGGCTCGTCAACATGGACGGCGGCTCCATCCGCACCGCGATCCGGCAGCTGGACTACGCCATCGGTCGCAGCTCGTGGATCGGCGACTTCAACGACCCGAGCAACTTCCTCGAGCTGTTCGTTTCGGACAGCGGCGGCAACCGCACCGGGTTCGAGGACGCCGCGTACGACTCGTCCATCACCGAGGCCGCGCCGCGTGCCGCGAGCGATGCGGAGCGCGCCCGCCTCTTCCGCGCCGCGGAGACGCGACTCCTGGCCGAGGCGCCGTTCATCCCCATCTATCACTACGTCTCACGATCGATGGTGAAGCCGTGGGTGCGCGGCTATCACCGCAACGTCCTCGACTGGCATCCGCCGAGGTGGTGGAGCATCGAGCGATGACGCCGGCACTGCGCGGGCTCGTCGTGCTGGCCGGATTCGTGGTCGTGCCGGCGATCCTGTTCTGGCTCGGCGGACGGGCCGAGCGAAGTCACGGCCGGCTCCTCTCCTTCGCGTGTCGTCGGATCGCGTGGCTCGGATGGACGGCATTGGTCGTGTTCACGCTGTCGTTCTTCCTGATGCGCGCGGTGCCCGGCGGCCCGTTCGACGACGAGCGACGCATGGCCCCGCAGGTGAAGCGCAACCTGGAGGCGCGGTTCGGGCTCGATCGTCCGGTGGCCGAGCAGTATCTCGCCGCGCTGGGCGGACTCCCATCGCTCGATTTCGGCCCCTGCATGACGCTGCGGGACTTCACGGTGCGCGAGATCATCGCGCAGGGCCTGCCGCCGTCCATGCTGCTCGGTCTGGCGGCGCTGGCCTGGATGTTGCTCATCGGGGTCCCGGTCGGGGTGCTGGCGGCGACCCGGCGCGGCTCGACGCTGGACGTGACCCTGACTGCGCTCGCGAGCCTCGGCATGGCCGTGCCGAACTTCGTGCTGGCGGGCGCACTGATGATGCCGCTCGTGTTCTGGTCCGGGTGGCTGCCGGCCGCAGGGCTCACCACGGTAGACGCCGTCCTCTTGCCATCGTTCTGCCTCGGAGCGCCGTTCGCAGCGCAGGTCGCGCGACTCGTCCGAACCGGTCTCCTCGAGGTGCTGACTCAGGACTGGGTGCGAACGGCCCGCGCCAAGGGCCTGTCCGAACGGCGCGTCGTGCTCGGACACGCGCTGCGGGGCGCGATGCTCCCGGTGGTGACGTTCCTGGGCCCCGCCCTCGCCGGCATCCTCACGGGTTCGCTGGTCATCGAACAGGTGTTCGCGATCCCGGGCGTCGGAACCCACTTCGTGCAGAGCGCGCTCAACCGCGACTACACCCTCTCGCTCGGGATGGTCATGCTCTACACGGTGCTCGTGTACGGGCTCAACGCCGTTGCGGACCTGATCCACGGCCTGCTCGACCCAAGAGTGTCGCTGTCATGAGCAACGCCGCACCGACGAGGGGGGCCTCGAAGAGCGACAGTCCGGGACGGCTCGCGTGGAGAGCGTTCCGGCACCGCCGATCGGCGCGGCTCGCGACCGCAGTCCTCGTGGTCGTGGGCGGGCTCGCACTGCTCGCACCGCTGCTGCCGTTGGCGGCGCCGTCCGCGGTCCATCTCGACGCGAAGCTCCGCGGGCCGACGTTCACGGCGATCGAGGGAGCGGCGTTCGACGCGGCGGAGATCAAGGACCCGGGCCGGCTCACCGGATGGCTGCTGTCGGCGCGGGTCGCCGTGTTCGGATCATGGGAGCTGCCACCGCTCTTCGGCACCGATGCGCTCGGACGTTGCCTCCTCTCCCGCATCCTGTGGGGCGCGCGGCTCAGCCTGATGGTCGGCCTCGTCGCATCGATCATCAGCCTGATCATCGGCGTGGGCTGGGGCGCGGTCGCCGGGTACGCAGGCGGCCGCACCGACGCCGTCCTCATGCGGGCGGTCGACGTCCTCTACGCCCTCCCGTTGATGTTCATCGTGATCTTCGTGGTCGCGCTGCTGCGGGGGTTCCGCAACGCTCACCCCGAGCTGGACGTGAACCCGTCACTCGTTCTGTTCGCCGTGATCGGTGCGACGTCGTGGCTGACCATGGCGCGCATCGTTCGTGGCCAGGTGACGTCCCTCCGGAGCGCCGCCTTCATCGACGCCGCCAGAGCCTGCGGCGCCCGTCCGACGACCATTCTGTGGCGCCACGTCCTCCCCAACGTGAGCCCGGTCGTCCTCGTCACCCTCACGCTCACCGTCCCGCGCGTCATGCTCTTCGAAGCGTTCCTCTCCTTCCTCGGGCTCGGTGTCGAGGCGCCGGACGTCAGCTGGGGCGTCCTGGCTCGACAAGGGTTCGACGCGCTGACCGCGGTTCACGCGTCCTTGTGGCTCATCGCGTTCCCCGGCCTCGCGTTCGCCCTGACGCTCCTCGCCATGAACGTCGTGGGCGACGCGCTGCGCGACGCGCTCGACCCCCGGTTGCGGGGAGAGCGTTCATGACGGAACCACGGCTTGCGGTGGGCGGGCTCGCAGTGACGTTCAAGAGCGTGGACGGCCCGGTCGCCGCCGTCCGGGGCATCAACCTCGAAGTCGCGCGGGCGAAGACCCTGGCGCTCGTCGGCGAGTCCGGCTGCGGCAAGTC
>NZBC01000261.1 GCA_002687715.1 Planctomycetota bacterium | reverse complement strand
GCCGGGCGGCAACCCGCGGTACCCCATCGCCACGGACTCGGCGCACGGCCCCCACGTGGACCTGGTGGCGCCAGGGGCGGACGTGGCTGCACCATCGCCCGATTCTGCAGCCAGCGCTGATCGGCTCGTGCGTGTCTCTGGGACATCATTTGCCTGCGCGCACGTCGCGGCAACCGCAGCTTTGCTCTTGTCGAACTACCCAACTCTTGGAAAATTTCCGCTAAAGACCGCAAACAAGGTCCGGGAGATCATCACGGCATCGGCGGCGGCGCCGTATAGACAAGACCCCATGGCCTACGGTGCCGGTTTGCTCCGTGTCGATGAGGCTTTGGGCAAGGCGGGCGAGACCATCAACGAGGAAGGGGCATGACATGACCACGCTGACGTTCAAGCTCGTCGACGGCGTCACCCTCGCCGAGACCTCGAGATTGCTCGACACGCTGAAGACGGAGTTCAACGTTCGGGCGACACAATTGGTCGGGCCTCTTTACCTCACCGACCCTTTCGAGGGAGCGGCCGACGCAGTCCTCGCTTTCCTGAACGCAGATCGCGAGATCGTCGAGGTCGCTGAAGAAGCACCGACTCCGATCCCTCAGGACGGCTGAGCCGCGGGCGGGAGCCAGGGGCAAGTCCTTCGCGCAAACAAGAAACGGGCAGAGACGCTGTGCGCCTCTGCCCGTTTCAGGTTCGCCGTCGTTCACTCGTCCTCAGTTTGGGGTGTCTTGCCACCGTCCTCGCTGTCGGGATCTCGCCCCTGATCCGCGCACCGGCGATCAGAATCCGCATCCTCCGTCTCGGCACCGGAAGCGCCCCCGGTGCCGGCGGCCATCGGCATGTCACTGCAACGACCGACCAAGCGGTCGATCGCAGCGTCGACGTCCACTCCCTCGCGTTCGAGCTGCGCACGCAGTTCTTCTAGAGGGAGTGACATGGCCTCCGATCGGGTCATCCATTCCCGAATCCGCCACACCGCGTCCTCGGGATCTTGCATCCGGTCGCCACTGTCCGGGTTCATGTCGGATCTCATCATCGAATCTCTCGCATCGGACTTGGGGGGGAGACCGCGACTACTCGAGGTGACCCTTGAGTTCCTGTCCGATGATATCGAGCAGGTTCTCGAGTGTGCCGCCGCCGTTCGTTTCGAAGCGGCGCCAGCACGTGGCCATCAGCCGTTCAATACTCATGTCGAGACTGTTCTCGTCGCGACCGCTCCTGTCGAGCATCTCGACGATGAACATCGTCCCACGAAGGAGCATACCAGGGTCCTCTGTGCCGCGGACTTCCATCGGTTCCTCTCCGCTGTGTTTCTCCGTCAGTTGATGCTCTGGACCGCAGGGCTGCAGGTGATCCACGTGCCGCTGTCGATCCGGTGAATCGTGTCGATCGCGACTTCGTAGGACGCGATGTTCTCGATCCGGTTGATGTCGCAGATCTCCCCGATCGCGATCTCCACACAGGGGTTTGGACACGCGCCGACGATCTCGGCGCCCGTGATGGCGCAGACTTTGTGGCCGATCCCCGTGATCGGAGTCTGCGCGGGAAGAATGCTCGCCAGCATCAGGGTCAGGGCCGCAGCCACCACCACAATCAGTTTCTTCATTGCTGGTTCCTCGATTCGTTGCCCGTCGTTGTCGTTCTCGTTTTGGTCGTGTGCAAGGACCCGTCCACTACCGGCCCTCGGAATCCGTGTCTTCATCTTTGGGTGACGTCGCGGCCTCGATTGCAAAATCGTCGTTCATGCCGACGAGGCGCAGGAGTTCCTGAAGATCGACGCCCGCCAATCGGAGTCGCCTGATGATCTCAGGCATCGGCAAGGACTCCGCGACTGCGCGAGCCTCCATTCCCGCGAGCAGCCAAATGCCCTCCTCCTTGCCGGGCGGCGAGTCCGCCGGCGGAGTCGGGGCGGACGTTCCCTGTCGAGTGGTCTTCATTGATCTGTCCTCCGTAATGGGGGGGTATCCCCAGGTGATCAGGAACCCGCTTCAAGAGCACGCCGAGCACGGCGCCGCAGTCTCCTGTAGATCGCGTAGACCTCTCCCACGGGCAGGCCGAGTTCGTCAGCCACTTCCCGGGCCTTGAATGTCCCCGACATCCAGCACCGGACGACACTTGCCGCCTCCGGATCATCCTGGACCAGCTCGAGGATCTGCTTCCGCACGTCCTCGTTCTGCAGATCATGGTCCGGGTCCCGAGCGAACACGGCCACGACGGCCTCGGCATCGTCCAAATGGGCGAATCGCTGTCGTTGCCTCGCGTGGTAGATGTCGCTTCGGATCGTCGAGATCAACGTCGCCACCATCTCCATGCCTTTCCGCTCGCCAACGAACCACTTGCAGACGGCGGTGTGGACGAAGTCCTCCGCGCTCAGTCCGTCGATCGCCAGTTCTCCGCGGGCAGAGAACCCGATGAGACGGTGAGCGTAGAAGTAGGCACGCGTGACCGCCTCCTCGAACTGTCGAGCGTTCTGATCGATCAGGGGCAAGGACATCCCTTTCATCGAGTCGGCACCGCCGTCGTCCAGCATGCACCGCGTGGGGCCTGTGCTCATCATCATGCCTCCGGATAGCGATCGGACGCAAACACGTCGAGAACGCCGAGGGTGGGGACGTGGCGATGACCCCGTCGGTCGCCGCTCACCCTCATGAGCCGACCCGAGTACGGAATTCACCACCTCTCCGGATAATTCGCGGGCCGGGGTCGGACGGCGGGCGGGCTCATGGCACCCGAGGCCCGAGATGAGCCCCATGGGAGACACCGACGTGTGAGCTGGCGCGCAAGCTCCCAGTTCAGGACTGGGGAATGAGCTCGTCGCGGAGGCGACGGCGCGCGCGGAAGAGGAGCAGAGAGATCGCGTTCGGCGTCTTGCCGAGCCGAACCGCGATCTCCTGGCACGTCAAGTCCTTCGCATAGCGAAGCTTGAAGACCTCGCGGCAGGACCCGGGGAGGCCGGAAATCGCCCGGCTCAGCCGACGCGCGTCCTCCCCGTGCCTGGCCTGGGTCTCGGGGTTCGCCGCCGGACGCGGCAGGGCACTGATCGGCGGTCCGGTCACGGGATCGAGCAGTCGACGCTCGACGTGGTGGCGGCGGGCCACGGTCAGGGCCAGATTGATACCCACGCGGAAAAGCCACGTCCCGAAGCGACCACCTTCGAAGAGGTGCAGGTTCTTCAGGGCTCGGAGCAAGGTGTCCTGGACGAGGTCCTGACAATCGTCGGGATCGCGGGCCAGGGGCCGGAGCACCTTCTCGAGAGCCGGCAGGTGGGGCTCCACGAGCTCCGCGTACGCCGAGGTGTGACCCGCCCGCACGCGGGCGACGAGGACATCGTCTCGCGAGGGCAGGAGGGCCGGGGCCGGCAGGGCTCGGAGATGAACTGCCGGGATCGGTCGGGTGGTAAGCGCCGCGGTATTCAGGGTTCGACTCCAGTGAGTGGACCAGGCAGGTAGTCCGCTCGAAAGTGACCCCGTCCTCGGCGCGGTCTCGGCATCGGATTCTGGTGGATTGCGGGGAAAAACCCCCCGATCCCCGATGCGTTAGCATGAAAGAACATGGCGGCAGAGCCGTTGAACAAAGGACTTACGGCCCACACCCATGACCGACGACCCTCAAGATCCTCCGCCCGAGAAGCTTGAAGATTCAGCGCCCGGTAGCGACATCGAGAGCGTGTGGGACATGGGTCTGGCCGAGGTCTACGGCGAGGACGAGAACGCTTCGGACAAGGACGCCAGCGTCATGGCGGCGCTCCGGGGGCGGTTGGGCTCGGACTCGAAGGTGCTCCTGCCCAACCACCCCGCGACCGCGGGCGACAGCCCGACCCTTTCCACCCGCCCCGATGAGTCGGGCAGCATCGGCCGCTATCTGGTGCTGGGCGAGATCGCCCGCGGCGGTATGGGCGTCGTTCTGAAAGGCCGCGACGCCGATCTGGGTCGCGACGTCGCGATCAAGGTCCTCAAGGACGGGTACGCGGATCACTCGCAGATGCTTCAGCGCTTCGTCGAGGAGGCGCAGATCGGCGGCCAGCTCCAGCACCCAGGCGTCGTTCCCGTCTACGAGATGGGACTCGACTCCCGACATCGCCCCTACTTCGCGATGAAGCTCGTGAACGGACGCACGCTGGCGTCGCTTCTCGCGGAGCGCGCCAATCCATCGGTGGAGCTCGGACGCTACCTGTCGATCTTCGAGCAGGTGTGCCAGACCATCGCGTACGCACACTCGCGCAATGTGGTCCATCGGGACGTGAAACCCGCGAACGTGATGGTCGGTGCGTTCGGCGAGGTACAGGTCGTCGACTGGGGGTTCGCCAAGGTCTTGACTCGCGGCGGCATCGACGACGAAGTCCTCGCTGAGGAACGCGACCTGGAACGCGACGCGACCGCGGACGACACATCGGTCGCGACGGTGCGTTCCAACGAGCCGGGATCGCACTCGCTTGCGGGTTCTGTCCTCGGCACCCCGTCCTACATGCCGCCCGAGCAGGCGCAGGGTGCGGTCGGGGCGCTCGACGAACGCGCCGACGTGTTCGCCCTCGGAGCGATCCTCTGCGAAATCCTCACCGGCAAACCGCCGTACGTCCGGCAGCCCGGCAGTGACGTCATGGAGCAGGCCGCTGCCGCGACCCTTGACGAGGCCTATGGCCGCCTGGACGACTGCGACGCCGACGCCGAGCTGATCGACCTCGCACGGCGCTGCCTCGCCGCCGAGCGCGACGAACGTCCGCGCAACGCGGGAGTCGTGGCAACCGCAATCACCGACCACATAGCACGCTCAGAGGACCGGACGCGGCAAGCGCAAGTCGCGACGGCGGAGGCGCGCGTGCGCGCGACGGCGGAACGCAAGACGCGACGGCTGACCGTGGCGCTCGCAGCGTCGCTCGTCGTGTTGCTCGCGTGCGGGACCATCGCCGTCTTCTGGAGCAAGGAGCGGGACGTCCGCGCCGACCGCGACATCCGCACTGCGCTGACGGACGCACGCGACCTCGCGGCCGCGCAGTCATGGGACGCAGCCTACGAGGCGCTTCGCCGCGCTCGCAACGGCATCGACTCCGGGCGGGGCACGGACGAGACGCGGGACGAGTTCAAGCGATTCGCCGCCCGGTTCGCCGAGGACTGGGCCGTGGCCCGTCGAGAAGGCCGCGACCGGAAGTTCATCGCCGCCCTTCGCGAGATCCAGACCCGCAGCACCGAGACGGCCGCACGCGGCAAGGAGTCCGAATACTCCCGCGTGTTCAAGTCCTACGGCATCAACGTGACCGACGAGACTCCGGAGCGGGTCGCCGAGCTCTTCCAGGCCAAGGGCCGCGACATGGCCGTCCAGATGGCCATCGCTCTGGACGATTGGGCTGGACGCATTCGCTCGTCGCGATTCGGGTGGCGCAGCAGCAAGCAACGCGATTCTTGGAAACACCTCATCGCATGCGCACGGCTCGCCGACCCCCACCCGTGGCGCAGTCAGCTGCGGGACGCATTCCTCGCGAATGACGTCGACGCCATGCGTCAGATCGCCTCAGAGGTGGACGCTCAAGAGCACGACCCGACCAGCCTCGGCCTCCTCGCATTGGGACTGCTCCACAAGCGGGATCGCGAGACCGCTCGCGACGTGCTGGTCTCCGCGTTCCGGGTTCACCCGGACAACTTCCTCATCAACTACTACCTGGGAGTAAGGCTGTGGGGACAGCGTGGAACCTGGGACCGCCGCGAGCCGCCGGATCCCGAGACACTCGATGATGCGTTCCTCCACACCGGAATCGCGCTCGGTCTTCAGCCGGACAACCTGACAGTGCGAGCGCACCTGGTCCGCCTACTCGGGCACAAGGGGCGCAGAGAGGAGGCGCTCGCCCACCTTGAAGAACTCGCGCCCCGGGTGTCCTCGAAGGGCGGGATCTACATGGTGGCCTCTCGATTCCACGCGCTCGGCGAAACGGCCCGAGCGCGTTCCGAACTCGAACGCGCAACCGGCAAGTCGGCCGACAGCTTCGAAGTCCGAATGCTGATGCGGAGGTGGAAAGACTGGCAGGCCATTCGGACGGGGGCTCCGCTGCCAAAAGTCATCGCCGACCTACGCAGTTCCCTGGGCGATTCCGTCGACCGGGCAGAGGTCCAACGCGAGCTGTCGCGTGCGCTCTACCGAATCTCGGATTGGGCGGGAGCAGCCATGGCCGCGCAAGCCGCACTGACGGTGCACGACGGCGACTTCGACGCGCGATGGCTCCTGGTCCGCTGTCTGCTGCGACAGGGCCAGTTCGCGCAGGCACGTCTTATCGGCTCCGAGAGCCTCGCCCAGGGTGACGACAACCCGAACATGAAGCGCCTCGTCGCCGAAGCAACGAGCTACGAAAAGCTCGCGAAAACAGCGAGCGCAAAGCTGAATGCCGAGGCCCTCCCGCCTCCACCGGAGCTCCTCAAGCTGGCCCGGCTCCGGCTCCGGCAGGGCAAGCTCGACCAGGCCCAAGCGCTGTACGTTCACGCCTTCGGCGAGAAGGTGCCGTCGTCGTTTCGTCGACGTGGCTCGCGTGCAAGAAGCGGTTCGCGGAGGACACGCCCCGAGGGAAACGGGTCCACGGCCGAGCCGGGCAAGAAGCCGAAACCCGACAGCCCAGCCCGCGGCCGCGGTCGCGGACGTGGACGTCGCCGCGGCCCTCCCGGGCGATCCCAACCCTCGAGCGACCTGCGCGACTGCGTCTCGGCGCTCGTAAGAACGGGAGTCGGTCAGGGCGAGAGCCCAGAAACCCCCGGGCTCCGCCACGCGCAGCTCCGCCAGCGCGCGCTGACCTGGCTGACCGCCGAGTTGAAAGAAGCGGAAGGCCGTCTAGGTAAGGGCGACCGCCGGGGCATTTTCTCCGTCCTGGAAACCTGGCGCTACGACAGCCGCCTCACCGCCGTCCGCGACGAGGCACAACTGAGTCGTCTTCCAGAAGACGAGAGCGCCAGGTGGCGCGCCGCTTGGGTGAAGCTGGACAACCTGCTCCAACAATCGCGCGGTCGCTGAGCAGATTGCTTCACACACGCTCCCGGGGAGAGTCCGCTCCCCCCGCGTGACGGCCAGATCAGGCGTGGACGAACGCGGCCTTCGCGCGCGCACCTTCGTTCAAGAAGGTGTCGATCCCGATCCGCATGTCCTGGGTGTTGCAGACCTCGCCCCAGGCTGCGTTCTCGAGCGCGAGTCCGGCGTCGAGGTCCACGCGGCACGACTCGACGATGACGCGACAGAGGATCGCGTCGATGGCCTGGGAACGATGTCCGATATCCACCGCGGGGAGCGAATCAGGGACGTCCGAGAGCGGCTCCTCGGACAGGGACGGGACGTCGGCCGAGCCGGACGCGATCTCGCGAGCGAGCGCGACGGCGCGGGCGAGGAGGTCGTTGCGGTCGACCGTCTCCGTGATGAGACCGATCTCGAGCGCCTCCGCCGCACTCACGGGCCGGCCAGTGCGGAGCAGCTCCGCCGCCTTCTCGATACCGACCCAGCGTTGCAGGCGCACGGCTCCGCCGGCACCGGGGATGATGCCGAGGTTGACTTCGGGCTGGCCACCGAGCGGCTTCAGGCCCTCGACGGCGATGCGCGCGCGGCAGGCCATCGCAATCTCCAGTCCACCGCCGAACGCGAGACCGTTGAACGCGCACACCACCGGCTTGCCGAGCTGCTCCACGAAGCGCGTGAGGTCCTGCGCCGTCTTGGAGTTCTTCATGCCCGTCTCCGGGCCGTCGATCTCGGCGAGGAACTTCACGTCGGCGCCGGACACGAACGCCTTGGTCCCGAACCCGGACAGGACCGCCGCCGTGATGGCGTCGTCGTCACGGATGGCGCTGAACGTGGTGTAGAGCTGCTCGAACGCGGCGTCGTTGAGGGAGTTCAGCGACTTCGGCCGGCGGACGCGAACGACGGCGACGCCGCCTGTGTCCTCCCGAACGACGACGGGAATGTCGATGTCGCGTCCCGCCGAGTCCGCCGCGGCCAGCCAGCGCGGCGACTGGAAGCCGTCGTTCGCATCGGCGTAGGCGCGGGCCAGCTCGTGCGCGCGGGCCACGCCCAGCTGGTTCGCGAGCCGGGCGGGCGGGATCATGTCGAGCGACATCTCGATCGCCATCTCGAAGTCGCCCATGTCGATGATGCCCGAACTCAGGACCTCGTCACTGAGCCCGAGATAGGCGCCTTGCAACTCCTCGGTGATGGCGCGCTCCCGGTCGGCGTCGATCTCCACGGTCTCGCCGCGACCGGGGACGTCCCACGCCTCCCCCGCCTCGACCTTGTCGACGAGGCTCTGCGGAGCGCGGAACCACGACATGATCTTCTCGCCCTCGAGCGGGAGTCCCTTCATCGTGATCGGGTTGCCGCCCGTGAGGTTCATTGCGGTGAACGGCCCGACGGTCAGACCAAGCGCGCGCGTCGCGACGGCGTCGATCTCCTTGGTCGTGCCCATCCCCTTTTCGGCGGCGAGCGCGGCAGCGAGGAACAACCCCTCGAAGATCGGGTCGACGGCATACCCGTACCGGCTTCCCACCCGCACCGGAACCTTGCCGATGCGCTCGTAGAACGCCATCACCCATTGCACGATATCCGGGTCCGTCTCCTCACCGGGGACGACCTCGACCATGTAGTTCCGCTCGGCCGGGAAGAAGTAGTGCACCACCAGCGACCGCCGCCGATCGTTCAGTGACGACGCGATGACCTCGGGCTCGAGGTGCGACGAGTTCGAAGCGAGGATGGCGTCAGGTCCGCAGACCTCTTCCAGACTCGTGAAGATCTTCTGCTTGATCGACTGCTCTTCGGTCGCCGCTTCGACCACCAGCGTGGCACCCGCGACCTGTCCGTAGTCGGACGTCCAGGTGACGGCGTCCTTCATGGCCTGCCCGGCCTCGGGCTTGAACGCGCCCCCCTTCACACCGCGATCGACCTTCTTGTCCAAGCGCGCCTGCCCCTTGGCGAGCGCCTCCTCGGAGATGTCGACCACTACGATGGAGACGCCCTCCGGCGACAGCACCTTCGCGAAGTAGAGCGCGATGTCCGGGCCGATCTGGCCCGAACCGATGACCCCGATCTTCGAGATCGTCCGATCCTGGAACGTGAACGCCATGGGTCTCTCTTCTTTGGATCAGTCGCAATCGACCTGGAGACAGAGCGCGGCACCCGTGTCGCCGGCCGCACACCCGACGAACAGACCGCGACCACCGCCACCCATCACCAGCTCTTCGATGAGCTCGGCGATCAGGCGGAGTCCGGTCGGTCCCTGGGGGTGGCCGAAGATCAGGCTCGAGCCGTAGTTGTTGAACGAGTCCTCCGCGATGCCCATCTCGTCGGCGAAATAGACGTCGTTCACGGCGAACGGATTGTGGGTCTTGATGCGGACGTCGTTCACGCCGAATCCTGCGCGGGCGAGCGCCTGGCGGGCGGCCGGAACGGTCGCCATGGCCATGAAGCCCTTCTTGACGCGCGCCTCGCCCGTGGACACGACACGAACGGTCACGCCGGCGTCGGTCGCAAGCTCCTTCGCGTGCGCCTCCGTCGTGAGCAGACAGCCCGCGTTGCCATCGGCGGGATGGGTCTGACTCCCGAACGTGACCGTCCCCTCCGGCATGACCGGCCGCAACTTCCCCAACCCCTCCGGTGTCGTTCGAAACACGCCGTCGTCCGAATCGAGCGTACCGATGACCTTCCGGCCCGACGGGTTGATCTCGACCGGGAGCATATACCGTTTCTGGAACGCCCGATCGTCAGCGAGTGCTGCCTCGTACTGCGTGTAGCGTAGCTGCGTCAGCGCGTCCTGCCGCTCGCGCGAGATCCCGGCTTCCTGCGCGACGTTCTCCGCCGTCTGGATCATGGCGTTCCTGGCCCACGGGTCCTTCCCGAAGTTGTCCATGACCCAGTTCTCGGCCTTGCCCGTACCGCCGGGCGCGGCTCCGTCCGGATAGTAGACGTGAGGACCGTTCGAGCATTTGTCGAACGTGACGACCAGCGTCTTCTCACGATCGCCGGCTTCGATCGCGTGGGCAGCGGTCTGCAGGGCTCGGACCGACGTCGCGCACGCCTGCATCACCATCGGTCCGGTGATGTCCGGGGCCCCGATCAACCCCGCCATCCACGGCGCGCCGTAGAACGACTGCAGGGACGGCACCGTCCACCCGACCACCAGGCTGTCGAGCCCCTGCGGATCGATCCCCCGTCGCTCGAACTGGGCTCGGGTGGATTCCGCGGCCAAGCGCAGCGGATGCAAGGACGCCAGGCGCCCCTGCCACTTCGCGAAAGGGGTCGACCACTGACTGCCGTAGGGGATGAAGGAACGCTGGAACGCGGTCATGGCGATGAACTCCGGTGCGGGCCGGATGCTAACGCTGAGGGCGGAACCACCAAACCTCCGGCAGCGCAGCCGAATCTCCCACGGGGCATAATCATGCACTTCCTGCCCCGGAGGCTCCCATGACCCGCGGCCCCACAGCCCTCGCCTTCCCCCCATCCCCACCGCCGGTCCCCGCCGCAGCGTCCACGGGGGGGACCAGCGGCGACCGCGTGATCGGATTCGACCTGGCCCGGGGTCTCGCGTTCCTCGGAATGGTGGTGGTGAACTACCGGGTGATGCTGGGATTCGGCGCGCGGGAGCCCGAGTACCTCGCGACGTTTCTCGGCAGGTTCACCGGCCGCGCCGCCCCGCTGTTCGTCATGCTGGCGGGGATCGGCGTGACGCTGCTATTCCGTGCGGGGATGCGACGTCGAGACGCGATCGCCGCCCGCGGCGGCAGCAACCAGCGGCGCGGATCGGACGCGATCAAGGCCCTCGCGATGTCGGCGTTCTGCGCTGTGGGGATGCTGGTGATCGGGTACCACGCCTACTCCAAGCACCACGACCTGAAGGGCGCGTCCCTCTCCGAGACGCTCGTGGGACTGGCCGAAGGCGACGAGTCGATCACCCAGGGCGTGCCGGACCGCGCCCTCGAATACGTCGACACGGTGACGGCCGGCGCTGACCCCGGGCTCAATCAACTGTTCATGTGGTCCGGCGGCGCGATCCTGCTGTCGCTGATCGTGTGGGTCGTGTTCGGCACGCGGGATCCACGCTGGACGTTGTGGCGGCGGGCGCTGTTCCTGCTCGTCATCGGGTTCGCGTGGCACCCCTGGTGGGAAGGCGACATCCTCCACTGGTACGGAGTGTTCCTCGGTGTCTCGGTGCTGCTCGTGGGTCTGCGCTGGTGGCTCGTCGTGCCCGCGCTGCTCGCGACGATGGGTGCGCGGGCCTACCTGCGTTCGGTCGAGAACTGGCCGGACTGGGTCGGCTGGGACCGCGCCCTGGAATACGAGCAGTTCTGGGAGGTCGAAGGGCAGGCGCGCAGCCTGCTCTACAACGGCTGGCACCCGGTGTTCCCGTGGATGGCGTTCTTCATCGTGGGGATCCTGCTCGGGCGCATCCCGATGAAGAGCATCGGCGCGCGCGTCGCGCTTCTCGCCGTCGGAGCTGGGCTGTGGCTGGGGACGGACGCGGCCCGGCCTGAGATCTGGAAGACCCTGCGCAAGACCTCCCACACGAACGTGGCGTCGGAGTTCACCGTGACGCCGGCAGCGCTGCCGGAGGGATTCGTCATAGACGTCGGGCAGCGAGCGCGGCCGCTGGAGTTCCCCACGAAAGCCGAGGGGATGCTGAGTATGTTCCGTCGCGGGCGAGGGACGAGGGTCAAGGGCAAGATCGCCGACGGCGTCGACCGGCGCGCGCATCGCAAGACCGTCACCGCGGCCCGCCGCATCACGCGCATCCTGAGCGCCATCGAACATCGAGCGCCCTACTCCGACTGGACTTTCCTGCTCGAACCGGACGGTGACCGGGTCCGGGCGGTCCTCGAGGTGTCCTACGGCGAAGACCGGGCGGCCTACCTGGACCACGAAGCCCATCGCGACCACGTCGTCCACGACGTCGCGTCGATCATGCACCCGCTGCACCCCGACGATCAGCTCGGCTTCTTCACGCTCGGGGGGTTTCGGGACTGGCCGGAGGCCATCTCCGAGATCCACGTCCGTCGCCGGCTCCTCTGCACGAATGCAGCCGGAGATCAGCAGTCGCACGTGGTCGACACGGTCACCGTCGCCGTCACGAAGGCACAGGGCCTCACGCCGGTGTACCTGCGGCTCAGCCGCCAGACCTCCACCGATTCAATGCCGCCGGGACCGCTCTACGTACTCTCGGCCTGCGGCACCTCGTTCATCGTCATCGCGCTGAGTCTGCTGCTCGCGGGGTTCGCGTTCTTCCGCAAGCTGCTCCACCCGGTGATCTGCGCCGGGCAGATGGCGCTCACGCTGTACATCGCCCACGTCATCGTCGGGCTCACGCTCATCACGATGCTCGGGTTCGATATCGACGACAATCTGTACGCGATCACTGCCTGTATCGGGTGCTGCTTCGTATTCTCCATGGCGTTCGCCACGGCCTGGCGCGCGTACTTTCGGCGCGGCCCCTGCGAGACGGCGATGCGCTGGTTGACGGGGTGATCACGGGCTCGTCCAGAAGGCGCAGGAGATCAGAGGAGAAAAGGAGAACCCAGGAGCCAGATCAGATCTGTTTCTGCTCCTGGGTTCCGGGGTTCTCCCTAGCCCCTCTGCTCTCCTACCGCTCGCGCTCCTCGTTAGACTGACGCCATGTCGACGACCACGACCCGGCCCTGGGCTCGCAATCTGCTCCTGTTCATCCTTGGCACGTGGTTCTCGCTCGGCGCGTTCACGGGTTACCTGGCCGGCAAGAACTTCGGCATCCTCAAGCCGGACGCAATGCCGCGAGCGAGCGAGTTCTACGGTGAGATCCCGGAAGCGGGCGGCCAGCGGGAGCGTGCGCTTCGGTACGCCGCGTCGGAGCTGAACCGCCACTACTTCACCTTGTCGTACGGCATCCAGCTCGTGCTGGCAGCAGTGGCGATGGGGTCCTTCGCGTTATCGTCCTCGCGGAGCCGGATGGTCATGGTATCTCTCGGGGTCGCGCTCCTGATCTCAGCGTTCCTCTCGTTCTGGCTCACCCCGGAGATCATCGAACTCGGACGCAAGATCGACGACGTCCCACGCGAACCGATCACGCCAGACCGCGAGTCGTTCAGCGGATTGCACCACATCGCCGTCGTCGTCGACTCGGCGAAGCTGCTGCTGATCCTGATCGTCGGAGTCGCCATGATCCGGTGCACGGGTGCCAGGCCGGAATCCGCGTCGTGAGCCCACCCGTCCTCGCCCGGCTCGGCCTGCTCGCGCTGCTCGCCTGCCCATCCGTCGCCCAAGACCCGCCCAAGCCGAAAGCCGCCAGGCCGTCGCCGCCACCGGGAACGGTGGTCGCCGTGTACCTCACGTGGCAACGAGACCCGACGACCACGATGACCGTCATCTGGCACACCATCGGTCCGGTGGACGATCCAGCGGTCACGTCCGCGACCACGACCGGGGACTCGTGGACGAGAACGGCCGCCCGATCGCGCCCTCTGCCCCACTCCGACCGCGTCGTTCACGTGGCGGAGATCACGCAGCTGCAGCCCGACACGCTCTACCGGCTCCGCCTCCCAGACTTCGAACGGGAGCGCCGCTTCCAGACGCTGCCCACCCACGCGACGCGCCCCGTTCGCATCGTCACCGGTGGCGACACCATGCACCAGAAGCCGTTCTTTCAACTCACGCTCAAGGAGTGCGCCAAGCACAATCCCGATCTCATCGCCTTTGGTGGCGACCTCGCGTATGCCAACGGAGACAAGGCATCGGTCAACCGTTGGTACGACTGGTTCGACGTCTGGACCCGATGCGCGATCGGCCGGGACGGTCGATCGATCCCGGTCCTGTGCGCGATCGGTAATCACGAGGTCGCCGGCGGCTCCGGTCAGAAGCCGGACAAGGCGACCTTCTTCCACACCCTGTTCCCGTATCCCACCGAGCGCGGCTACGGCGTCATGGACCTCGGCGAGGACATCTCGCTGTTCCTCCTCAATACGCACCACACCGCGCCCATCGTCGGGGATCAGGTCGCGTGGCTCGATCACGAGCTGGGCCGCCGTGCCCAGCGCGATCACCTGTTCGCGATCTACCACGTCCCGGGCTTCCCTTCGCACCGGAGTTTCACCGGACTGGCGAGCATCGGCGTCCGCTCGTTCTGGTCGCCGGTCTTCGAGAGGCACGGTCTGGACGTCGCCTTCGAGAACCACGACCACACCTACAAGCGAACGCCCCGCATCAAGAGCGGCCGCATCGACCCCACGGGAGTGCTCTACATCGGCGATGGTTGCTTCGGCACCGTGTTCCGCACGGTCGCATCGCCCGTCGATCACTGGTACCTCGAACGCACGATGAGCACGATGCACTTCCTGCTCACGACCATCGAAGGGGATCGTCGCACCCACCGCGCGATCGACGCTCTGGGCAAGGAGTTCGACCGCTTCCCACCGGCCAAGGAGCACTCGACGGAAGCGCTTCACCTCGTCCTGCGCGATGAGGCGGAGAAGTTCCTGGCCGCCTCGAAGGTGCCCGGTCTGCAAGTCGCCCTCATCGCCAACGGCAAGCCGATCATCGTCCGCGGGTTCGGATTCGCGGACCCGGCCAGCAAACGACGCGTCACCCCGAACACGACCTTCCAGGCCGCGTCCATCTCGAAGCCGGTGGCCGCATTGGCCGCCATGCGGCTCGTCGAGCAGAAGAAGCTCGAGCTCGATCGCCCCGTCAACGAACGCCTGAGAGACTGGGCGGTCGTCGGACACCGGGACGGGCTGGAACCGAAGGACGTCACCCTACGTCGCATCTTGTCCCACACCGCGGGATTGTCGGTCCACGGCTACCCCGGGCTCCCCCCGGGCGTGGAGCCGCCGTCCACCATCGAGTCGTTGAACGGAATCCAGGGTTCGAACTCGAAGGTCGTGGTCCAATTCGAGCCCGGCAAGCGCCACGTCTACTCCGGCGGCGGCTACACGATTGCCCAGCTCCTCGTCGAGCAGCAGACGAAGAGGCCGTTCGCGGACGCGATGAAGAAGCTCGTACTCGACCCGCTCCGGATGAAGCGCTCGAGCTACGGCCCGGACCAGAACACGACCAAGCTCCTCGCCGTCGGTCACGACCGGAAAGGCCGACCGCTTCCGACCTATCGCTTCGCCGCCCGCGCCGCCGCCGGCCTCAATACCAACGCGTGGGACCTGGCGCGCTTCCTCTGTGTGTTCATGCAGGGTACCGGCGGCCAGCCGCCGGGCCGCGGCGTCGTCAAACCTGTGACCATCGAAGCGATGCTCGCCGACCAGACGCAGGGCATCGCGGGCTCCCCGTGGGGACTCGGCCTCGCGCTCGACGCGGTGGCCCCGAAGGAGCTCGGAGGCCGCCTCTACGGCCACGGTGGCAGCAACCGCGGCTGGAAGTGTACCGCGCTCGCCCATGCGTCACGTCGCGTCGGCGTCGTCATCCTCACCAACGGTGACGACGCCCGCCGCATGAAGCCGATGGCCATGCGCCTGCTGTCGGCCCTCGCGAGGCGGTGATTCAGCGTGTCGACGGCCGGAGACTGCCGCCCAGATCCTTGCCGCCGCCCATGAGCTTCTTCGGATCGAGCGTCACCGTGAAGGTCTGCCCTCTCCGGTCGACCGTGCAGACGACCTCCTTGTCTTTCTGCGAACCGATCCACGCGGCCATGAGTTCACTCTGGCCTCGGAACGACTTGCCGTTGAAGGCGACGATGAAGTCTCCGGTCTGCAGGCCACTGCGGCCGTAGTAGCCCTCTGGTTTGCTGACGTGAACCTGCAACGCGTCGACCTCCTTCTTCGCGAAGGTGACCGTGGATTGGCCGGGGACGTGGATGCGCATCTGGCCGCTCTGATACTCCACGACGTAGTCGCCGGCGGGCAACATCTCGAACGTCGCCTTGCGGTCCTTGTCGAGTTTGGCGCGGTGCCGGGACCATTGCGCGTCGTCTGGCCGAATCGATACGGAGCGGCCGACCTTGCCATCGGGGACCACGACCGAAACGGTGTAGAGCTGCGGGATGGGAACCGCCACCGGATTGTCACCGGCAACGACGGAGACCTGCGTCTTCCACAGCTGCATCGAACCGCCACCCGCTTTGCCGTTGAGGTGCACCTCGTAGATCCCCGGCTCGTACGGACCGAGCCGGAAGACGCCGTCGTCCTTGTTCCCCGGACCGCGACGCGACCCGGACCAGAAGCTCGACTCCGAACCCGTGCCCGGCTTGACGACCATCACGGAGAGCTTCCCCTTCATCCCGCTCCCCGCATATCCGGTGATCGTCGCAACCACCGTCCCCGGCTCCACGAACTGGAACGTCAGCTCGTGCGTGCTCGCGCGGTCGTATTCGATGCGCTTGCTCCCGAATTCCGTCCTGGCCGTGAGGGACCACTTCGCTCCTTCCACCTGCCCACGGTGCCCTTCGTAGTGCGCGACCCAGTACTCCCCGTCCTGGCGGCGGAGGATCGCCCCACTCCCGGAAGACGAGCTGTTGCCCGACTCGATGCCGGCGCCGAAACTCACCTTCGGGATCGGCTTTCCGTCCGGACCCACGACGTGGCACACGACGTAGTCGGAGGGATTGGGCGCAGGGATGTTCAAGTCGACCTTGGTCACCTGCCCGTCCTGGACATCGACCGTCACCGCGTGCGCGATCTCCCGATTGGCGTAGCTGACACCGAGCCGCCAGGTTCCTGGCTCCAGGTTCTTGAACGCGAACTTGTAGGCGTCGTGGGCCGATACATAGTCGTCGCGACCTCCGCCGTCCTTGAGAGCGGAGTCTTCCGGCGGAGCGCCTTCGAAGTGGAGCGCGAAGACGCGGACATGATCCATGGTCATATCGCCGCCGTCCATGCCGACGGTGCCCTGGATACCCGTCATCCCCTTGAGGTGAAGGACGCACGCGTCGGGGACTTTGCCCTCTTCGACCACGACGTCGACGGTCTCCGAGAAGTACTCCTCACCGTCCACCGTCGTCGCAGCGTGGATCTTGTAGGAGTCTGGCGGTAGAGCGACGTACGGCTGCTGGCGGCTCCAGCGTCGGGAGATCGAACGGGAGCTGTTGGCGCGCGTCACCCTGCCCGTGATGGAGGCGTTCTGAGCCATCGCTCCCCCGGGCATGATCACAGCGACAGAGACCCGCGTGACCGGCTTCGCGACGAACCCGACCTCGTCGCCGGGTTTGGCCTGGTTCGCCTCACGCCAGTGCTTCGGGCTGACCGTGTACCCCTCCTTCCACGCCCGCAGGCCGTACTGACGGCCCTCCGCGAGGTCGATGAACATGAACTGGCCGTTCTCGTCGGTGATGCTCTCACGCCGAGACGCGCGGGACGTCTGGACGCGACGGACGAGCGACTTCACCTGCGACTCGAGGCTGGCATCCCGCGGGGGGCCCTCACCTACGGAGTCGCGCCCCCTCTGACCGATGCGGTTCGGAACGGCCCTCAACACGACGTCGGCGATGGGGCGTCCTGCTTCGTCCTTCACCGTGCCCGTGATTCGACCCGTTCCGGAAACCGTCGGTCCACCCCCGATCGCTCGCAAGGCGTGGCTCAACGAGTCGAAGCCGCCGTCAGGCGCAGTCAGGGGCGCCTCGTCGCTCTCTTCGGATTCTGACGCGGAAGCGTACGGCGTGGGATCGGGCGTCCAGTCGGTGGACGTGTCGTCCACACTCATCACCCCGGAGATGTAGCCCACGATGCCACCCGCCGTGAGGCCTAGCAGGAGAAAGGCGATTGACTTGGTCATGACGCGGACGCTCCTCTCGACGTTGCGGCGGCCGTCAGTGCCCGTGGCGATTCTACTCGCGACCCGAACCGTCCAATATCAACCGTCCAATATCAACAGAGGATAGGCGAACTCGTTGCACCAGTGCATTCCTCCAGACGCCGGCCAGTATCGCCCGCACCCGGCCAACCGCGGGTCGCGCAAGCCCTGCAGGAATTGCGGCCTGGGCGACCGATTCCCAGCCGGCAACGGTGGTCATACCTGCCTTTGAAATAGGGAGTTAGGGACCGCAAGCCGCCCGGCGGACCCTGGATCCTGGCCAGGGAGACAGAGGCCGCTGTGATAGGATTCTCTACTGGTTGGTAGCGATCGGGGCCCCCACTCCTGCACCAGCTTGGCCAGAACCCAACCCTTGCGGCCACCCGAGGTTCCCTCTCCCAGGAGACCGTTCCCTTGATCTGCCGTTCCCATGCAATGTGCCTTGCCGTGGCCGTCGTCGGTTTGTTCGCGATGTCCGCGCCCGCTCAATGGGTCGACTTCGACGACGAAACCAGCTTTCGCCTGTCCGCCTCAGCGGGGCTGGGATCGGCCGATCCCCAGGAAAAAGACTACGCGTGGGGCGACGTCGATCAGGACGGGGATATCGACCTGGTCTGCGTGCGGAAGCAACCTTGGACGACCACGGGTCGGTTCCCGAACGTGCTGTTCATGAACGAAGGGGGCATCCTCGTCGATCGCACGACACAGTTCGCGTCCGACTCGGCGGTCGCAAACAGCCAGGGCTTCCTCGATGCGACCAACGACCGTGACGTCAAGCTCGCGGACCTGAACGGCGACGGGTGGCTCGACATGGTCACCGCGGTGACCCTGTCTGGAACCGAGCCCAAGTACATCTCCCATCCCCGTGTCTACATCAATCGTCAGAACGACGGCAGCGGAATGTGGCTCGGGTTCACGTTCGACGATGAGAACCGCATGCCCACGATGCCCGCCGAGCCACGCTTCTGCTCGGTCTCGGTCGGCGACGTCGACGGCGACGGCGATCTCGACGTCTACATGGGCGACTACCAGCAGGGGCCGGGAACGAGAGTCGTCGACCTGAACGATCGTCTGTTCATCAACGACGGTACCGGGTACTTCGCGGACGAGTCGGCCACACGGATGTCGGTCACGATGCTCGAGTCCTCGTTCGGGATGGCCACCGCCATGGCCGACTTCAACAACGACGGCAAGATCGACATCATGAAGGACGATGCCCTCAATGCTCCGCAGGGCGTGTCCATCTCGTACAACGACACCGCGACCGAGGGCTTCTTCGGCACCTACAACGTCCCATACAGCTTCTCGCCGTACCACATCAACGTCGGCGATCTGAACAACGACGGCCTCACGGACTTCCTCGTCTCGGATGACGGCCAGGACCGTTACGCCATCAACAACGGTGGCAACGGTTCGTTCACGATCCTCCCGTTCACCTATGACGGCGGCGGCTCGGACGACGGCTTCGGCGGCAACAACATCATCGCGGACCTCAACAACGACGGCTTGGCGGATTGCATCGTGACGGACGTCGACGTGGACATCAGCGGCTGCAGCCGTCGCGCCCACATCTTCCGGAACCTGGGCAACCTGCCGAACCCGACCATCCAGGAGCAGCAGCTCTCTGGCGAGGTCGCGGGCATCCCGACCGGCATGCTCGTCGGCTCCCACGACGTCGCGGTATTCGACATCAACGGCGATGGTTGGAACGACCTCGTACTCGGACGCTGCACGGGCACCCAGGTCTGGATCAACCAGCCGCCCATCGGCATCGTCCACAGCTATCCGCAGGGTCTGCCGGCCTTCGTCCCTCCGGGACAGCCGTTCGACTTCCAGATCCGCGCCGAGGGCATCGGCGGCTCGACTCCGCAAGGAGGCAGTCTCCAGCTCTTCGTCTCCGTCGCCGGCGCGCCGTTCAGCGCCGCCACGACCAACCACCTCGGCAACAACGTCTATCAAGGCACCCTGCCCGCCGCGAACTGCATCGAGGAGATCCGCTTCTACGTGACGTCGTCGACCACCACGACCGCGATGTTCAGTGACCCGGCAGGCGCTCCCGCCGTGTGGAACACCGCCATCGCGGCCGCGGGCACCACGACCGTCTACGAAACCGGCTTCGAAAACGGTTCAGCAGGTTGGACGGTCCAGAACACCAACCTGACCTCCGGCGCGTGGCAGGTCGCCGACCCCAACGGAACCATCTCGGGTGGCGCCATGGCCGCTCCCGAGGACGACGCCGAGGCCATCACCACGGCGACCATGGCGTTCGTGACCCAGAACGGCACCCCCGGCGGTGCTGCCGGCGCGGCCGACGTCGACGGCGGCCCCACCACCCTCCCCTCCCCGGGCTTCGATCTCGCCGGTACCGACGGGTTCGTTTCGATGAGCCGCTGGTTCTACACCAGCGGAGCCGACGCCATGACCATCCAGGTCTCGGGGAACGGCGCCCAGTGGACGACGGTGGAGACGATCTCCGGCTCCGGAAACAACCAGTGGATCGTATCGTCGTTCCGTGTCGGCGACTTCATCGTCCCGACGTCCACGACCCAGGTGCGCATCTCCATCGCGGACCAGCCCAACGACTCCATCACCGAGGGCGGCATCGACGCCTTCCGGATCTCGACGTTCACCTGCGAGACCTGCCAGGCGAACATCGGCCTGAACGGCAACGGCAACGCCACGCTCGAGCTCTGTGGTGGCGATCTGTCGTCCGGAACCACTGCGGACCTCCGCTACGCCGGCGGTCCCCCGAACTCCGTCGCCATCTTTGGCTACGCCGCGTCGCTGAACCCGGTCCCAGCGGCCGGCGGCATGCTCTTCAACCCCAACCCCGGCATCATCATCGTGCCGACCGACGGCAACGGTGAGTTCGTCCTGCCGGGTGTTCCGGGCGGCGGAGGACCCTTCAGCCTGTGGGCTCAGGTGGCCGCTGTCGACCCGACGGTCCCCGGCGGGATCAGCCTTTCGAACGCCATTCGCGCCGACTTCCTGCCCTGACCGAAGACCGCCGATGCGGGGTGGCTGCGTTGCGGCCACCTCGTCCCCACTCCCACTCGCTCCCCCAACCAGATCAACCGAAGCAGCACCGAACCTCCAGGGGGTTTGACCTCATGATCTCGCGCGCAATCCAAACCGTCCTCGTCGGCCTCTTCAGCGTCACCGCGCTGTGGGGACAGCCCGTTCTGCAGCCGAAGCTCGGTGACCCCGTCCCTGGCTTGACCACCGCACAACTCGCGGCATTCGACATCGGCAAGCAGCAGTTCAACCGTGTCTTCCAGGTCAGCGAAGGGCTCGGTCCGATCTTCAACCAGAACAGCTGCGCCAGCTGCCACAACAACCCGGTCGGTGGGTCCGGGACGATCACGGTCACGCGCTTCGGGTTCATCGACTCGGAGGCCGGCACCTTCGATCCACTGGCGAACCTCGGCGGGTCGCTCCGTCAGGACCAGGCGATCACGCTCGGATGCGAAGAGGTCATCCCCGCAGCGGCGAACATCACGGCGATGCGAGTGACGCCGTCGGTCCTTGGCGGCGGACTGATCGAGTCGATCCTGGACACGGATATCCTCGCCAACGCCAACCCGAGTGGTGGCGGCGTCAGCGGCATCGTCCACATGGTGCAACCCCTGGAAGACCCGAATGGTCCTCAGCGGGTCGGACGCTTCGGATGGAAAGCCCAGGTCGCCACGCTGTTGACGTTCTCCGGCGATGCCGGGTTGAACGAGATGGGGATCACCAATCGTCTCGTCCTGACCGAGAATGCCCCCAACGGGAACCTGGTCTTGCTCGCCCAGTGCGACACCGTCCCCGATCCGGAGGACGCCATCGTCCCCGGCACCGGACTCGAGTGGATCGACCACCTCACGAACTTCCAGCGCTACCTCGCCGCCCCGCCCCAGACCCCCAAGTCCGGCATGACCGGCGAGACGATCTTCAACACGATCGGATGCGCCGACTGCCACGTGACCTCGTACACGACGTCCAACGCCGCGACGCTCGAGGCGGCGCTGCGCAGCCAGACCATCCGCCCGTACTCGGACTTCCTGCTCCACGACATGGGGCTGGCGGCCGACTTCATCGAGCAGGGCGCTGGAGGCCTCCAGGAGCTCCGCACTCCAGCGCTGTGGGGCCTTCGCGTCCGCGACCCGCTGTGGCACGACGGCCGGGTCGCCGGTGGCACACTCGCCGACCGCATCGCGGGACCGGGCGGCGTCATCGTGCAGCACAACGCCTTCCTCAGCGAGGCGGCGCCATCCGCGCAGATGTTCATCAACCTATCGGGCGCCGATCAGGCCCTGGTGATCGCGTTCCTCGACAGCCTCGGGAAGCGTGAGTTCGACGGCGACGGTGACAGCGACGTCGACTACGACGACGTCACGGCTTTCGACCTCGCGCGCACCGGCCCCGGCGTCGTGACCTACACCGCCGATGACCCCGAAGCAGTGTTCGACGTCGACCAGGATGGAGACGTCGACGATGACGACTGGCAGGGCTTCATCCGCGCCTTCGACCTCGACTGCAACGGCAATGGCGAGAGCGACCTGGTGGACATCCTCGTCAACCAGACCAGCACGGACGTCAACACCAACCTCATCCCCGACGAGTGCGAGTTCTGCCAGCCCGATCTCGGCCGCCAGGGTCCGGGCACGCTGACGCTCCTGGTCTGCGGCGATGACCTCACCACCGCCGGTAACCTGGCGGCTGGCGTCATCGACGGCGCCGCGCCCAACGGCACGGTCTACCTCGCGGTCTCGGACACCGTCCAGCTCGCGAGCGCCCCCGGCGGCGGCCAGGTCGTTCCGGCCTTCCCGTTCACCGGTGGCCTCTACACCGTCCAGGCCGACGCCAACGGTCGCTTCGTCACCACCCTCGGCGGCGGCGGCCCCCTCATGACCTGGATCGTCCAGGCCGCCCAGGTCAACGGCCCGGTCATCGAGCTGTCCAGCGGCGTCCAGATCAGTATCGGCTTGTAGCTCTTCGGGAGCGCGGACCTCCAGGGCGTGTCTGCTCTGACGGGAGCGCAGACTTCGAGAGCGTGTGAAGCAATCTGCTCTGGATGGGAGCGCGGACCTCCAGGTCCGCTCTGACGGCGCCGCCGGATCCGGACCCGG
>NZBC01000260.1 GCA_002687715.1 Planctomycetota bacterium | reverse complement strand
GTGGATCTCGTCGATGAACAGGACGACCTCGCCTTCGGATCGGGAGACCTCCTTGAGCACCGCCTCCATCCGCTCCTCGAACTCACCGCGGAACTTCGTACCGGCGACGAGGGCACCGAGATCGAGCGCGAGGAGGCGGCTGTTCTTCAGCCCCTCGGGGACGTCGCCCGCGACGATACGCAACGCAAGTCCCTCGGCGATGGCGGTCTTGCCGACGCCGGGTTCGCCGACGAGCACCGGGTTGTTCTTCGTCCGCCGCGACAGGACCTGCATGATGCGACGGATCTCCTGATCGCGACCAATGACCGGGTCGAGCTTGCCGTCCCGCGCCACTGCGGTGAGATCGCGCGTGAAGCGCTCCAGCGCGCGATAGGCATCTTCGGGGTTGTCCGACGTGATCGGTCCCTCGCCACGCATCGGCTCGAGGATCGCCGTCAATCCATCGACCGTGACCCCGAGGTCCTTCAGCCGGACCGACACCGCACCGCCCTTCCCGTCCGCCGCGGCGTGAAGCAGATGTTCGACCCCGAGATACTGATCGCCGAGCTTCGTGCGACGCTTCTCCGCGGCGATCATGAGCCCGCTCAGGTCGCGACTCGTGGCCACGTCGGCGCGTCCACCGTCCCGCGCCGGCAACGCGTCGAGATCGGCGCGCCACGACCGGCGCAGTCCGTCAACGTCGACGCCCAGCCGTTCGAGAACCGCTTCCGCCAACCCTCCCGGCTGTTCCAGGAGCGCGCAGAAGACATGTTCATTCCGGAGCTCTGGATGTCCGGCGAGTTGTGCCAGGCTGGCGGCTTCTGCCAGGGCTTCCCTCAGTTTCACTGTCATCCTGTCAGTGGTCATGGTCGTAACTCCTTCCGGGGGGATACGCTTACGGGAACGTATGAGCAATGAGCGTGCCGTGCGAGGATGGGACGCCACGCATCTTGGAGGAAACCCATGCGCCGAATCTCGACGTGGACGCTATTGGTGGCTGCCGTGCTGAACGCGGCGGCGCTGGCGACAGCCCAGGATGGCGGCCCGGCTGCGACCGCGGCCGAGCCCACCTACCGTTTGATCGACTTCGCAGCGATCGACCGTTCGATCAAGAAGCTGCCGACCTTCCTGTCCAGCGAGCAGCGGTACGGCCTGCTGCTGTTCGGGCGCAACGGCGAGACGCGCATGTGGGCGGTCATGGACCGCTCCGATCCCAAGCGCGCGCCGTTCGACGTCCTCTATCTGGACCTCGACGCCGACGGTGACCTGACCGAGGCCGGCGAACGCTTCCAAGGCGACACGACGTCTGTTGGCCGGGTGAATTTCCTGATCCCGATTCTCGTCGATCCCGCGACGAAGGCGGAGCACACCGAGGTCAGCATCAACTGGCGTCCGAAATCTGACCGTCTCCCGGAAGGGACCCGCTTCAAGATTCGGTGGCGCGGCGGCAAGATCACCATGGGCCCCTACGGCCCCTACTCCAAGTGCTACCAGCCGTTCGCCACTACACCGCAGGACGCACCCGTGTTCGTCCCGGGGTTCGATCGCCCGTTCCAGTTCCAGCATTGGATGTGCGACAAGCTGCAACGGGGAAACGCCACGGAGTTCAAGGTCTTCGTCGGCAACCGGGGGAGCCGCCCGGGGTCGTTCTTCTGCGTCAATGACCGGTTCCTCGGCACGAAAGACTCGCCAGAGGCCACGCTGATCTGCACCGACCTCGACGGGAAGCCGCTGCGCTACCACGTCAAGTTGACGAGCCGCTGCTGAGGCATGCTCTGCCACGGCTCGGTCCGAGTCCCCAAGAACGCGAAGCCCGGCGCCGCCGTCGTCCGCGTCGTCATGCCAGAGAGCTCGAGCTACGGCTCCTTCGCTACGGACATCCCCGTCACGATCAAGTAGCACAAGTCCGACCGCGAAGCTCCACGCCCTCCTCCACCGGGAGCGCCAAGGGCGAACCCGGCTTCGCCGGAACGCCAACGGGCCGGGCACCTCCTCGAGGCGACCGGCCCGTTGTCTTGGCGGAATAGAGACAGCAACGTCAGTCCAGCTTGAACTCCTGGCTCGGCGTCGCGAGCGCGCCGGTGGCCTCCAGTTCTTCCTGGCAGTCGATACACAGGGCCGCGAACGGAAGGGCCTCGAGCCGCGGGAGCGGAATGGTCTCCGAACACTCGGAACACACGCCATAGCTCCCGTTCTCGATCTTCGATAGCGCCTCGTCGATCAGCTGCACCTCGCGGCTCTCTCGGGCCCTCGCATCGAGGGCGAGGTCCGTATGCAACGCGACCTGCGCGAGATCAGCTTCGTCGCCGGCGCGATCCGCCTCCTCGGCGTCGGGCGTATCGAGACGCCCTCGAGAAGCGTTCAAAAGCCAGTGTTGACGTCGCTCGAGGTCAGCACGCATACGTTCCAGTTGGCTCTTCGACAGGTTCTTGCTCTTGCTCACGATCACATCCTCCGCACCGGAGCGGGACTCCGATCGGCCTGGGGCATCCTGATATCGACGAGGGAGGGCCCCGTGTTGAAACTTCATCCCGCTCTCGCGCACTTTCCGCAACGGGTGGCCGCAGGCTCCGCGGCCTTCCAGCCCGAATGCGGCTCTTTGCACACGTCTTGCGTGGACTCCTACGGACGCGTGGTCCCCGTGTTGCGTCGAATCCTCGAATTGGATGAGAGGCGAGGGGGGTATTCCGAAGCGAAGGGAGAGGATTTCTCAGCGAATGCGGAATCGATCCACGTCGATTCCTAGCGCCGAGATGCGCGCGTGCAGGCTCGGCCGGGCCATCCCCCCGAGACGCGCAGCTTCGCTGACGTTGCCGGCTGTTCGTTCCAGGAGGCCCTCGAGGTAGCCGCGTTCGAAGGCCTCCAGGGCTTGCCGGTAGGGCTTGAAGGCGGCGGAGGTCGGGTCCGCGGGTGGGGCACCTCCCCCGCTCTCCGCCGGGATGTCCTCGAGGCGGACGACGTCCCCCTCGGTGGTGCCAGCGAGGCGCTCCGAGAGGTTGCGAAGCTCCCGGACGTTTCCCGGCCAGGGCTGCCCCTGGAGGAACGCCACGACGTCGGGCGGTACGACGAGGTCGGAGCGGTTGACTCCGGTGAAGAAGCGGGCCATCAAGAGCGGGATGTCGTCCACGCGATCGCGAAGCGGCGGGACCGCCACTGGGAGGACGTCGAGGCGGTAGAAGAGATCGTCGCGGAACCTGCCCTCCTCCAGGAGGCGACGGAGGTCACGGTTGCTCGCCGCGACCACGCGGACGTTGGGATGAAGGACGTCCGTCCCGCCGACACGGACCACCTCCCCGCTCTCCAGGAAGCGCAGCAAGCTGGGCTGGACGTCCAGCGGCACCTCGGAGATCTCGTCCAGGAACAACGTCCCTCCGTCGGCGCGCTCGATGTATCCGGTGCGCGAGCGGTCGGCACCGGTGAACGCCCCCTCGACGACGCCGTAGAGTTCGGCTTCGACCAGGGTCTCCGGGAGGGCGCCGCAGTGCACGGCGACGAACGCCCCATCGCCCCGGTCGGAGCGGGCGTGGATGGCGCGGGCCACGAGTTCCTTGCCCGTCCCGCTCTCCCCCGTGACCAGGACGGTCCCCCCCTGGCCCGCGACCTGTTCGATGGTCCGGTACATCCGCCGCATGGCCTTGCTCTGGCCGACGAGCCCCGCGAACCCGTCGCCCGTCTCGAGCTGGGCGCGGAGGATGCGGTTCTCGGCCAGGAGCCGCGCTTTCTCGGCCGCCTTGTGGACGACGGCCAGCAGCTCGTCGTTCTCGAACGGCTTCGCCAGGTAGCTCTCGGCACCGTCCTGGAGCGCGGAGATCGCGTCCTTGATGCTGCCGTGGGCCGTCATGAGCACGACCCGGGTCCCCGAGGCGATCTCCCGTGCCTTCCGGAACAGCTCCCGGCCGTCCATGCCCGGCATGCGGATATCCGTCACCATGACGTCGAACGGCCCGCCGTCGCCCAGCGCGACGAGCGCCGCCTCGGCGTTGTCGACGACTTCGACGTCGAACCCCTCGCGGCGCAACGCCCGTCCGAGGAAGTGCCGCATGCTCTCCTCGTCATCGACGACCAGTACCCGCGACGCATCGGGCTCGGACGGCTTTCGCTTCGCGTTCACGATCTCGGCTCCTCGGGCAGGGACCCGGCACGTAGCTCGAGTCGGAACGTCGTACCGCCGCCGTCACGCGCTGAGAGTCCGAGCGTCCCGCCCAGACCGGCCACGATGCCATGGGAGATGGCGAGCCCGAGCCCGGTGCCTCCCTCGCGCTCACGCGTCGTGTAGAACGGCTCGAACACCCGCTCGCGAATCGCGTCGGGAATCCCGGGGCCGCGATCGAGAACCTCGACCGCGACGCCGACGTCAGTCGCGGCGAGCGTGACGTCCACCGTCGATCCTGCCGGCGCAGCCTGGACTGCGTTGAGGACGAGATTCAGCAGGACCTGATGCAGCTCACCTTTGTCGGCGATGACGACGCCCAGGCCATGCGCTCCCGCGATCCGGAGCGCGACGTCCCGTTCGGCCGCCATCGGAGTCAGCAGCTTCACGACGTCGTTGACCACGCCTTCGACGTCGACCGGACGCGGCGCCCGCGACCCGGACTGCGAGAAGTGCTGCAACCCTTCGACGATGGTCCTCCCGCGCCGCGCCGCCCGCACGATGACCGCAAGCGTCTCCCGCACGTCGTCGTCCTCCGCCTCGGACAGCAGATCGTCCGCGCATCCGCGAATACCGCCGAGCAGGTTGTTGAACTCATGGGCGATCCCGCCAGCCAGCGTGCCAAGCGCCGCCATCTTCTCCTGACTGACGAGTTTCTCCTGCGCCTCCTCCAGCTCGGCCAGGACGGCCTTCAGCTGCCCATTCAATTCCCGCGACTCGGACAACGCCGTCCCCAATGCCGCCGTCTTCTCGTCGACTCGCTCCTCGAGTTCGCGCCGCGTCGCCGTGAGCATGTCGACCATGCGGTTGAACCCACCGTGCAAGTCGCCCAGGGGACGTGCCACGCCAGGGTCGAGGCGACGATCGCCCCCCCCCGCGACCTCGTCCATGGCCGCGGTGGCCGTAGCCAGGGGACGCAAGACCCGGCGCCGGAAGAAGAGCACCAGCAACCACACGGCCGGGATGACGAACCACGAGTAGATGCGCACGGTGTGGCGCACCCTCCGATGGGTGCGATTCGCCGCCGACTCCTCGCCGGAGTCCGTGAAGAGAGCGAGCTCCTCTCTGCGCACCCGGGCCCGCTCGGCCGCGAACTCCTCCCCCAGGATACGGGCCTTCGCCCGCAACTCAGCCCGCAGTGCCCGGGCACGGTCATCGAGGAATCGGCGCGCGTCCTCGCCGGCCGCACCTGGCTCCACGATGGGTCCGACCGCGGTGAAACCACGTTCGAGACTGCGGGCAGCCGCGGTCTCCACCAGGTCCGTGACCTGCGACGCGAGGGTCGGGTCCTCCGCCTTCGATACCAGCGCCTCGGAATCGGCGCTCCAGTCCTGACGAGCCTGGTCGGCCGCACTCGCACCCAGCCACTCGGCCCAAAGCCAGATCAGCGCGATCAGCGGCACGGAGATGAGCGACGTCAGGATCGAGGTTCTCATCGCCCGAGCTTGCGGAGGATCTCGTCGGCAAGGGCCAGACGGCTCGCCGGCATCGAACGCCCGACCGCGTGCCAGAACCCGAGGTCGACGGTCCGCCGCACGGATGGAGGCCGTGGCGGCGGCGCCGCGCCCCCGAGCACGCGAGCCCGCTTCACGGCGCGGGCGATCGACCACGCCACCGATTCCAGGTCAGGGACGATGCCGACCGCCGCACCGCTGCGTGCGAGCCACGGAGAGGTCGTCACCACTGGAAGCCGCCGCGCGCGCGCCGACGCGACCAGCCTCTCGGCCATCGCGGTCAGCTCCGGGTCGTCGGGGATCAACACCGCATCGACCCCACCGAGGGACTGGAGGATCGAGTCCGGAGACCGAGCTCCCGCGACCACCTCGAGGACGGTGTCCGCAACATCTGCGTAGCGCAGCGCGACGCCGGGACGAGACGCGACCACCCCGAGTCGCTTGACCCCGGGAATCAGCGCGCGTCGCCCGGCGAGGACCGCCGGTGCATCGACGAATGCAAAGACGACGCTGGCCACTCCGGCCGGCGGCGGCGCGGGCTCCATGGCCACGAAGACGACCGGGCAGGTCGGCCACGCCTTGCGCGCCGCGGCGGCTGCCGTCGCACCCGCCAGCACGACGACGGGAGTACGCCCCGGCAGGCGGTCCACCCCAGGCCGGACGACCCGAAGCTGGTCGCCCGGGAACCATCTCCCGAGGAGTAGATCCAGCGTGCCCTCTGTCGGTACCTCCTCGCGGTAGACCACCGCGACCCGCTGCGGAGCCGGCGGCCCTTGCGCGGCGAGCGCCGACGCAGCCACCAAGACGAACATCCACTCCCGGATCCGCATCACGACCCATCGTACCCGTGTTCCCGGTTGCGTTCGGCGGCCAGGAATCCGATACAGTCAGGAACGGTCGATGACCCGAGGAATCGATGTCCAAGGAGAGCTCGATGTCCAAGGAGAGGTCGACCCCCAAGAAGAGAGCAGAGTCGATCCCATGAAGAGCCTCATGATTCTCACCCTGGTCATCCTCGCCCCGTTCGCCATCGGGCAGGAAAAGCCGGCCACGCCTCCTTCCGAGGGAAAACCCGTCCCCGTAGAGACGGTTGCGGCCGAGGTACGAACCGAATCCGATCCGCTGGCGCTGCCTTTCCCGACCGTGGTCGGGATGGCCGAGCTGGTCAAGTGGGGCCAGGAGTTCCTCCGCGACGGCACGGAGCGCTTGCGGGTCGCCCGCGCGGCCGAGGACAAGGACGCCGTGGCCCAGGTGCTGGTCCGGCTCGGAAAGGCGCGGCTCCATGCCGCCCGTGAGGTCGAGCGGCTGATCCCCAAGGTGAAGCAGATGAAGAAGAAGTAATCGTCTGCGGCGGGCCCGGGCTGGAGCCGGGCAGAGGCGGTCACTCCATCACGTTATGATGCGGCCGCCATGATCCGCCCTGTATTCACCCTCATGCTCCTGGCGCCGGCGCTCCTCGCGCAGGGCACCACCCGCTACGCCCGGAGCTTCGGCGGACGGCCCGACCGAACCACCTTCATCCAGGGCACGGGTACGTACCTCCACGGGGCAGACGACGGGGTCATCGGCGAAGGGTGCCTCCGACTCTCCCCATCGGAAGAGTCCAAGTACTACGGCGCCACCGTCTACAGCTTGGGCGCGTCAAAGCCGACCACGCTTCGACTCCTCGTCGTCAACGAAGCCTCGACTCCGGTCAAGTGGCAGCTGCGCATCGAGGACGAACGCGGGTACAAGAAGACGGGCGGAGCGGCGTACCGCGATCGCGTGCTGCCACCCGGGCGGTCCACCATCGACATCGACATTCGAGGGCTGTGGGACCGCGCACGCAGCCGCAAACTCGACCTGTCCACCGGGATTCGCCGGCTGCGCTTCTCCCGTCGCAAGGACGGCCGCGAAGGCGCCGCTTGCCGCCTCGACGCGATCGGCTTCGTCGGCGAGGACTGCAAGCTCGCACGATCGCGCCTCGCGAAGGCACTCGAACTCGAAAAGACCAACGAACGTGCCCGAGGCGTCCGCGACAACCTCGCGCTGCTTCCGGAAGCCGACCGCTGCGTCGCCGCCGTGCGGCTCCTCGTCCGCCCCGATCTCGACGAGCGGACCCGCCGCTCGTCTCGCGAAGCGCTCGCGACGCTCAGCGACGCCGCTTCGATCAAGGCGATCGTGCGTACGCTGAAGAAGACCAAGGATGACCGGCGCGTCGAGATGTTGTGGGCGCTCGCGATGATGCCGTCGCGGGAGGCGCGCCAGATCGCGATCGCTCGGATCAAGGCGGCGAAGACGTCTCCCAAGGACCGCACCGCGCTCCTCCAGGGCCTCGGCCGCCGCGGCGCCGACGACGTTGCCACGCTCGTGTCGTCCTGCCCGCCGAACCAGGCGTGGGCGCAGCGAGCTGCCCTCGTGCTCGCGCTCCGCCAATGCGCCACCGAGTCCAGCGTCGATGCCCTCATCGACATCCTGAAGGACCCGGGATCGGGGCGAGTCGGCTACGACGCCGCGGACGCCCTGACCCGTCTCACCGGCAAGGACCTCGGCAGCAGCGCCACCGCGTGGGCCGACTGGTGGCGAGTGAACCGGGGCAAGGTCACGTTGAGGGACTCTGGCGCCCGGCTGACCAGCGGCTACGCGACCTACTACGGCATCCCCGTCCCCCAGGGGCGGCACGCGTTCGTCCTCGACACGTCCGGCTCCATGCGCGACCCCGTCCAGGGCGGCGCCGCCGAGGAGCACATCCGACGCTCCCCCCACCTCGAGAAGGACGAGATCAAGAGCCGACTCGACCTCGCGAAGGCGGAGCTCATCAACGCAATAGACCGCATGCCCAAGGGCTCGTTCATCTCGGTCATCCCCTATGAGAACGCGGCGGAGCCGCTGGTGACGACGAAGGGACTCGAGCGGGCCACCCCCGCGCTGCGCAAGAAGATCACCAAGCGGGTCCGAGTTCTCACGGCCGGCGGCAGGACCAACATCCACGACGGTATGTGGCGGGCCTACCACCCCCGCAAGCGGCCCGACCACAAGGATGTCGTCGAGGGACCGGATACGATATTCCTGCTCACCGACGGCAACCCTTCGATCGGCCTGATCATCAGCCGTTGGGAGCTGCGGGACGCACTGCTGCGCTACAACCTCGGTCGCATGGTCCGTATCCACACCATCAACGTGGGCGCAAAGGACAACGTCTGGCTGAAGTCGATCGCCCAGCACACGGGAGGCGAGTTTCTCGACCTCACGTCAAACCCACCGAAGAAGAAGGAGGACGGACGTTGAGTCCGGAAGAAGGAACCCCGCCGCGAACCCCAGGCGAAGGCGAGTCCATCACCATCCGTCCGGCTCGCCCCGATGACGCGGGCGGCTACCTGCAGCTCGTCGACGCGCTCGCCCGCTTCGAGAAGCTGCCTCCGCCCGACGTCGAGGCAAAGGCGCGACTCATCGATCATCTCTTCGGCGAGCGGAACCACTACCGGCTGCTCATTGCCGAGAACCGGGCCGACGGGCACATCGTCGGCTACGCCGCCCACTTCAACGCCTACTCGACCTTCCTCGCCCGTCCGACCTTCTACCTGGAGGACCTGTTCGTCCTCCCCGAGTTCCGCAGCGCCCGCCTCGGACACCGCATCCTCGTCGCCTGCGCCAAGACCGCAGTCGCCGAGGGGTGTGGCCGCATGGACTTCCTCGTCCTCGACTGGAACGAGCTCGCGCTGGATTTCTATTCTCGCCACGGCGTCCCCTGCCGCCGCGAGTGGCTCCTGCACCGATTACAAGGCGACGAGCTCCGCCAGGTCGCGGGAATGGAGTAGCTCCCCTCCGCCCGCGACGCCTCTCCGCTCAGGTAGCCCAATAGGCAGAGGCAGGGCACTTAAAATGCCCCCAGTGTGGGTTCGAGTCCCACCCTGAGCATCGCGAACCCAGGTGCAGATCCCTGGTGAACCCAGGAGCCCAGCTCTCCCGGGAGCGCGGACCTCCAGGTCCGCTCTGCTCCGGCGGCGAAGCCGGGTCCGGACCCGGAGCGGACCTGGAGTTCCGCGCTCCCGGCAGAGGAGATTGCTTCACACGCTCTCCTGTACCGTTTCAGCGTCTCTTCGAGGGTGGGATTATCCTTCGCGGGAGACCCGGCTGATCCACC
>NZBC01000259.1 GCA_002687715.1 Planctomycetota bacterium | reverse complement strand
GGCGTCGCTTCGGGGAGGGCGTGTGATAGGGTGACCGGACGATGGGTCGACTCCTTGCCGTCATGCTCGGAGCCGCGGTGGCAGCCGTGGCGTTGTTCGCTGGCGAGGGCAAGCACTCCGATTCGTCTCCGGCTGCGACGCGTCCCGTCGTTGCCGACCGGGCCCCCCGGAGATCCCCCACGATCGATGCCGCCGTCGAGCGCGGATTGAGGTGGCTGGCCACGCAGCAGCAGGCGAACGGCGGCTGGCGGGGGGCGACGGGCCACAAACGCATGAGTGGTTTCGTCGTGTTCTACGACGAGGACTGGCAGAAGCAGCACGCTCGGGCGCATCCCGGGGTCACGTCGATGGCGGGGCTGGCGTTTCTCGCCAACGGGAACGTGCCGCAGCGCGGGCCGTATTCGAAAGTGCTCGATCGCATCGTCGACTACCTGCTCGACCTGACGAAGGGGCACGCCTACATCACGGACAGCGGGTCGCGGATGTACAGCCACTCGTTCGGAGTCATGTTCCTGTCGCAGGTTCACGGAATGACGCATCGCCGCGCACGTGAACTGGAGAACACCCTCCGTGAGGCGTGCAACTTCATCGTGTCGGCGCAGAACGAGTATGGCGCCTGGCGGTACACCCCGGGCATGCTCCAGGCCGACCTCTCCGTGACCGTCTGCCAGGTGCAGGCGCTGCGCGCTGCACGCAACGTGGGCATTCGGGTACCCCGCTCCGTCATTGATCGCGTCGTCGACTACGTGAAGAAGAGTCGCATCGACGGCGGGTGGGAGAAGGGCGCCTTCTACTACAAGATCTACGGGCGCTCGGCGCGGACCAAGACGTCTTTCGCCATCAACGGAGCCGCGGTGACGTGTCTGCACAGCGCCGGGGTCTTCGATCGCAAGCTCAGCGGGCGTGCGCTCGAGTACCTCGAAGAGGGGTATGACGACGTGTCGAATCACTACCCGCACCACTACTTCTTCTGGTACGGGAACTACTACGCGGCGCAGGCCCTCCAGATGGAGGGCGGGAAACGCTGGGAGGCCTATTGGGCGAAGCTCTCCCGCGACCTGCTCCGGCGTCAGCGTCTCGACGGCAGCTGGCGCAATGACGTGGGACCGGGTGACTGCTTTTCGACCGCGATCGCGTGCTTGCTGCTGCGGATGCCGTTGGGGTATCTGCCGATCTTCCGTCATTGACGGAGACGGCCGCGAGGAGGGAAGACATGTTGGGACATCTGTGGCGGGTGCCGGTTGCGATCGGGGTGGCGTTGGTCGACGTGCTGGCGGTCGTCACGCTCGTGAACTCCGGGCTCGAGATGACGGGCCGGCCGGCCGGGTGGTTCTGGGTGGACCTGCGGTCGCTACCGGACGGGTTTGCGCAGACGCTCCTCATCGCGTTCGGGATCGGAGTCCTCGGCCGCCGCTGGTGGTCGACGGGGGTTCTCGATGGAGTGCGTGCGCTCGCCGCCTGGCTGGCGGTGTGGTGTTTCCTGGACGCTCAGCGAATCATGATGCTGGCCGACAAGGGGCTTGCGTCCACGTTTGTGATTCCGATGAGCCTGCCGACGGCGCTCCTGCTCCTCGCGTGGGCCGTGGGTATCCGCCCGCACGTACCCCGTCCGGCGACGTGGCGGCCGCGTCTGCTCGCGGTCGCGGTGCCGAGCCTCCTCCTCATCCCGGCACTCCTGGCGCACGCACTCGTGTTCGGTGAGACCGACTACCGCCGTGCGGCGGATGCTGCGGTCGTGTTCGGGGCGAGGGTGCACCGGGACGGCGCGCCGTCTCTGAGTCTGGCGGATCGCGTTCGCACCGGAGTCGAGCTGTATCACGCGGGGCTCGTGCGCACTCTCGTCCTCTCCGGCGCCCATGGAGACGACGAACCGATCTGTGAGACGGAGGCCATGCGACGCCTCGCGCTCGAGATGGGAGTGCCCGAAGAAGCGCTCGTCCTCGACCCGGACGGTCGCAACACCCTGGCCACGGTTCGCAATGCCCGCGACCTCTCACGGGAGCGCGGCTGGCGCTCCCTGCTCCTGGTGAGCCACGACTGGCATCTCGCCCGCATCAAGCTGTTCGGTGAACGCCAGGGGCTTCGCTGCTACACGGTGCCCGTCCGCGAATCACGCCCGCTGACGCGCTACCGGTTCCTCGTCGCGCGTGAGGCTGCGGCGCTGCTCTACTACTGGCTGCACCCGGGGACGTTCGCCGGGTGACGGCGCCGACGAGACGCCCGACGGTGCTCGTGGTCGGGGCAGGCGGCTACTTCGGCCGCCAGCTCGTCGAGGAGCTGCTGAGTGAGACGTCCGCGCGGGTGATCGCGGCTGGTCGCGACGTTGCCCGCCTCGAGCAGACCTTCTGCGATCGCCTCGGCGAGGGAAGCCGGTTGTCCGTCACCCGTGTCGACCTCCACGATGGGTCGACGGTGGAGGCGGCGCTGCACGGCGTGGGGGTGTGTATCGGGGCGGCCGGACCGTTCCAGAAGCTGCCTCAGACCCTGCTGCACGCGGCGCTCGCCCGCGAGGTTGCGTACATCGATCTCAGCGACGACCGCCGGTTCTGTGACGTCGTGCTCGCGCGGGCCGCGGACGCCGCGGTCCCTGTAGCCACCGGATGGTCCGTGTTGCCCGCACTGGTGGGTGTGCTCGCGCGGCGGGCGACGGAGGCCTTCGACGTCGTGACGAGCCTCGACCTGTCGATCGCACCCGGCAACCGGATGCCGCGGGCGCATGGGACCGTCGCGTCGCTGCTTGCGTCGGTCGGGAGGCCGATCGAGGTCTGGCGGGACGGCGCGTGCCTCACCGTGTCGGGCTGGTCGGAGCCCGCGCCGTTCGACTACCCCGCGCCCGTGGGGCGGAGGAAGGGTTGGTTGGTCGACGTTCCGGGACTCGATGTCCTCGGCCGTACCTTCGGGGCCGACCGCGTGGAGTTTCGGGTGGGGGGAGAAATCGGGTTTCTCAACGTGCTGGTGTCCGCGCTCGCGTGGCCCGTCCGGTGGCGCATCGTGCCGAGCTGGGTGCCGTGCGCGGGGCTGCTGCGTTGCGGCATGGCGCTCTTTGGGCGCTTCGGGACCAGCGTCGGCGCGGTCGGGGTGGAGGCGTCAGGACGTCGGGCGGGTCACGGCGTCCGGGCTCGCGTGACGCTCGTGGCGGAGCACGATGGCCACCGCATTCCGGTGTTGCCCGCGGTCGAGATGGCCCGCCATCTCCTCGACGGTTCGGAGCCGCGCACGGGACCGTTGCCGCCTCATGACTGGATCGGGTGGGACGATCTCCTGGTGTCCTGCGAGCGTCGGGGCTACCGGTTGAACTGCGCCGAGGCGACGATGGTGGACGATGGCTGAGCCGATCGAAGACCGGGCGGTGATGAACCTGCGCCACGCGGCGATGTTCTCGTTCGCGATGCACGCAGGCGCGGCGATGTTGCTCCCGTTGATCTCCACCGGACTCATGTCCGACGGCCCCGAGGACCGAGGCCGGTTCATCGAAGATCATCGGTTGATGTGGGTCGCCACGTGGTCGGTCTGGGCGTTGAGCGCGCTGTCGATGTTGCTGGTGTTCGTCGCATTCAGACGCGCGTACGCGGGGACGCTGATGGTCCTCCACGCCGCCGTCACCGGGGCGTTGGCGGTGCTCGCCGACTTGACGGGCGAGTCGATGCTGATCGGAGTGCTTCCGAGCGCGGTGGACTTCGACGACTGGGAGGTGTTCCTCACGTTCGAGCGCGCAGCCACCATGCTCTGCGCGGGGCTCGCGAACGGGCTCTACACCGTCGCAGTACTCCTCCTGTCGATGGCGGCTGCGGGGGAGCTACCGCCATTCGCGCGGCTCTGCGCCTGCGGCATCGCGGTCGGTGGCGGGGCGCTCACCGTGTCCGCGATCCTCGACCTCGAGGGTGGAATGATGATCGCGCACATCGTGCTCTTCCCCTGTCTGCTCGGGTGGCTGCTCGGCGTCACCCGGATCCGGCCGCCCGGTGAGCCGTCACCTCTGGACGGCCGCTGATCGCGCATCGCCAATGCAGCCGACGGAGCACGGGAGGAGGTTGGTCGTTGGAGTGGGGCGTCGTGGATGTCGTCTACCAGCGCCCGCCGCCGCCACCGCCGCCGTAGCCGCCACCCCCGCCGCCGCCGCCGCCGCGGCCACCACCACCTCCGCCGCCACCCTGAGGCCGATCGTGCGCCTCGTTGACGCGCAGGGCGCGACCATCCAGGTCCGAGCCGTCCATCGTGTCGATGGCGGTCTGGGCCTCCTCATCGGAACTCATCTCGACGAACGCGAAGCCACGGGGCATCCCCGTCTCGCGGTCCATCACGATATGTACGTCCGTCACGCGGCGACCGTCCTGCTCGAAGGCGGTCCGTAGGCCGTCCTCGTTGGTCGCGTAGTTCAGGTTTCCGACGTACAAACGCTTGCCCATGATCCTCTCCAGGGGTCGACGGCACACCATGGAGGAACCTGGCAGGGAACCATGGCAGCACGACTCAGTGAGCCCGGAGACTATCAACCTGCTGCCCGGCTTGGGAAGTCCTTTCGAGCTCTGGAGCGGTGGTTGCCGGGTCATCGGCGTTACCCATCACGCCCCCGGCCGTCCCTGGGTTGCCCACGATCGCTCAGGGCCTGAAACACTCCTGGTCGATGGGGAATACGGGCCGGAGTCGATCGGGTTCCCGCTATGATCGGGACACCACTCTGCTCCGGTGCGGGAGCGGACCAGTTCGGGGATTGAAGCCATGAAACTCCTGATTCCGGCACTCGTTCTGATGTCCGCGTCCGTCACCACGACGGAGACCGGGCGTCCGGGGACTGCTGTCCACCGACTCACGGACGGCACCCTGATCGAGGCCCAGGCCCGCATCGGCAAGCGCGAGGTGCGTCTGGCGACGCCGTTCGGTGACCGGGTGATCACCCGTGCCGAGTATGGCGGCAAGGCCAACACGTCGCTCGATGCGCTGGCCGCCGAGTATCGGGCCGCCGCCAAGAAGCTCAAGGTCCGTGACATCGCCGGCCATCGCGCCCTCGCCGAGCAGTGCCGCTCCAAGGGGTATCTCACGGGCCTGCGCCGTCAGCTGAACGTTCTCCTCGCCTCCGACACCGACGACAAGTGGGCGCGGATGATCCTGTCGCAAGTCGCCGCGGTACACCGGGTGCACCGCGACGAAGGGGTCACGAAAGGGCGGAAGCTGCGGAAGTTCATCGACTTCCTGCTCGAGGACCTCGCTCGCCGCGACAACGTCGGTGCCGTCATCGCGGCCGAGAAGGCGCGCACTCTCCCGCAGCACCTCGTCTTCCGTCCCGCCACGAAAGCGCTGAAGCACAGCAAAACGCGCGTTCGCTGGGTCGGCGCCCATCTGCTGCGTGACGTCACGGGCAAGCCTGCCCGCGTCCAGAACCTCTTCCGCCGTTCGCTCCAGGACGGAGTGTTCGCCGTCCGTCGCGAGTGCGTCCGCGCGCTCAAGACGACCGACGACGGTTCAATGGTCAACGTCTATGCGGCGCAGCTGTCCAACCCGGACAACACCATCAAGGCGCGTGCCGCGCAGGCCCTGGGCGAGCTCGGCGCGAAGGCCGCTGCGGCACCCCTGGCGAAGGCGCTAGCGGCCAGCTTCAAGCCCAACCGGGTGCATATCATCAACATCACGCAGATGGCCTACGTGAAGGACTACGACGTCGAGGTCGCGCAGACGGCCTTCATCGCCGACCCGATCGTCGACATCCTCCAGGAGGGGTCGATCCTCGAGGTCGCGCTCATCTCCGTCGGCGTCGTCCGCCACGTGTACCGCAACAACCTCCGTCGACTCACGGGCGTGGACCTCGGGACCGACCCGAAGGCCTGGCGCGACTGGGTCAAGAAGAACGTGAAGTAGCGGACGCGCCGGGAGCCGGACGGCGAGGTCCGCCGGGAGCCGGATGGCGAGGTCCGCCGGGAGCCGGATGGCGAGGTCCGCCGGAAGCGACGGACCGCCAGAGCCTGTGAGTCAATCTGCTCTGTCGGGAGCGCGGACCTCCAGGTCCGCTCCGGATCCGGCTTCGCCGTCAGAGCGGACCTGGAGGTCC